>CAZSYU010000061.1:6446-23221 GCA_964611345.1 uncultured Pseudomonadales bacterium
GGATCTGGACGGTTGGATCTGGACGGTTGGATATAGACGCTCTGACCGCGCTTAACGCGACCTGTGCATGGCGTTCTGGTAAATTACTGTACTGACGACCTAAAAATTCCGCTGCCTCCAGAGGTACCGATTGGACTCTTCAACTGCAAAGGTATCAGTGGATCTGAACATTCGGATCGGGCTGAATTTTTCCGGAATCTCTCCCGTAGGTTTAACCTTGGTCAGAACCGAGCTGCAGTGTGTCATTGAAGCGGTCCGTGTCTCTGAATTGAAGCTGCGCGATGCGCTGTGGCTCAACAGTCCAGCAATACCGCTGCTAGACGAAGCGTTGAGCAATAAGCTCGAGCATTGGACGTACGGACTAGAGGCTGCAAAGCTGATGCCAGCAAGCACCCAGAGTGACCACCTCATGCTAAGAATCCAGGTCGCAGGGATATCCGTTGCCTTGGTGGAGGAGCTAGAGAGACTCCGATCAACCAATCCAAAGATCAGCAAACACTTCGACGCCACGGTCGAATTTTTACGTCTTCAAAGAGAGCAGCGCACGCGAACAATTGCCTATGACGCCTCCAAAAGGAGCAACCTGATCACGCACTATACTCAGGACGCTAATAAAGACATTGAGTTGCACTGTGGATCGAGCTGACAGCCTTGGCTAACCAAACACACCATTAGGTAAGTAACCCAGCCAGCGCATAGACGTACTCGATCAGTAGAGCAACTGGAAGAGCGAGGCTCAGGATAGGATAGCCAAACCGCTGGGCGATGGCGATAGGCCCAAAGACCAGAGTTCTCATCGTCTTCGACAGTGGGCCTCGCAAGACTGTGCCCCCCTGTTCAGGCTTGGCATCGCCGCAACTTAAGGCTAAGTTAAAGACACTCCATAGTTCGTGAGGTTGTCGCATGTCTGAAGCCACAGAACGCCCATCGCTACCCAATGAGATCGACCCACGGGAGTTTGATGGTGTTGAGTTTCAGCGTGATCCCTTCCCGCTCTACAAACGTCTGCGGGATCACCATCCGGTATTTCACGATCGGTTCCACAATCGCTGGATACTGTCGCGCTACAGGGACATTGACGATGCGTTTCAGAACAACGATGGATTTGACCGTGCCCAGTACCGTCCCGATGGCCCTTACAAGTTTGGTACGTCGCACGTCTTTGGGCCAAACATTCTGGAGTACGGCAACAGTAATGAACATCGACGGCTGCGCAACATAGTCGCAGGCCAGTTTGTTGGTATGAAGCTCGACAGCTTTGTCCCGATGATTCATCAGATTGCTGAAGAATTGGTCCACAGCCTGCAGAGCAAGCCTGAGTTTGATCTGGTGGCTGATTATTCAAGTCAACTACCGATCAGAGTCATCTCCAACATGCTGGGCCTACCTCGGGAAGATGAAGAGCGGTTTGTTGGCTGGTATCAAGCACTTATTGCAGGTCTTGGCTTTGGTGGCGAACACCTGGCCAGAGGCATCAGGGCCCGTAATGAAATGTGGTCTTACCTGGATCCGTTGATCGAGCAGCGAACCGGCAAAGACGGTGAAGATTTGCTGTCGCGGATCTGCAACGCCGAAATGGCCGGTAGCCGTATGACGCCAGAAGAGATCAAGGGGTTTGTCGCGCTGTTGCTGGCAGCGGGTGGCGACACCACCGACAAGGCCATCGCCAATATGTGGTACCACATGCTGTACACCCGTCCGGATCAACTCACTGATACAAAGAAAGACCCCGAGCTCTGGCAATCTGTGTTCACCGAAATGATGCGATACGACGCGGTGGTTCACGCCCAATTTCGTTTCACAACCAAAGAACTGGTGATCGGCAAGTCGGTCTTGCCCGAGCGCGCTGGCGTGGTGTTGTACCTCGGGGCAGGCAACCGGGATGAGCGCGTTTTCAAAAACCCCGACGAGTTTGATATCCATCGAGACGATCTGCACATGGGCCGAGAGAATCGTTCCGGACGCTACAAGGACAATAAGCCAGGCCACCTCGGTTTTGGCATTGGCCAGCATTTTTGCATGGGTTACGCGATGGCGCGGCAAGAATCACAGATTGCCTGTGAAAAGCTGCTGGAGGCGCTGGGAACCCCCCAGCCCAGAGACAGGGACCATCCAGGAATTACCTCACCTTCCATAGACTCAGGTGGATTTCGTTCGCCCAATGAGCTGTGGGTGCGTCACTAGCGAGACAGAATGAGGTGATGCGAACAATGACAGAACCGGCCAAACTAACCATCAATTTAGACCTCTGCATTCGCTCCGGGGAGTGCTACTACAATCACCCGGAATTGTTCCAGCGAACCAGCTCGGGGGATCCGGATCTGATCGTCACCGATCTGACCATAGACGAACAGAAGCAACATGCGCGTGAAGCAGCGCAAGTGTGTCCCGCACAGGCGATTCGAATCGATTCAAACTGACCAAAGCAACACAGATTGTACGAACCTCTAGCTCCCGCTAGTGTTTGGGTTTGGCAACTAGCAGAGCAACAGGATGAGTACTAATGTCACGCCGGCGTTGGAGGAATTTAACTTACTGGATGACCAAACCCGGGAGTGTCCCTTTCCTTATCTCAAATCCATACGTGAGCAGAGGCCCGTATATTTCATGCCCGAGTTGCAGGGATACTACGTATCTCGGTACACCGACCTGCGTTACGTTAAGAAGCATCCAGAACTTTTCTCCAACGACATCTACAAACACCAACCGGACCGCGGTACATCTCGAAGTGTTGCGGAAACCTACCGAGCAGATAATGGTTGGGCCAGAACATCCACCTTGCAACGGACAGACCCACCGGTGCATACCAAGTACCGGAAACTCATCAATCATGCCTTTAGCGTAAAGCGCATACGAGAAATGACCGGCTACATCGAGACAGTGGTCAACGACTTGATTGATGGCTTTATTGACCGAGGCCATTGCGACTTTGTAAAGGAATATACCGTACCACTACCCTGTACGGTCATTGCCGACCAACTCGGTGTTCCAAGAGATCGAATATGGGACCTCAAACGTTGGTCTGATGCCATGTTGGCTCCCGGCGGCGGGTTTACCGATGAAACCGAGGCTTTGGAGTGCGGTAAACAAGTCGTGGAAGCACAACATTTCTTTGCCAGCGTTATCCATCAACGGCAGCAGCAACCAGAGAATGACATCATAACGGATCTTGCCAACGCCACTATTTTGGAGGACCCAGATGCTGAGCCTCGACCGCTTACTATGTTCGAGCTGCAAGATTTATTAGACCAGCTGCTAACTGGAGGCAACGAAACCACAACCAACGCTCTTGGCTCGGCACTGATGTTGCTACTTCAAAATCCGGGCAGTATCGAAAAATTGCAAGCCCAGCCGGAATTGATTCGGAATTTTATTGAAGAGGCACTACGTGTTGAAACGCCGGTTCTGCACCTGTTCCGGGTTGCAACCCAAGATACGCAGATCGGCGATGTTGCCATCCCCAAAGGCAGCACTATTTTACTGGGTTACGCTTCAGCCAATCGAGATGAAGACGTGTTCAACGAGCCCGAACTTTTTGACTTAGAAAGAGAGAAACCAGGCGCTCATTTAGCCTTCGGCTCCGGCCCCCATCACTGCCCTGGTGCTGCTTTGGCCCGCCAGGAGTTATATTCCACTTTTGTTATATTGCTCAAGCGATTAAAAGACATACGGGTAGCCAACCCTGAAGAGAAATTTTCTCATGTGCCACACAGCTTCTTACGTGGTTTAGCCACGCTAGAACTAAAATTTAACGTACAGCAGCGCCAGCGGTACCTGCCTGGTAAATCCGTTTACTAACACAAGCACTACCCGAAATAGCGGCTGCAACCGAAGGTCTCGACAGAAGTGGCGGGAAGCCTCGTATCACCTAAAACGCAAACTCTTGCGGATCAAACGCCGCACAGCCTTCGGCCCCAAAGCCGTCGTACTCTGCTTTGTCAAAGCCACCGCCGCGCGTGAAGTTTTGCACGTAGAGCTGGCAGCGTTGCCGCGTGCTTGCGACCAGAGTGTCTGTCGCTAATGCCGCCTTTACGCTGGCCGTTGAGACTTCTTCGTCGCTCATGCGAATGCCGGCGTCCGCCACGGTATCGAGAATAATCATGCGCTGGTCGTTTTTACCCCAGGGCGTCCATTGCACTTCTTCACCGGAGCTACCGCGACCAGGCGTGCCGGTGCGCGCAAAGTTGGCCCAGTAACCCATCATGCTGTTGGCCAATGCGTCTCGCTGTGGGGTTTGCGGGTACAAATAACTCAGCCCCATGCCGCCCTCAAAACTGCCAAACGCAAAGGCAATTTCCAGCCCATGGGCGGCACCCAGTGCTTTTGACAAGTCATACCCCATCACGCTGCCTTGTTCGTCCCAGTCGAAGCGGTAGGCAAAGACGGAATCGGGTTGATTGCGGGTCATGAGGCGGGCCAGATCATCCACGCCGCGGGCTTTCCACGCCAGGCTGCCGTAGCGCACATCGGTGAGGTACACCGACTCATCAATGAGTTTTGGAAAGATGCCCAGACGATTTTCCACATACTGCGGGCTGCGTACCATAAACAGCGCGGTCTCGTCACGATTGGTGCCGAGAATGACGGGCACGGCGTTGTAGGTGTCGGCGCTTGCAAAAATTTGTTCTGCAGGTTCCTTCGGCAACACATGGCCATCGGCCACGAGTTGCACAAAGTTGATCATGCCGAAGCCGCCGCCGTCGTACACTGCCAGAATTTCTTCCGGCGTTTTGCTGTACAGATAAGATTTAAGCTCGGCGTTGCTGGTGTCTTGTTGTTGCGACTTCGCGGTATCGCGGTTTGGGGCGGTGCCGTCGCGCACCAGCAATTGATTTACGACTTCTCGCGAACTAAACGCGTGCCCGGATGCCAGATCGTCGACGAAGTTTTGCGCGGTGGCGAGAGAGCTGGTACGAAACCCGCCACTTTGCACAATAGCGCGATGAAACAATCCCTTGGCAATTGGCGAGGCCATTAGTGCGAGGGTGTCAGCCGCACCTGCCGATTCGCCAAACAGGGTGACGCTGTTGGGGTTGCCGCCAAAGGCTGCAATGTTGTCGCGCGCCCATTCGAGTGCCGCAATGGCGTCGAGCGTACCGTAGTTGCCGGAGTCATCGAGTGCGTCGCCATTTGCAAGCGCCGGGTGCGAGAACCAGCCCAGTGGCCCCAGTCGATAGTTGATGGTGACCACTACCACGTTTTCCTGGCTTGCCAGCGCATCACCGCTGTAGCTGCCGCCGTGACCAATGCTGTTGCCGCCACCGTGCAGCCACAGCATGACCGGCAGGTTTTCAGCCCCAGCCGGGGCCCACACATTTAAATACAGACAATCTTCCACGCCCGTGATGCCGCCGGTGGGCTCATCACCGTCGCCGCTTAGTTGGGAGGCGTATTGCGGACACAGGTTGCCGGCCTGGAGTGCCTGCAGATCGCCGCTCCAGGAGGGTGCCGGTTGGGGTGCACGCCAGCGCAGCTCGCCCACGGGTGGGGCGGCGAAGGGAATGCCCATCCAGGCGTGGCTGCCAAGCGCATCCACAAAGCCAACCACCGCGCCGCTGGTTGTGGCGGTGCGGGTGGCGGCATCGAGAATGTGCGGATGGGGCGTGGGGGCAGTGAGTTTCGAGAAGCCCCACCAGCCTGCAATTAGCACCACAAGTAATACCACTGCCTTTTTCATCGCGCCGCTCCTGGCCTGTAAAGTTTGCTCATCACCAACACTACTCCGGCACAGCGAACCTGCCAAACGCTACCGTAGAAAACCAAAGGCCCAGAGTGCGATAAACTAGGGCCAGACGGTGAATGAGCTGGGAGGAGAGAACCATGAGCTTCGATACTCTGATTCGAGGTGGCCAGGTAGTTGATGGCACGGGCGGCGCGGCGCGTACGGCCGACGTGGGTATAAAGGATGGTCTGATTGCCGAGGTAGGTAACTTAAGCGGTGCCGCCACGCTCGAGCTTGATGCCGACGGTGCTCTGGTGACACCCGGTTTCGTTGATATTCACACCCACTACGATGGTCAAGCCACCTGGGCGGAGCGCATGGCGCCCTCATCGCACCACGGTGTTACCTCTGTAGTGGTGGGCAACTGTGGTGTGGGGTTTGCGCCCGTTAGACCCACTGACCACAACATGCTGGTGCAGCTAATGGAGGGCGTTGAGGACATTCCTGGCGCTGCGTTGCATGAAGGCCTGAGCTGGGACTGGGAGAGTTTTCCGGATTACCTCGACACGCTCGAGCAGCGCCGCTTCGACATGGACATTGGCACCCAAATGCCCCATGGCGCGCTGCGCGTTTACGTGATGGGACAGCGCGGCGCCGATCGTGAGCCCGCCACCGAAGACGACATTAGACAGATGCGCGCGCTTACCACTGACGCACTAAAAACCGGGGCACTGGGTTTTTCAAGTTCGCGCACGCTCAACCACAAGTCGAGCACGGGGGATCCCACACCATCACTCACCGCCGAACGTGCGGAGCTGCTCGGCATTGCCGCCGGTGTGCGGGACGCCAACTGCGGTGTGATTGAACTCATAAGCGACTTCGAAGCGCTGGACAGCGAATTTGATCTGCTGGAAACCATGGCGCGCGAAAGCACGCGGCCCATGTCTATTTCGCTGGCGCAGGGCATTTCGCCGCACGGCTGGCGCAAGTTGCTCGGCAAGATTGATGGTGCCGTTGAACGCGGCACGATAATGCGCGGTCAGGTTGCGCCACGTGCCATTGGTATCTTGCTGGGGCTAACCGGCAGCGTGCATCCGTTTGTTACGCATCCAACCTACAAAACAAAGTTACGCCACCTGCCGCTTGCGCAGCGCGTGGCAGAAATGAAGAAGTCCGAGGTGCGCGCGACGCTGCTGGCTGAAGAGCCCACTCCAAATTTCAAACTGTTTGCGCAAATAATGGCTGACTTTGAAAAGGTGTGGGTGCTGGGCGATCCGCCGGATTACGAGCCTGCTCCTGAAGACAGCGTTGCCGCCAGGGCGAGCGCGGCGGGGCAAGACGTTTGGGCCTACACCTACGACGCCATGCTAGAACTCGATGGCCGGCAAATGCTGTACACCCCCTTTGCCAACTACCACGAAAACAACCTCGACTGCTGCCGCGACATGATCTTGTCGGAGAATACGGTCATGGGGTTGGGTGATGGGGGTGCGCACGTGGGTACGATTTGTGATGCCAGCTACACCACTTATCTGTTGTCGCACTGGGGCAAAGACCGCACACGGGGCGAGCTGATTGATGTGCCCACCCTGGTTAAGGCACAAGCCAGAGACACCGCGCGTGCAGTGGGGCTTAACGATCGCGGTGTAATTGCGCCGGGCATGCGCGCCGACATTAACCTGATCGACTTCGACAACCTGCGGGTGCGCGCACCACGCATTGTTAATGACCTACCGGCTGGCGGCGCTCGCCTTGAGCAACTGGCAGACGGCTACATCGCCACCATGGTGGCGGGTGAGGTGACCTATGAAAATGGGCAGGCCACCGACGCGCTGCCGGGTCGATTAATACGTGGTGGGCGCTAACCCCGAATGTCTGCACCGCAGCCTTTATCGCACCTGACTGTGCTCGACATGACGATTGCGCGCGCCGGGCCAACCGCCGTGCGCCTGCTTGCCGACTGGGGGGCTACGGTAATAAAGGTGGAGCAAAAACTGCCGCCGGGCAGTGGCTCTATCACTGGTGGTCGTCGTGGCCCGGATGAACAAAACCTGCATCGCAACAAGCAGGGTCTGGCGATTGATCTCAAAACCAAAGCCGGCTACGCCGCGTACCTGCGCCTGGTTACTCAGGCAGATGTCGTTGTGGAGAACTTTCGCGCCGATGTGAAGCATCGCCTTGGCATTGATTACGACACCCTAAAACAACATAACCCAAAGCTCATTTACGCCAGCATCTCTGGCTTTGGGCAGGACGGCCCTTATGGCGAGCGCCCCGGTGTGGATCAAATCGTTCAGGGCATGAGCGGGCTGATGAGCGTAACCGGGGATGAAAAAAGCGCACCTACGCGCGTAGGCATTGCTATTAGTGATACCACAGCCGGCATGTTTCTGGGGCAGGGCATATTGCTTGCACTGCTGCATCGCGAGCGCACGGGCGAGGGCCAGTGGGTACACACCTCACTGCTTGAAGGCATGATGAGCAAACTCGACTTTCAGGGCGCGCGCTACACCATGCGTGGTGAGGTGGCCCAGCCCCAGGGCAACGATCACCCAACGCAAGCGCCGATGGGTACGTATCCGGCCAACGACGGGCTGGTGAACATCGCGGCCCCCACGCAACGCATGTGGGAGCGGCTGTGCGCTGCGCTTGATGCGGAAGCATTGTTTGCAGATGAGCGCTTCGCGACGGCCCGCGATCGCGCGAAGGCGCGCGACCTGGTGAAACCCGCACTCGCAGCCGTCACGCAAACGTTCAGCATTGAGGAATTGGTTACGCGACTAAACTCTGCCGGCGTGCCCTGTGGCCCGATCAACAGCATCGGCCAGGCGTTTGACGACCCGCAGGTACAGCATCTGAAAATGGCGCAACCCGCACCGCACCCGGAGCTGGGCGACGTGACGCTCGTGCGTTCGCCGATTAATCTGTCGGGCTTTCCGCACCCAGAGGCGTTTGTGCGCGCGGCTCCCGATGTGGGCGAGCACACCCAGCAGATACTTGCGCAGTTTGGCTTTAGCCCGGCAGACATTGCCGCACTCGAAACCGCCCAGGCGATCTGATGAGTACGAGCCCACCAGGCGCTGCGGCACACACACCGTCGCAGGCACAGGCTAGTACGCAGAGCTTGCGCCAACTCAGCCGTGCCCGTACCTGGGGTTACGGTCTGGGTGACTTCGGTATAAACCTGTTTTTTATCAGCTCCATGACGTACCTCATGTACTTCTATACCGACGTGTTTGGTATTAGTGCATTGGCTGCGGGCTGGGTGATTTTTGTTGCACGCGTTATCGATGCCGTTACCGACCCACTTATGGGTATGATGATGGATCGCACGCGCTCGCGTTGGGGCCCCATGCGCCCGTATCTGTTGTTCGGTGCGGTGCCGCTCGGTGCGTTTGCAGTCGCTGTGTTTACGGTTCCGGATTTTTCCGCCACCGGCAAGCTGGTTTGGGCCTACGTCACCTACATTGGCTTTGGTATTGCGTACACCATTGTGGGCCTGCCGTATTCTTCACTTACCGCGCGCATGACCGACGACTACGATGAGCGCACTACACTCTCTACTGTGCGCATGGGCTGTGCTTTTAGTGGTGGGCTACTGGTAAGCGCGGGCATGCCCTGGCTGGTCGGGTTGGCTGACAGCGAAGCCCGGGGCTATCAACAGACCATGTTGTTGTTTGCTGTGATTGCGATTGGTTTGATTTGGGTATCCTTTGCGTCCGCGGAAGAAACCCACAGCGCGCGTGAGTTCGATAAAACCAACAGCGCCAAGCAGCGCGCCCCAGTTAGTGAACTCAACTTCAACCCCATACTGAAAAATCCCCATCTGTGGGTGGTAATCGGTATTTTTTGCTGTGGCATGCTCGGCTTTACGCTGCGCTCGGCGGCAACTCCCTACTACTTCAAATACTACGTTGAGCGCCCCGATTTGATCGGCACCTACTTTCTGGTGACACTCAGCGTCATGGTGATTGGCCTGATTGGCGTGCCGCGGCTTGCGGACAAGTTGGGTAAAACCCGTGCGCTGTACATTGGTGCTGTGATAACGCTGGTGGGCTGTGTGCTGCTTTACCTCATGCCCAAAGAGTCGATCTTTGGCATCTTCGCCAGTGGTTCGCTGGTAGCACTTGGCGCAACGCCGGTTGCGGTGCTCGGCTGGGCGATGCTGCCCGACACTGTGGAGTACGCGCAACTGCGCCATGGTGTCCGCGCCGATGGACTCATTTATTCCACCGCAAGCTTTGTGCAAAAGCTGGGCAAGGGGGTAGGTGGTGCCGCCATTGGCGCCATGCTCACTGCCAGTGGCTATGTTGCGAATGCGCAGCAAAGCCCGGAGACGATGAGCGCCATCGTAGGGCTAATGACCTGGGCGCCCGCGGCCGTGCTGGTGCCGCTGGTAATTTGCGCGGCACTGTATCGTTTGGATGAAGCGACCCACCGCGACATAGTCGCGCAACTGCAGGCGCGCAGAGCGGATTCTTAACCAGACTTAGTATCAGACTCGCTGGCCTGGGCTAGCACCTCAGACAACGCACGGCGCATGGCCGACCGATTGTCCTCTGCCAGCCAGTTCAGCATGAGGCCTTTAAACGCCATAGCGAGTGCAACGGGTTCTTCAAACATCATGTGGTGGTGACACCCGGGCAGCTCAAACACGGGCAAACCACCCGCGCACAGCGTGCGCATGTAATCGCCCTCGTAGGCCCCCTCATCCTCGGTGAGTTCACCAAGAATAACGGCAGAACGACAGGCCACCGAGGCAAAGCGCTCGCGCTGGTCGGCACCCATCTCCAGATAGTCGTACATGCCGGGGTCAAACTTCCAGGTCACGCCACCCTCAACCTCGCGCAGCCCCTGCCGACCGATGTAGTCGATCACGTCGGGATAAAGGGTGGGTTGCTCGGGAATAAACCGGAACCGGCTCATGGCCGTTTCGACATCGGGGTACACGCGGGTGGGACGGCTGGGGTCGACGCCCTCACGCTCAACGCGCAGGCCCCATTCCACATAACGCTCGGGCGGAGCCACGGTGTAGTCGTTGAAGATCACGCCAGACAACTCGCTACCGTAGTAATAGGCGGTTTGCAGGGCCACCCAACCCCCAAAGCTGTGGCCCACCACGAAGGGTTTGTCGCCGAGATGCGCCGCCTGGCACACCTCGTACACTTCCTGGGCAAACAGCTTACCCGTATAGCGCTCGCGCCAGCCGCTGTCACCGTTGCCGGACAGATCGATGGCCGCCACCCGGAACTGATCCGCCAGCACGGGCGCCACAAAGCGCCACCAGTCCCGGTGTGCGTTGCTGCCATGAATAAGCACCACACCGGGTTTGTCGCTGTCACCCCAGGTTTCAAAGTGGATGGGTACACCGGCCACCTCGATCTGGGAGCTTGCTGAGGTGTGCCCAAGCCCTTTTATGTACCAATCCGGGCTTAGGCCGGTGTCGTTGCTCTGGGGTAAGTTCATGTCGATTTGGTGGCCAAAACTCAATAAGCGAACCACCAAGCATACCAACTGAGCAGCGGGTAGCGGTCTAATTGTGAAGTAATTGGCAATCCCAGTTTACGTTTGGGTTCAGTATCCATAGTGCCAACGCGTTAACCGGTTTGACGCAGCGGAATGCGTACGATGCGCTTGCTCATCAAGATGACGAGCTTAAAAGCACGGACTCGGGGACAACTTTTAGGTGAGCAGTATGCAGTCGCAATCCTTTGCGGCACCAAGCTTGGTGCTGGCGGGCAATTATTCCGCTGAACATTTGTATTCAGGTATCGATGCGTTCTTGGAGAGCCCAATGTGGCGAACGTTTGATCCAGACGAAGACAACAATTCCACAGCCAATATCAAGGCCGCCAACGACGAGGGCGATGCGATTGTCGTGCGCGATGTGCGCCTGCACCTCGACATACGTCGTTGCACCCGCGAACATCGCCTGGGCGATGCCGTGGCCTTGGTACACCACCTGTCGGGTCGCGTCAGTCGCCTCGATATTACGGTAGATACCGAAGCCCAGGCCGGGTTTGGCGAGGTGATTACGGTGATCGGCAAGTCTCACGGGCTGGCCGTTAGCGTGCAGTAGACCCCTAAGCTTAGTAGACTCGGTGCACCTTGGAGAGGGTTGGACCAATAGTGACTACTAAGACTGGTAATAAAATCAACGGCTTGGGCGCGTTAGCTGTAGCAGTGTTGTTGTTTGCGGGGTGCGCCTCGCAAGACGCCACAAGCTCAGCGGGTGACAGCGAACAAACGATCAGCGGGGACAGCGGATCGACGGCGCAGGCTCAAGCGGCAACTGCGGGAGGGGCAGTTGCTGCAGCAGACGATGCGGGGGCCAAGCCGACCAAGCCGAAGCTCATTTGCACCAGAGAGAAGGTGACCGGTTCGCACCGCACCAAGCGAGTGTGTCGCACGGCTGAGCAAGAAGCCGAGCGCCGGGCGAGGGACCAGAAAGCGATTGGGGACATATTGGCGACGCCGGCGCAGGGGCCGCAAGGCTAGGTAAATCGCCTGCGTGGGGGCAATTTTGGGATTTGTGGTATCTGGCCCGGTTCGAGGTTAGTTTTAAGCTCGTTCTTGTCACCAGGCTTTATTGACAGCCAGATAACAGCGGTTAAGATACGCGGCCTCTCCATTGAGAGTGCTGTGAAATCAGCCCTGTCGCTGGCAAGACCGGGTGTTTAGCTCAGTTGGTAGAGCGGCGCCCTTACAAGGCGTAGGTCACAGGTTCGACTCCTGTAACACCCACCAAGTTCTTGCTGTACTGAACGCAGCAAGAAAGACGATTCGGAGCGGTAGTTCAGCTGGTTAGAATACCGGCCTGTCACGCCGGGGGTCGCGGGTTCGAGTCCCGTCCGCTCCGCCAATCTGCGTTCGCTTTAACCACGCTCTTAGGCTATCTGGCGAACACTCAATCTTTGCGGCGATCGACTGGATCGCCTGCCACTGGGAGGGGTAGTCGCCCTCGCTTTCTAGCACCATCCGAACGGCACGTTCCCTGACCTCTGGGGAATATCGTTTTGCTCTGCTCATTACTCCAATCCTCTAAGATTTGGAGTCTCCGGTGAACCCGGGGCGGTTCAGCCATTGATAAAATACGATTTAAACTGTGAGCTCGAAACAACCTGAGCTAACCAGTCGTGGCGTTCGCCAACACCTGGCGAATATCGCTTAACCCTGTGGCACAGGCTTCAGCTAAGATGTGGGTTATGACAGCAGTAACCGCCCTCGAAGAAGGCGCAGCGTCCGCTCAGGTTGAGGGGTTTGGTAGCAAGGAGTACCGAACCTATGTGCTCGCCGCTTTAACGCTTATCTACATCATGAACTTTGTCGACCGCGGCCTGCTCGCCGTGGTCGGTCCTGACCTTGTGCCTGAGCTGGGTATTTCTGACACCCAGTTTGGTCTGCTCACGGGTTTTGGTTTCGCGTTGCTGTACACCATAGTGGGCATACCATTGGCGCGTTACGCAGACGCTGCGCACCGCGTCTGGATTATGACCGTGTGCGTTGCGCTGTGGTCGCTAATGACAGTGCTGTGTGGGCTCGCCACTGACATTACGATCGGCTCGGTGACCATTGGTGCCTTCTGGGTGCTCTTGATGTGTCGCGTTGGAGTGGGCATAGGCGAGGCCGGTTGCACGCCGCCGGCCAATTCGTTGATTGCCGACTACTATGCGCCGCGCGAGCGATCCCAGGCGCTTGGTGTTTACGCCATGGGCGTGACCCTCGGCGGTATGTTTGCAAACTTGATCGGTGGCTGGGTCACCGACGAATTTGGCTGGCGTACCGCGTTTATTGTGGTTGGCGCACCCGGCGTATTGATTGCGCTGGTGTTTAAACTCACGGTGAAAGAGCCGCCACGCGGGTTTACTGACCCCAAAGGCACGCAGTCGTCCGAGCCGGTGACTATGCGTGAGGCGGTACGAGAACTAACGACAAAGCCTGCGTTCTGGCTGATGACGGCGGGCGCCACTATCGCTGCATTCTGTGGCTATGGCATCTCATCGTTCCAGTCCATCTTTTTAGTCCGCACCCACGAAATCTCCACCGGCCAGGCGGCGATTTGGATCAATACGCCGGTGGCCTTGACCGCTGCGCTTGGTACGTTTGCGACAGGGTGGCTTGCCACCAAAATCTACCAGAAACATCCGGGCGCGATCGCCTGGGTGCCGGCCTCGGGTTTGGCACTTTGTGTACCGTTCTACGTGTTTGCCTTCACTACAGAGAATCTGTTGTTTGCTGCTATCGGCTTAATCATCGGCGGATTTGTGAAGTACGGCTATATCGCGGCGCAGTACACCATCGGCCAGGGTGTGGTCAGCATGCGTGTGCGCGCGATGGCAACGGCAGTGCTGCTGTTCATTGCTAACCTGATTGGTTACGGCTTTGGACCGCTGTTCATTGGCTATTTGTCGGATATTTTCTTTGTCTCTGGCGTGGCGGAGCTGGGTGTAGCAGCCCAGGAGCTGGCTCGAAATGAGTGTCATCCGCGGGTCATAGGCGAGCTAGCCGAGAGTCTGCAAAGTGTTTGTGGCGCGGTGTATGCCCAGAGTTTGCAGTCAGCGATGGTCATCATGGCGCTGTTGTATGCCGTCGCTGCCTTGTTCTTCTTCTTGACCTGGCGACGGCTGGACAAGGATATGGTCGACAGGAACTAAGAGCGCCTCAACACCCCGGAAACACCCCGGAAAGTTAGCCCGCCCGCGACATATATTCCCCAGACTCGGTATTCACCTTAATGATCTCGCCGGCCGCCAGATACTCCGGAATTTGCACCTCAAGCCCGCCCGCACAGGTGGCCGGCTTGGTGCGCTTGGTTACCGAGCCACCTTTTAACGCCGGCGCCGTCTCAAGAATTTCGAGATCCACCGAGGCTGGCAACGTAATGCCGGCCTCTACGCCATCGATTAGGATCACGGAGATGCCGGTTAGCCCATCGCTGAGATAACTGGTTTGATCCTCCAGTGCCTCGTCATTAAACGAATACTGGGTGAAGTCTTCATCGTCCATAAACACGTACAGCTCGCCGTCAAAATACGAGTAGCTGGCGCTTCTGCGCACAAAGTCGACATCCTCGAACATGTCTTCGCCTTTGAAGGTTTCGTCGAGGTTCTGCTTCGACTGCACGTCTTGCAGCTTCATCTTGTACAGGGTATTGCTGCCCCGCGAGGAGGGCGCCCGCGTGTCGATTTTGCGCACGGCGCAAACGCGATCTTTAAAACGCACGATGGCGCCGCGCTTTATTTCACTGGCTTTGGGCACGAGGGTCTCCGAGTGGCTGCGAGCTTTGCGTGCACCTTACTACCCCTGTGAACCGCGCGCGAGGTCTGTGCTATAACAAAGCCTGACTTGGGAGAGGGGAAACAGGTCGCATGAGTATTCGCGAAAACGCTGATATTGAACGCTGGATAGCGCAGGAAGCACCAGAAGAAGTTATAGAGCCTGATCTGCCGATTATTGATCCGCACCATCACCTGTGGGATTTGCGCCCGAACAATCGCATGGGGGGCATGGGGTTTCGGCAAGAGGTTTATCTGTGCGAGGAGATCAGCCGGGACATTGCGGACAGCGGGCATAACATAGCGCAGACAGTGTTTGCGCAATGCGGGGCGTTCTATCGAGCCGATGGGCCCGAAGACATGCGCTGCGTTGGGGAAACCGAGTTTGTGCATGGCATTGCCGCCATGAGCAGGTCTGGCATTTATGGCCCAACGCGGCTGTGTACTGGTATTTTCAGTACGGCAGATCTTCGCGCGGGCGAGGATGTAGCGCGAGTGCTGGAGGCACACCTGCACGCCAGTGAGTACTTTCGGGGCGTTCGCAGTGCGTATCCTTCGGACTTAAACAGCGAGTTTCTCAAAGGCTTTGCGCAGCTTGAGAAATACAACTTAAGTTACGACAACTGGTCACCCGATTTCTCCCGCTTGCCAAAGCTTGCCGAGCTGGCAAACAAGTTCCCTGGGGTAACCGTAATCGTCAACCATCTGGGTGGGCGGATTGACCCCAATGCCGATGAGGCGGAACTTGCCGCATGGCGGGACGCCATCGATTCTGTCGCAGCCTGCTCCAACACGGTGATGAAGCTTGGTGGCGCGCAAATGCGCGTGGGGGACTGGGAGCCGCCGTACCACATGCACCAAACGCCGACGCCCTGGAGCTCTGACAAGATTATGGCCGCCCTGTTGCCGCGTTACAGTTACGCACTTGAGGCCTTTGGCCCGGATCGGTGCATGTTTGAGAGTAACTTCCCCGTGGACAAGGACTGCATCTCTTACCGCACGCTGTGGAATCTCTTCAAGAAGATGGCGCACGAACTTGGTCTGTCGGAGACTGAAAAGACTGATGTATTTAGCGGTACTGCGGCGCGGGCGTACCGGCTTAGTTAAGGAACCCCCATGGACAGACTCAAAGACAAAGTATGCCTCATCACCGGTGCGGCCAGAGGCCAGGGCGCAGATGAGGCGGAGCTCTTTATTAAGGAAGGCGCCACGGTGTGGCTGACCGATGTGCTGGATGAAGAAGGCGAAGCCACTGCAAAGCGCGTTGGTGGCACGTACCGACATCTGGATGTGCGTGAACCCGAGGGTTGGGAGGCACTGGTGAAAGAAATTCTTGATACCCACGGCCGCATTGACGTGCTCATTAACAACGCGGGTATTTTTCGAACCAACTCCATGCGTAAGACCACGCTTGAGGAGTATCAGCTGATTATGGACATCAATGCGACCGGCGTGTTTCTGGGCATGCAGGCGGTAGCCACGCCCATGCGCGAGGCGGGGTCGGGCAGCATTGTGAATATTTCTTCGTTGGCAGGGCTGCAAGGGGCGGCGGGGACCTTTGCCTACAGCACCTCCAAGTGGGCAGTGCGGGGCATGACAAAAACGGCGGCGATAGAGTTGGGGCGACGTGGGGTGCGGGTGAATTCAATTCATCCCGGTTTGATTGAGACCGACATGATGCGCCAGTTGCCGACAGATCCTGAGCGGATGGCGCGGGGAGTGCCGTTGGGACGGGTGGCGCAGGGGAGTGAGGTTGCTGCGCTCGCGCTCTACTTGGCGAGTGATGACAGTTCTTATAGTACGGGGTCGGAGTTTGTTGTGGATGGGGGGTTGCAGGC
>CAZSYU010000062.1:0-3325 GCA_964611345.1 uncultured Pseudomonadales bacterium
ACAGTGTTTCGCCAGCGGGATCTATACCGGTTAGCTCAATTTGAAGGCTCTCGCCGCCAACAATCGACAACTCTTGCGCGTTTGCTGTGGGTTGCTCAGGCGTGGCCGCCGGGATGTTGAGGGGGATGTTGAGTAGAAAGACGTCATACAGGTCGCCATTGTTATCGTCTCCGAAATTGCTGGCAGGAGAGTCGAACACCAGCAAGCTGCCGTTGGTGTTGGTGACGGCGCCGCCGCTGAGCGCATTGCCACCATGCGTCAAACGCGTTTCAACCAGATTGGGTAGTGCAGTTAAGTCGAGTGCATAGATGTCGCGCTCACTGCCGTTGGAGTCAGGCAGCAATCGCTCAGAGGTGACAGATGAGTAGACAATGCGCGTCTCGTCACTCGAGAACTCGCCAGGCAGGCCGCTATCCTCGGCGATGGTAACGGGCTCAACGTCGAGTGTCATGTCTCGCAACTGGATGCTGGTCGCACCTGCTGCAACCCACCGTCCGCTGGCGCTAATTATGGGTCGATTGCTACCGAAGATGCCTGAAAACCGATAGACGCCTGAGTCGAGGTTTATGACGATGACGCCTGGGGTTTGTGAATCAGCTAGAAGGTCTGATGCAGACTGGAACGAGGCGCTTACAAAAGCGACTTCGCCACCAGCCTCGTTGATTGTGGGTAGATGACTGTCGCTTCCTGCACCCTGACTGAGAGTTACCTTGCGCCCGGTCCCCCGCTCGAAAAAGATGACGTGTTTGAAACACAGTGGTTCATTGCCTACCGGTGTTGGAGAGCAACCAACGGGTTTGTGATTGTTCGGCGGAAAGGTTGTAGCAAGCGAATCAAACACCAGACGACCGCCATCGCGGCTCAGAGAAGGCGCGGAACTGTCCCCATCTGCACCTGAAGTGACAAGCGTCATCGCACCCGTTGCCACCTCATAAAGTACGACATCGGTGATCTCACCATTGGTATCGGCGACATCGGTGGGTAGGTTGGTGGCACGGGTAACAAAGGCGAGCCAGCGCCCGTCCTTACTTAAAACGGGGTCTTCGCTAGCTCCGTTGGCACCGCTTGTGACATTTATCACCTCGCCAGTAAGCAAATCTTTGAGATAAATGTCACGCATCGAGTCATTCGGGTTTTCGGCGGTGAGATCCGTGGCATCGGAACTAAAGGCCAATATATTGCCGTCGGCTGCGAGCGTGGGATCCCAGCTGGTGCCGTTAGCGCCTCGCCCTGAGGGGTTCGCGCTTACAAGCGTTGCAGCACTCAAATTTGGCTGCAGCGATACACTCAGTGAATCGATGATCAACGAGAATGAGTTAAACGGCGAAGCTCCCGACACACTCGCTGTCCCTGTGCCTTCTACACCGTCAAGATCTGCGCCGACTAACTGTTCAAGAGCGCTTAGGCTGTTTAGTGGTGTATCGGATCCAGCCCAGAGTGAATCGCCATCACCAACTAACTCGAGCCGGATGACTTGCCTGGAGTTTATGTCCAGACCAGACACAAAAAAATCCAGACTCAGCCGATCTTGCTCGGCGCCGTTTTCCAATCCTATGCTTAGACTTGTGAGGGTTGACGACTCCTCCCGCTTGCGGAGAAGGACATAGCTACTGGGTATCGATAGCCCAAAGCTGTCGATAAACTCTGGGTTGTTTTCGTCTAGCAGCTCGTAGGGCGGAGAGGGGACGTGAACCTGATGCGTTGACTCGCGAAAGCCGTTGAACTCGGCTGAATCAACCGCGGGGTTAGAATCGCCCACGGGTGCATCTGTATTTACCTCGAAGTAACCGCTAACCGGTCGCCTAGGGTTTCCGAGATTGGCATCCGCTTGAGAGATAATGGTTCCGGAGATATCAACCCTGACAACCTCCGCCGTTGCATTGGGGCCCCACAACATCGACAAGATGCCCACAAGGGCGGCCAGGCCATAGTAGTTCATCGAATATTTCCACGTGTTTGACAACGGGACGTCCCCACCGTAGCAGCTGCGAATGCAGTGAAGTGTAAGGGTATTGTAACAGCTGCTGGGAGTGCTCACTTACCCTCGCCGCGTGCAATTCCGAACCAAGCCACCTCCTACCTATCCACCAGTTACACACTTCAGTGAATAGGAAGCATGGCCTACCTTTTGACAGAAACTAGACTCAGGGCGCGGTAGAATAAGTGGCGTTGATAGGTTCACTTGGATCAAGACCGAAAAAACTGGCGCGACGATTCTCGGCTGAGGTGAAATTAATGCAATTTGTAAAGCCATTGCTGAAAAGTTGAAACCTATTGGTTTGGAGCTCAAGCCCTGCGATGACTGGAAAACGAAGCTGATAGTTGCCGTCAAGTAACTCTAGCGCCTCGCCATCAAAGCGGTATTGGCCGTTATTGTCTGTCAGGGTACTCCCGACAAGACCGTCTTGATCGTTGCATCGAAACAGGAAGACTTCTTCGTTGGCAATTGGCAACGTTTGATTCGAGCCGGAGACGCGTTCTTCCAATCTTCCAAACACCGCTTCCACGGGAAGGCTGACGCTCCACACTCGGTCGTATTCTTGATAGAAGACGTTTTCGCCGAGCTCATAGGAATCGGAATTTGTCACCAGGAATTTGTGTACTTGGAAGCTGGTGCTGGGTTGACGCCCGTTTGCAACAGGTGACATAGAAAGAATGACAAAGAAGCCCTGTGGTGTTTCAAACCGTCCGAGGTACTGTGGAGCAAAGCCAAAGGGGTGGCCATAGCGCTCCAACACAAGGGGTTGATCTAGAGTCAACTCGACAGGTTCTGACCCAGTTATCGCCCATTCGCCAGGGAAAACACGAACGGAGCCAATAAGGTTACCGAAACTGTACTTTGACCCGTCGGCGTTGCAGCCTCCTCCCTCACCGTCTAATTCGAAGGCCACTTTAGTGCCTGTTTGCAGTGAGACTCGACCAATCGGTGCGCAATCAGCACTAGTGCCATCAGAGGCATAGGCGTTAGTCGCTAGGACCAAACATAGAATAAGGCTTGCACAGGTGGCGAATCGTCGTGTCTTGGCAATCATCGTACGTTCCTAGTATCGCGGATGCGGCCTCTATTATTAACAGACTTATTCTGTGAATGCTGCCGTGAATAAGAAAGATAACCTACTGTTTACTCGATTATTCTGAGTACAGGGTGAATTGCCAGGGAAGTTGACCCTGTCCAGATATTTTATAGATGTTGCGCGCTCTTGACGTTTCAACAGGGATTCCTTACACATGGGATTCTCTGAACAGAGAAGGGTATTCGTTATGTGGCGTTCCGTACTCGTTGGTTTTTTGCTTTCTAATCTGCTCTTAGTCTCTGCGTGTGATG
>CAZSYU010000062.1:3425-23004 GCA_964611345.1 uncultured Pseudomonadales bacterium
TACTGGGTCGATAATCCCGGCTAAGCCAACCATTTTTACTCAATTGTTCTGAGTACAGGGCGAGGAGTTGTCTTGGCGTGCAGTGCTGTTCGCAGTGACGAGTCTAAGTTGTACAGTCGCTGCAAAGGCCGGTCACTTCCACCACGGAGTTAACGGCTTGAAAACCCCTCTTATCCATCAGCTTATCGAGCAGTTGGCCGAGCTTTTTTGATTCCAGTTCGTCGGCACGACCGCACGAAGAACAGAGTAAATACTGACTTTCGTGCTCGTGCTCGGGGTGCTCACAGGCAAGATAAGCCTGCTTTGATTCTAGCCGGTGCACCAGGCCAACGCGCATCAGAAACTCGAGGTGCCGATAGACGGTGAGTGGTGCGATCTTGCGATCTTCACGCTTTTCCAGGCGAGCTATGAGTTCGTAAGCGGACAGTGGTTGACCGCAAGACACGACTTCGGCATAGGCCGCCAGCCTCGCTGGGGTCAGCCGCTCCTGCATTGTGGCGGCTTTCTCTGTCGCCAAGCGTTGCTGCGCCGCTGTTAGTCCCGCTATTTTCTTTGTGCGTCGAGCCATGGTCTAACCCGCTTCATCACCCGCTTTTATGCTGTGAGGTCCCAGTTTAGCGCGAAGCCGATAAGCTATCACGGCGTCAACCGTTGTGCATCGAGCAAGCGATAACAGCGGAGTCCCACGAGGCCTCAATCCCTACCGGTGCGAGTGGGGTGCGTTAAGGCAGCAACTGTGCCAGACGCCGCAGAGTCAGGGGGCTCGCAGTGGTTCGGGCTGTACCAGCGACGCCAGAAGTGTGCAGAGGCCAACAACAATCCGCCACTGAGAGTGAGTGTTGTTTCGAGCGATTCCGTTGCTGCGACAGTGGCCGCCGAAATGAGCAGTAACAGGCCAATCAACACAGCCAGACGAAAGAGGGTGGATTGAGGGTTTCCTGTTCGCTCGTGCCATGCCACGTACAGGCTAATTGGTGTCGCCAGCAGCACCATTAGCAAATGCACTTCATGCGAGCCACTGCTAAGCAACGCGCTAGGAAGCACGGCGATAAACAGCACAGGTGCTAAACAATGCAGGACACAGGCCGTTGAAAACCCAATTGCCCAGAGATCCCATGACTTGTCTGCACTCCGTGGTTGCACGATCGCAGCTTCCGATGGCCAAAAAGATATGTTATAACATTATGGAGCTAAGGCTCAAGCATCTAAACACAAGCTTCTAGCTAAACTAAAGCTTCTAACCTAGGGCGAAACCCGGCGTGTTGACTAGCAGAATTCGTGCGCACCTCCACTGTCAGCCTGGCTATCAGCTGGCGATCGCTCTCGTCTGCGTGATTGCCATTCTGCTGGGCGGTCAGATCGCTGCAAGCAGCCATACCCACGATGACGATTGCGCTGAATCGACCTGTATGCTTAGCGGCATCACAGAGGCTTCACTGCCGCAGCAAGTGCCATTACCTGCAGTCAGGCTTCGCTCCATCGATGCCCTGCAAAGTTCAACCTGTTGCAACACCGCCTTCGGATACGCCTGGCAACAGCCGATCAGAGCGCCCCCGTTTCCTGTCAGTTAGTTCATCACATCGGTTTTGAATTTGTTCAGAACCGCGATTTAACCTCTACAGGAATTTCACTATGCGTTACCCGCTGACGGGCACCTCTGGTGCGGCGTTGTTGGTGTGTGCTTTGCTCAATCAGCCAATCAGCGCCCAAACCGACAACCAGAACTCAACCACTAAACAGAGCAACCCCAACACGGCCATCGAAGAGACGGCCATCGAAGAAATTGTGGTTCGCGCCCATCCGCTCGCTGCCGAAGGGCTCGCCCAACCCATCGTTGTGCTTGATGCAGACAGTTTGCAGCGTGCCCTCGGCACTTCGCTGGGCGACACTCTCGGCCAACTGCCAGGCGTGCACACCTCAAGCTTTGGTCAGGCTGTGGGGCGCCCTGTTATTCGCGGGCTTGGCGGTCCGCGAGTGAAGACCCTGGAAGACCGTATCGACAGTCTGGATGTCTCGGTCACCAGCCCCGATCACCTCACAACCATCGAGCCGTTCGCTGCAAAGAGCATTGAGGTCCTCAAAGGTCCCAGCACCTTGTTGTATGGCACGGGGGCCATCGGCGGGGTGGTGGATGTCCACACTGGACGCATTCCTCATGCAGTACCCGAAGAACTCTCACTAACGGCAGACCTGCGCGGTGCAGACAACGGGAACCGCCGCTCTGCAGCGGCCCAGGCGGAAGCCGGCACCGGTAACTTTGCTTTTCACCTGGATGGTTTCTATCGCGAGGCGGATAACTATGACATACCAGGCTTCGTCGAGTCGGCAGCATTAATGGCGCAAGAGGAGGCAGAGGAGGGAGAAGGCGAAGAGGGCGAAGAAGAAGAGGTGCGCGGCACGTTGCCCGGCAGCGAATTCGAAGTTCGGGGCGGCGCCGCCGGGCTCAGCTACGTCGGTCAGTCCGGCTTTGTCGGCCTGGCCGTCTCCACCTACGAGGCTGATTACGGCCTACCTGGCGGGCATCACGAAGAAGAAGAGGGCGAAGAAGAAGAGGGTGAGGAAGAAGAAGGAAATCCAACACTCGACCTGAATCAAACGAAAATCGACTTTGAAGCAGGCTTCGAGCCGCAATCGGAGTGGTTATCTAACCTAAACCTGCGCATTGGCTGGAACGATTACGAACACGTTGAGGTTGAAGGCAGCGGGGAGATCGGTACCGAGTTTAAGACGGAGGCCTGGGAAGGTCGACTTCAAGCAACCCACTCAGAACTTGGCGGCGTGCGGGGTAGTTTTGGTGTGCAGGTAAGCAAACGTGAGTTCTCTGCAATCGGTGAGGAAGCGTTCGTCGAGCCGGTAGATACCGATACCGTTGGTGTCTTTTATGTGGGCGAGCGCGCCCTCGGCGAATTTCAGATCGAAGCCGGGGCACGCTATGAGCATGTGGCTCATGACCCGACAGCCAACGACGCGCGCAACTTCGATCTCTATGCCGTTTCTCTCGGCCTCATTCGACCCTTGGGCAACGATTGGACGGTATCAGCCCAAAGCGACCTGTCAACTCGAGCACCCGTGGCCGAGGAGCTGTATTCGAATGGACCGCATCTGGCAACCGGCAGCTTCGAAATTGGTGACCCCACCCTCAATGAAGAACGTGCCACCAACGTTGCAGCAACGTTGCGCTACGACAGTGATGCACTGCAGTTTCTCGTCAGCGCGTATCACACCAGTTTCGACGACTACCTGTTCGAATCCCCAACCGGCGAGGAAGAGGACGAGTTGCCGGTACTGCAGTGGCAGCAGCAAGACGCTCGCTTCCAGGGTCTGGAGGCGGATTTGAATTGGCGAGCCGTTAACTGGGACGGTGGTCAGCTCAGATTCAACGCGGGTCTTGATCTTGTGGATGCTCGCTTGCGCGGTTCGGTTGCCGACAACGATCTGCCGCGAATTCCACCGCTGAGGTGGCGTATAGGCGCGTTTGCCGAGTGGCGAAGATTCGTTTTTGACGCCAGCTACGCGCGGACACAACGACAAAACGAGGTCGCCATCGGAGAACTGCCCACAAGTGGCTTCGATAACCTTCGAGCCTACCTCGGTTACCGCGCCAAGGCTGGAAACTCGCGGATTGAGATTTTTGTCCGCGGCGACAACCTAACCGACGCAGAGCAACGGTTGCACACCTCCTTCATTAAAGACCTTGCGCCTCAGCCTGGCCGCACGATTGAGGGGGGTGTTCGGATCGAGCTCTGACCCAGGGCGGAATCGCTGAGTTGCATTCGAGGGGCTAAGATGTCCCCCCTGATCTGAATAGACCACCGAGGCATGCAACTCAGCGCGCACCACACCAAGACTCTGATCGCCGCCGGGTTGCTGTTTGTGTCCGGCGTCACTGCACTTGTGTATGAGGTGCTGTGGCTGCGTGAACTGTCGCTGCTGTTTGGCAACAGCGCTCAGGCCGCCGCCGCCACGACGGCCGCTTTCTTTGCGGGGTTGGCGGCTGGCAATGCGTTCTGGGGAAAGCGCTCTACCACTGCGCTCCAACCGTTGCGTGCCTACGGTTGGTTGGAGCTGGGGGTTGCCAGCAGTGCGGTGCTGTATTTTTTGCTACTTGCGGCCTACCAAACCCTGTATGGGACTCTGTACGCTCAGTTCGCTGAGACGCCCGCCATTTTTTTACTCATCAAGTTCGCGCTGGCGTTCGCTTTGTTTTTTCCGACGGCTTTTTTTATGGGCGGGACCTTTCCCATGCTTACTCAGTATGTGGTGCAGCGCCGCGACGCTCTGGGCACTCATGCTTCGCTACTCTATGCGACAAACACCATTGGTGCTGCTGTCGGCGCTAGCCTTGCCGGCTTTCTTTTACCCTGGTGGTTGGGCGTTAAAACCACCTACGCGCTGACCATGGCAGCAACCGGCGCGATTGCGTTGGTTGCCCTGTGGCTGGGTTCCCGCTCCACACCAACCCCCACTCACTCTCGGGCTAATTCATCAACAAGTGCCGTTAGCAATGCAGCCCGCCCACTTGAAGTGCCCACAGATTCACTGGCCTATCCAGCATCGACGCTCACGCTGTTGGCTGCTCTATCAGGTTTCACCACATTGGCACTGCAGGTCCTCTGGATCCGCATGTTCGCCCAGGTGCTGCACAATTCGGTATACAGCTACGCTACTATTCTCGCCGTGTTTCTACTTTCGCTTGGGGTCGGGGCGGCACTGGCGAGGCGCGTCGCAACGGCAGCCATCCATCCCAGATATTGGCTGCCCGCAGCACTAGCAGTAGCCGCACTGCTGGTTGCGGCATCTCCTCTCGCCTTCAGCTTGCTTACCAACGGCGCCGCCTATCTCGGTGGTGACGCTAACTTTGTAAGTTACATAGGTCGAATCATCGGGCTGGTGACGGTTTGTATTGGTATTCCGATGCTCATCATCGGCAGTGTGCTGCCGTACCTGTTCAAACTCGCAGAGCAAGGCAGCTACGGCCCCGGTGAATCTGTGGGCCGGCTCATCACCTGGAATACGCTGGCGGGCATTGCCGGATCTATTGTTGCGGGTTTCTTTCTTCTGGGTTGGATAGGCCTGTGGAAAAGCATTTTGCTGGTGGCGATGCTCTATCTGGCAGGCGCAATCTGGCTGCTGAGTCACCGACCCCGGGGGAATTATGCACAGATCGCTATTACCGCGGTTGTCGCGTTGCTGGTCGGCACGGTCATGAACCCAACCCAGCTGCCAACGGTGCGGTTAAGCGCGAAAAATACCAGCGAACACCTGTTGCAGGTGTGGGAGGGCGCGGACGCCACGGTCGCCGTCATTGAGCGAGATGGTTTCCTGCGCACCAAGCTTAATAACTGGTACGCGCTGGGCAGCACCAGCGACATGCTCACCCAGCAAATACAATCGCATCTACCCTTACTGCTGCATGGTGATGCACAAGACATCTACTATCTTGGCCTCGGTACCGGCATCACTGCGGGCACTGCACTCAGCTACCCGGTGCAGAGTGTGCTGGTGGCAGAGATCGCACCTTCAGTCATAAAGGCGTCCAAAGAATACTTTGGTGAGCACACCAACGGCCTGTTCAAGGATTCGCGCGCAAGAGTCGTGGCCGAAGACGGCCGCACTCTACTACTCGGCCTGGCCGACCCTTTGGATCTCATCATCAGTGATCTGTTTATCCCTTGGCGTGCTGGGGTAGGGACACTTTATTCGGCAAACCACTACCGCGCAGCCAGAGACCGATTGCGCCTAAAAGGTCTCTATGTGCAATGGCTGCCCTTGTATCAGATGACCCGCGAAGAGTTTGGGATCATTGCCCGATCGATGCGCAGCGTGTTCCCAAGGCTCACGTTGTGGCGCGGCAGCTTCTGGGCGGATCGACCCGTTGTGGCGCTGGTGGGACACAATGAAATTACGGCGCTCACCGAGCAGTCTGCACTGGTTGAGGTGTCGCGTGCGGCGCTCGCAGGGCATATCCAACAGCAAGGCGACAGCATTCCTTTGCTGAGCCACTACCTTGGCCAAGTAGAACTGGACGATCCTCTACTACGCGAGGCACAGCTGAATACAGACAATCAGCCAATAATCGAGTACCTTGCGCCCGTAAACCACCGGCGTCAGCGCGCAGGACTCGCCCGCTGGTTTATGGGCGACGACCTTCTGCAGTATCAGGCATCGCGACTGAGCCGTGAGGCACTCACCGACGACAACTACATCGCAGCACTCGATCGCCAATGGCATGCCGTTATCCAGGCCGGGTATTACCTACAGGTAAGCCAGTACTTAAGATCACGCAACAACCCAGAAGCCGAGCAAGCTAAGGCAACCTATGAGACGCTGCTGCAGGAAGCGGCACCCGAATTGCTGCCTGATTCTTGACTTGTTGATTCACGCATTGGCTGATAAACAGGCAGACCTCTGCACTGCATATTTCGGCGGCCTGAGGTATCTTAATGCGGGGCTAAGATCAGGTACTTGGGGGCGGGTTTGTTACACATCGAAACCGTGATAACCCGCATGCGGAATATTACGGGCTGGCTGTTTGTCCTGTTGGTGGTGTCGCTTTCGGGAGCACTGGTGGCGCCGCAGTTGTGGGCGCAAGAAGCGTCAGCCATTCGTGCACCATTGCCGCCAGTTTTGCCCTGGAGCGGTGCCAGCGAGTCACTCATTGTGCCGTCCAACGATCCTTTTTGCTCAAGCCCTGCCTCAGCTCGAGCAGTCAGCTTGCTAGATCAATCCACGCCCCCTAACGAGCAGTTGAACTTGACGCTTTACCCAGGCCTTCGTTTGGCTTGTGCCAAGCCTCAGTCCCGCGTAAACCGCAAGTTAACGCGGTGTTAGGCGGCTTAGGGTTGTGAACACGGAATCGAAAATTGGCGCTGCCATCATCGTCGCAGGCGTTGGCTTTGCTTTATTGTTCCCGTTCTTTTCGATTGTAGGCGGTGCTTTGGCCGCTCACGGCTTTCTATACTATATTTTTCCAGGTCCGCGCCTTCGCCGGATGGCGGAATTATCACCAACACAGCGCGAAAAACTTCGTCAAAGCAGCATTGAAGCGTCTTCAAATTCAATTCCGTGGTACTTGGCTCCGTTTACTTGGCTTCTACTGATTGCTGTGATCGTGAGCATTATTGTGTGGTTCATTTCATCCTGACGATAGGAAGCTCTGAATGTTTTTTGGGATCTTGTTACGATCGCGGCACAAATCCCTAAAGGATCTAGCGCCATGACGGACCATTTCCTAGAGCCCCCTAACGAGCAGTTGAACTTGACGCTTTACCCGGGCCTTCATTTGGCGGGCGCCAAGCCTCAGTCTAAACTCAAGCGCAAGTTAACACGGTGTTAGACGGCATTAGTTAACTCGATCTAAAGGCTAGGAGGACCCATGAATCTGATAGACAATAAAGAGCTTCGTTGGAAACGCTTCAAAGGCGATAATCGCTTCGATTACCCGATTGATTACTCTGCTGCGTTGCTCCGTGCAAATAGCGATGGCCATGTCGACTTGCTCTATCGCTGGGCGCCAAACAGCTACTGCCACTTTCACAAGCACACTGCTCAGACAACTTCCACTGTGCTCGAGGGCGAGCTTCATGTCATTGATGTGGATCCGTTAACAGGCAAAGAGCTAAGCATCAAAGTTAGAGAAGCTGGCGACTATGCCTCAAAAGAGCCAGGTGATGTGCACATGGAGAGAGGCGGTCCTAAGGGCGCACTCGTTCTCTTCAACCTTTACGCTCCCCATGGATTACTCGCTGAGACATTGGCTTCCAATGGCGACGTTATCGGTGAATCAACGTTGGATCAGATCTTGAAAGGTAAAGATGCAAGATGATTCTCATGTCCCCTAACGAGCAGTTGAACTTGACTCTGTGTTAGGCGGCCGGGGTGTTGGATGGTGACCCAGGTATGAAGCCAGTTGCCCAAATATTCACGGGTTCTAAAGCGCCATGGCACGATCTAGCAAAAGAACCGGAAGCTTTTGTCGAATTCGATGCGGACTAGGCAGAGATGGGGCAGGGCGCAGCTAGCCGGGATGAATTGAAGCTCATTATCCAGGCTATTGCTGCGTCTGACAGGAAAGACCAAAAGTAGTTTAGAGCCCACCCTGAAGGTCGAAACGATCCAGGTTCATCACCTTCACCCATGCGTTGGCAAAGTCTTGCACAAAGGTCTCCTGTGCATCATCCGTGGCGTAGACCTCGGCTACCGCGCGCAGGATCGAGTTGGAACCAAACACCAGATCATTGCGGGTACCGGTCCACTTCACTTCGCCACTAGCACGGTCACGACCTTCAAAGATGTCTTGCTTGTCTGATACCGGACTCCATTGCGTAGCCATGTCCAGCAGATTCACAAAGAAATCATTGGTTAGCTTGCCCGGCTGCTTCGTTAATACGCCGTGCTGGGATCCATCGGTATTGGTGCCCAGTACACGCAGGCCACCCACCAACACTGTTAACTCTGGGGCCGTTAAGCCCAACAAGGCTGCCTTGTCGACCAGGGTCACCTCGGCCGCTCGATTTGGATTGCTGCCGAGATAGTTTCTAAAGCCATCTGTGGTCGGCTCGAGTACTGCAAAAGAGTCAACGTCCGTGTGCTCTTGGGTGGCATCGGTTCGGCCCGGAGTAAAGGGCACGCTCACCTGGGTTCCGGCATCTTTCGCCGCTTGCTCAATGGCGGCACAACCACCCAGAACAATCAGGTCCGCAAGTGAAACGTCACCGTCAAACTTCTGCTGAATGTCTTCAAGCGTTGCCAACACCTTTGCAAGGTCTGTGGGCTGGTTGACTGCCCAGTTTTTCTGCGGTTCCAGGCGAATGCGCGCTCCATTAGCGCCACCACGCTTGTCGCTGTTGCGGAACGTAGACGCTGAGGCCCACGCTGTGGTTACCAGCTGTGATACCGACAATCCTGCTGCAAGAATTTGTTGCTTGAGCGCTGCGCTATCCGACTCACTCAATGGCGCGCCGGTTGGTGCAGGAACAGGGTCTTGCCATATCAGAGTTTCAGCTGGCACTTCAGAGCCAAGGTAGCGAGTTATTGGCCCCATATCTCGATGAGTTAACTTGAACCAGGCCCGAGCATAGGCGTCTGCAAACTCATCTGGATTAGCGTGGAAGTGGGCCGAAATTTTTGCGTACTCCGGGTCCAGCTTTAACGCCATGTCGGCCGTGGTCATCATCAAAGGTTCAGTACGTGACGCATCGTGTGCCGCTGGTGCCTGGGCGGCGTTGGATTCGGCGGTGGGGGTCCACTGCTTGTGACCAGATGCACTGGTGGTTAACTCCCACTCATAGCCTAGCAGCGCATCAAAATAACCCATGTCCCACTGTATTGGATTGGTGGTCCATGCGCCTTCAAAACCGGCGGTAGTGGTATCGCCACCCTTACCCGTGCCATGACTGTTGATCCAGCCGAGGCCCATTTCTTCCATAGCCGCACCCTCTGGCTCAGGACCGACCTTGTCTTCGGGTCCGGCGCCATGGCCTTTACCAAAGGTGTGCCCACCCGCAACCAGTGCCACGGTTTCGTAATCGTCCATTGCCATTCGCGCGAAGGTATCGCGAATATCAAAGGCAGACTTCAGGGGATCGGGTTCGCCGTTCGGACCTTCGGGGTTAACATAAATCAGCCCCATCTGTACGGCCCCAAGGGGATCAGCTAATTCACGCCCTTCGCCGTAGCGCTCGTCACCAAGCCACTCGGTTTCAGGGCCCCAATAGATGTCTTCTTCCGGCTCGAAAACGTCTGCACGGCCGCCAGCAAAACCAAAGGTTTTGAAACCCATAGACTCCATGGCCACATTGCCCGCAAGAATCATCAGGTCAGCCCAGGAAATCTTGCGACCGTATTTTTGCTTGATTGGCCACAGCAAACGACGTGCTTTATCGAGGTTGCCATTGTCTGGCCAGCTGTTGAGGGGCGCAAAACGCTGGGATCCTGAAGAGGCCCCACCTCTGCCATCCTGGATACGATAGGTGCCAGCGCTGTGCCATGCCATTCGTACAAAGAGCCCGCCGTAGTGACCAAAGTCGGCCGGCCACCAGTCTTGAGAATCCGTCATTAGCGCGGTGAGATCGGCTTTCAGTGCCTTCAGGTCGAGGCTCAAAAACTCGCTACGGTAATCAAAATCAGCCCCCATAGGGTCGATCAACGGTGAGTTCTGATTAAGAACTTTGGTGTTGAGCTGATTAGGCCACCACTGGCTGTTTGCGGTACTGCCCGTAGGTTGTTGCTTGTTGCCACCATGCATTACAGGGCATTTGCCTTCGTTGCTCATTGCTAATCCATTCAGATAAATTCGAGGCTAGAATCTCAACGAATGCTCGCCGTGGCTAATGAATCTTTTCTACGATAGCGATAGATTTTATCTATCAATGATTTTGTTTGGGAGGGGAGAGTTGGGAGGCAATCCCCCCACTACTAATTGACCAGGCGGATGCAGAGCGGGTAGCGATAGGCGATACCTTCGTTTGCCTTAATCGCGGCCATGATGATAACCACAAGGTTGAAGACGAAGAGCGCCATTAAGAGAACGAAGCCAATGCCAACCCAGACCAGGAGAAAGCCGATAAACCCCGCAATCACCATGGTGATTTGGAAATTGAGAGCTTCCTTGGCTTGGTTACTGCCAAAGGGCATGCTGTCTTTCTTCATCTGCCACATGATGAATGGCCCGATGACATTGGCAAAGGGGATGCCAATGAAAACGAGAAAACTCGACAGGTGAGCAAACATGCCCCACTGACGTTCGGACTCGGAGATCCCTGAGGGGTGAGTGATGGGAGTTGGACTCACAGGCGCGGGTTTTTGCGGTGTTGTGTTCTCATCCATGTCAGCAGTCTATGCAAGGAGTTCGCCGCCGCGCAACAGGCGCCCGAGAACCTTGCGTGTTTTCTTGCACCCCAAGTGGTTTGTCTGCGCATGCGTCTACCTGCTTTCCTTCGATGGAGTTCGGTTAGTCAGCGTCCCTGATGAATAGGTGGTGCGTTGGTATCAAAAAATTTGGCGTGGTTAATTTACGGGCGACTGCGTTAGTTGTTCACGCATAGCTTATCGGGTGTAAAGGTTTGGCGAACAGATCGTTGGGTTCAGAAGCCACAGCATCCAAACATCATGGCAGTGGTCTTGTGCATATGCATTCAGGAATGTACACGTTGCGCGAGAACGTCTGACAAATTCGCGGCGTTACATCTTTTTAACTGGCAGTAATTGTCAGATCAGTTGATCATGTTTGCCACTTACTGCAATAAATATAAATGAATATGACACAGAGGATTTGGCTCACAGCCTCGCTCACCCTCATCATTATCCTTGTTACCGGACCCGCCTCTTCCGCCTGGCTGGCCCACGAGGACGCGGCAAACAATATAAACATTCGTGTGTGGGCGAATGAAGGTACAGATAAAGTAACTAAGGAAGAATTGCGTGCGTTTCAACTTCCGAGCGGCGCCACAAACAACCTCGCTTGGGATGGTGAAACTATCAAAGTGTTCGGCGCCAAGAATGAGGTAATTTCTTTCAGCGTGATTGTTGAGAACAACTCCTCAGACTTGAATGGCGTTGCAGTTGAATTCGACAGGTTAACCAGCTCTGGCTTTACTCTTGAGACAACCAATCACTCAACGGAAGCAATGTTCGATTGGCGCGAGCGACCTATCGAAGTTTTTGTTGTCGATTACCTGCGTATTCTAGGCCTTAGCGTTGGCGGCTATGACCAGTATGACGAGCGCCACATGCCCACCGCGTTACAACGCCCTCACACCCCGCCGCCTGCCGGTTTGGCAGCACAGGGCATAGGGGTCTGGGAAGATCGGCCTAACCATAATCGCTCCTACCCTGACATCGCGATACCACACGAGCTCGTCACCGAGGTCAGTGTAGACGCAGCGAACAGCCAACAGTTTTGGGTTGATGTTTATCTCCCCAAGGAGACTCCCGAAGGAATTCTCAATGGCACTGTGAAGCTAAACATCGCGCAATCGACAGTACTGGAAATCCCAGTGCAAGTAGAAGTTCTACCTTTCACTTTGCCGGATGAACGGCATTCGAAAACTATGCTCTACACAGAGGCTAGAAACCTCAAGGAACGGTATTTTACCGGTGTTGACCAGGCTTTAGCGCCAGAAGATGAACAGGCATTTCGGGACATGGTTAATCGTCACTACGCTCTCGCCTGGCGCCATGGCATAAGCATGGTGGATAACAATCAGTTGCTACCTGAAAGCTCCGGCAGGCCAGACCAACCGAATATTGACTGGCAGACCCGATTGGCAGGAGAGGCTTATACCGAAGCTAACGGCTACGTTGGTCCGGGCCAAAACATGGCTCATGACGTTTTCAGCATCGGCAGCTACGGCATATGGAGTTTTTGGTGGAACCTTCGCGGCTATCACCCACTTGATTTCGATTACGACCCCACACTACCTATCGCAGACTTTCGGTCTGCGATTGAAGAAAACACTGACCAGTGGGAGACCTGGTTTCAAACCAACTCGCCAGAAACCTCAAGGTTTCTCTATGTAGAGGATGAACCGTTTAGCGGTCCCTTCAATGGTAGAACAGTAGATACCTTTGCCTTCGCGGAAACGGTCGCAGCGTTCGTTGCGCAGAACCCTGGGCCAGGCAGCACTTTGGATACTTTTACTACCGCCAACCCTGTTATCCATGGAAGTACCCTGGCATCCCACACCATACTTGGCGCACAAATCGACGCGGCACCTACTGACGCCTGGGAGCTCGAACTTTCGCTTAATCCACAACGCAAACTCATAATGTACAACGGTCGTCGTCCCGCTTCTGGTACTTTCATGATTGATGATGAGGGTTCGTCACTGCGAGAGATACCATGGGGCCAGTACAAGCAAGGTGTCGATCGCTGGTTTTATTGGAATTCCACTTATTACAACAACCGGGCTGGTGGCGCCCCAAGCCGAGACCTGAGCGAGGTTGGGCCAGACGGTGGTGAAGATTTTCGTTTAGGCAGCCGAACTAACGTGTTTAAGAGTGCCCACACCTTCGGGGGACACTCATCTTTCAATCCCGTGATTGGGGAAGCAGGCTTCAACTATGCCAACGGTGATGGCGTACTGTTTTACCCTGGAACCGATCTCGTTTTCCCAGACCAAAGCTACGGACTAAACGGTCCTATCGCAAGCCTGCGACTGAAGCACTGGCGCCGCGGTATTCAGGATATTCAGTACGTCGCACTTGCCATGGCGCAGGATCCCATCGCAACCCAACAACTTGTGAATGAAACGGTGCCACTCGCGTTGTGGGAGATTGGTGTTGAAGATCCGAATGATCCAACCTTTGTCCACAGACCACCCAGCTGGTCGACAGACCCGGACGATTGGGAAACAACAAGACGACAACTGGCGACCATTATTGCCAACGACGGGTGTCCAGATGACGAAATTGATGATAGTGACGGAGATGGCATCTGCACAGGCAGTACCTTCAACGCCCCCATGGTTGGGGCTTCAGATAATTGCACCACCTTTGCCAATAGCGATCAGCTCGATTCAGACAACGATGGTTTTGGTAATCGCTGCGATGCAGATTTGAATAACGATTGCTTCGTAGATTTCATAGATTTTGCTCTTTTCCGTTTTCAGTTTTTCACAAGCGGTCCAACAGCGGACTTCACCGGCGACGGATTTGTCGATTTCATAGATTTTGCTCTCTTCCGTAGTCTCTTTTTTCAACCCCCTGGACCAGGTGCCACGGAGTGCGAGATCTAACACGAGACTAATCCGAGCTCATACTCGCTGGCTTGAAAATGAAGACGGCCAAAAAACGATCTACAGAAAACTACCTTTCAGCTGCTTAAATACGCACGGCCTTGGCGTTGCTCTTGTAGTTACTATTTGACGTTACAAATTTCAAACATTCTACTCAGAGCAATCCGGGAAAAGGCAGGTTATGCTTTCTAATATTATGATTACAGTCTGCTCACAAAAGGAGGAACCGAACTGTCCGGTTCAGAGAGTGGACTTTAAACAAGTGTTTAGGGAGTGATTAAGGCCGATATGAATCGAAATATTTTTTTTCCGCTAGCCTCGATTGGTATTGGCCTTGTCTTTGCGTTGGTGCTTATGGAACTGCTCCTCCGAGTCACTGGTTCAGCGCCAACGAGTGGTCTCCTTTCGGTGACGAATGAAGAGTTCGAGCGTATCCCGGGGCTTTGGTCACCGGGGCAGGCCGTTGTGCAACGAACCATCAAGGAACTGCCTTACGAGGTCAACATCAACTGGGCAGGTTACCGGGGCCGGGACTTCGAAGAAACGAAAGCGCCCGGTGAGTTGCGAATCCTCATGAGCGGCGACTCATTCACTTTCGGATCCTATGTAGACAACGATGACACTCTGCCGTCCCAACTTGAGCAGCAGCTCGCCGAAACCTGTAGCGCTCAACCGGTAACCGTTTTGAATGCCGCAGTTGGGGGTAGCACGATAGTGACCCAAACGGAGCTCATCCAGCGCGGTTTGAAGCTCAACCCCGACCTGGTTGTGCTTGTGTTTCACGACAATGATCTTAATGATCTCAATTCGCCGATCTGGGAAGATATGGCGCGCAACCGCGACTTGAAAGACAGTTGGTTTATGTCTGTGTTCTGGCCAGTGCTGCGAAAAACGGCACTTTGGAATTTTGCGCTCCGCGTACGTGGCGCTATGCGGGTTGACGAATCAGACGAGTACGAAACGGGTGTTCTCACTCCGGAAATCGTTAATTCGCGCGCGAATCTAAGTCGGATCTACAACCACAAGCTTCGCGAACTGGCCACATCACTTGCGCAGGCGGGGCAACCCTTTGCCTTTGTCACCTATCCAGGGCATCGGCCTGTGCTAGGTGAAGAAACCCTAGTTGGCCTTGTTGAGACGGGCGTTGAGGCCGGCAACGCCTCGGGTGCGCCAACGCTTAACTTGTTGCCTTCCTTGCGTTCGACATTATCGACAGAAATCGAGCGCGGTTACCTTTTACCGCACGATGGTCACCCTTCGAGAGTCGGGCACAGCATAGCAGCGCAGGCAGTCTCCGAATTCCTGTTGGAGCAACCTGTCGTTGCTGATGCCTGCAAACCTGTCGGCTAGAAGATGGTATAGATAAACGGGGCGATTACAGATCCTTCGGCGAATATCAGCAAACCACCAAACGCCAACATTATCACTACGATCGGTGCCATCCAGAATTTCTTCCGGGCCTTCATGTAGCGCCAAAGGTCTTTTAGAACTTCAATCATTCAATATGGCTCCGTGCTCTTCGAAACCGCCGGACTAGTCGTTCTATAGCTTTCACTTGAACTGGACAGACGCAGATTCAGCGGGTCTTTCTTGATGAATCGTCGAGCTGCCCCTATGGGCAAAACAACAGTAAAAAACAGCAGGCCCAGAATCAACGGATTCGTAATTTTATTGAGTAGCAATCCCAGCTTCATCCAGAGCTTATAGGGTTGCGCCAACCAGCCGGGTTGCACCAGGCCTAGAACAATCAGCGTGCCACCGAGCGCCCACGGCCAAACCGTTGCTGTTGTGCCCAATCGTCCTAGCAACCAGGGTATAAGAAGCCCGAAAATAACGGCAATCAGGCCACCAACAACCAGCCCGAATCGAGCCAGTACTTTTGGGTCGTTAGTCTCTATCTCTTGAATACTATTCATAACTCAGTCGAGCTCAAACTCAGAACGCCAATCACTGTCTTGCTGCAGGGTCGGCTGCTGTTGCTTTTCGAACACATAGTTTTCGATAACCAGGTAGTCCATCTCGGTACGCATGAAGCATCGATACGCATCTTCTGGCGTGCACACGATCGGCTCACCGCGCACGTTGAAGGACGTATTAATGAGTACCGAGCAGCCGGTACGTTCTTTAAACGCGTGAAGGAGCGCATGGTAACGGGGATTGGTTTCTGCCGAAACGGTCTGAATTCGGGCGCTGTAGTCGACATGTGTGATTGCCGGCAAAGACGATCGAGGTATATTTAGCAGATCAATTCCAAACAGGCCGGCATCTTGCTCTCTGGGCGCAATCCGGAGTTCTTCCTTCACATTTGCAACCATCAGCATGTATGGACTGGTGGTGTTGTGTTCGAAGTAGTCGCCAACCGTCTCCTGGGCGACCGAAGGCGCAAACGGCCGGAACGATTCTCGATACTTGATCTTGAGGTTCATCACCGACTGCATTTCTGTGTTGCGTGGATCGCCGATGATCGATCGCCCCCCCAGCGCCCGAGGGCCAAACTCCATTCGCCCTTGAAACCAGCCGATTACCTTACCGTCGTCGATCAGTTCGGCAATCTTTTGCGGCAGCTCTTCTTCAGACAGCTTGGTATAGGGCATGGTGTTCGGGTCAATGAAGTCGAGTATCTGTTCGTCGCCGAATCGAGGCCCAAGGTAGGAGCCACGCATGGTGTCTTTCCCGGGTGTTACCACCCGTGGCTGCTTCTCGTGTAGGTGCCACTCAGAGAGCGCTGCACCCAAAGCACCGCCCGCATCTCCAGCCGCCGGCTGAATCCAGATATCCTTAAACGGGCCGTTGCGCAACAGTTTGCCGTTTGAAACACAGTTCAGCGCCACACCACCTGCTAAACACAACTGATCGGTTTCCAATTCTCTGTGCAGGGTTTGGCCCAGTTTCAAAACGATGTCTTCGGTTACGACCTGCACGGACGCTGCGAGGTCCATGTCGTGTTGGGTTAGTTCGCCCTCGGCCTCTCTGGGGGGACGCTCGAATAGCTCGCTGAAATGCTTGTTGGTCATCGTCAGACCTGTCGCATAACTGAAGTACTTCATATCGAGGCGAAACGTGCCATCAGGCTTTACGTCGACCAGATTGTCGAGAATTTTATCGACATAAATGGGCTTGCCGTACGGCGCAAGCCCCATCAACTTATACTCACCGGAGTTCACCTTGAACCCGGTGAAATAGGTGAACGCTGAATACAGCAAGCCTATCGAATGGGGAAAGTCGATCTGCCACTGGGGAAGCAGCTGCTCTTTGTCTCCTAGCCACACCGAGGTGGTTGCCCACTCGCCAACACCATCCATACACAGCACCGCGGCCCGATCAAAGGGGCTTGGATAGTAAGCCGACGCGGCATGAGACTCGTGGTGCGCTGTAAAATGTAGTGGTGGCAATTTTTCGAGATCAATTCCCGAGAGCTTCGCAAGCGCCTTGCGCAGCATCGGCTTAAGAAACAGTTTTTCCTTAAGCCAGACCGGCATAGCCGAACGGAACGACTGAAATCCTTCCGGCGCATAAGCCAAATAGGTTTCGAGCAGGCGTTCGAATTTAACCAGTGGTTTGTCGTAGAAAACTATCCGATCAACGGAGCCAAGAGTCATGCCTGCCTCGTCGAGACAGTATTGGATGGCGTGACCCGGGAAGGCACTGTCGTGCTTCTTGCGAGTGAAACGCTCTTCTTGAGCCGCAGCCAGAATCTTGCCGCTGCTTATTAATGCAGCCGCACTATCGTGATAATACGCCGATATTCCCAGTATGTTCATGCTAGTGAGCCAACCCGCTCTATATATCCCAAGTTTCCTTGTGAATAAGTGAAACCTAGTCTTGCCATCTTGGCTCTGACTTAGCAGCGTTGATTGTACCCTTACCGTTCGCTCCTGGGGCCTATTGATTTCTATACGTTACAACTTTGTACAACTCCTGGCGCGTCGCAATTAGCACGGCGTATTTGGTACAAGTGTTTAGACGCGGCAACCAGGTTCATCTGAGTTCCAAGTCACTAGTCAAACCGGTTCTGGTCGCTGCGCAGCAAATCGATAACCGTTGAACGTTCATTGTGGCGCTGGTGATAATCATGCAATGCAGAATAGCGGGATGGGTCCAGCTGAGCGCGATCCATGAGTTGCAATGCCCATACCAGATACGCATCCGCGCTGGAAAAGTTCTCTCCAACCAGGTACTGGCGCCCTCCAAGATGATCATCCAATAGCGCAAATCGAGCAGGGGCGAGAGTGCGAATACGTTCCTTAACCTCCGCAGTCGCCTCTGGGTAAAACAGCACCCGAAACATCTGTTTATGAAGTTCGGTGGCACAAAAGCCAATCCATCGCAGCAGCTCATAATAGTCGTCTGATTCGGCGGGAATCTGCGTCATCGTTGGGCCGGCGTTCGCTTGTAGCCACAGTAGAACCGCGCTGGTTTCACTCAGCAGCCGACCATTGGGTAACCGGAGCACCGATACCTGACCGAGCGGGTTCACATTGAGATATGACTGCCCATCCGCCAAGCGCTTGCTCTTGAGGTCGACATACGCAAGTTCTAATTCGATGCCAGCTTCGGCGGCTGCAATTCTTGCGGCCAACGAGCAGGCCATAGGCGCATGATACAGAAGAGGTTTGGAGGACGGCACATTTACCACCTTGTGGTTTCATAAGATCAAACGATACTCCAGTGACACTGTTGTATGAAGGCGCAAACCTGAGACATTTGGAGTATCGTTGCAATTGGTGTTTTTGAAACTCGTCTTATCGATTGCGATTTTGTTGCTAACTGAGGGAGATTAAAATGAGTGAGGTAAAAGATTGTGGTTGCGGAAGAAGCCCGACAGGTAAGTGTATTGGCTGGCATAGTCTCACTGAAGAAGAGTACAGTCAGGAACTAACAGCATTTAGAGAAAAAGAAAGAGAAAAAAATCTGAGTGATGAACAAGCTACGTCGGGGCTCCCAAATGATGACGCAAGCAGCTAGATAGGCTATCTATCATTCTGTTTGGGGTGAACCCGCTTGATTCTCTCCAACGCTCTACTGATGGTTTAAGTGCCGGAAATTTGGCGTTGTAGGGTTGGGTTCGCAGTTAGGGCAGGGCGCGCCGTGGCGACAGGCGAGGCGCGAATCTAGCGAGAACTGGTTACCGGATTGAGCCGGTCGGACGAGCTATTCTTTTCTTTGATAACTCTCAAGGATTAGCGTGGATGTGGTTCTCGCGTCCAATCAGTTCAATTCAATCGTCAGCGCAATTTTCCGCCAAACGGCTAGCGCTGCGCATTTTTGTCAGTGTTGTAGTGGGTTCAACACTCAGCTCACCCGGCTTCGCCCAGGCTGCCGGTAGCATCTGCCCGGCTGGACAAATCCCCACGCCCAGCGTTGGCTTTGCCATCGAGGGTTTTGAAAACAACGAGAGCTTTCTTCCCACCCAACCAGCCATTGAGACCGAGGCTTTTCTGTCGCGTCCAATTCTCGTCGGCCCCATTGCGCCGGTCGACACGGCCAACATGCAAAATGGTCAATTCACCGTTCAAAGTTTCTTTAACTCTATCGACCTTTACTTGGTCAACTTTGGCGACCCCGTCGTACCAGAAAACAGCCCTATTACTCTGTCGCTGGCGCAGGTACCCTTCAATAGCGGCCTGGTGGAAGTATTCACGTCCTCGGACGGTCTGGGTTTTACCAGTGCAGGAACCATTGGATTCGGCGGTTCAATCGGCTCCCTGGGAAATGTAGACAGCGCTCCCCAGGCGCAGAACCTGCTGCGCCACATTACTTTCGCAGTGCCTGCAGGAACCGGAGGTGCGCGGTTCGTACGGGTGGATCAGTTACAGGGTGGGTTTCGGGTTGATGGCGTCATG
>CAZSYU010000063.1:0-22983 GCA_964611345.1 uncultured Pseudomonadales bacterium
CTTCATGATCTACAGCGCAACGGCATTTTGGCTCTCCCGCTTGCGCACAAAGTACCCACCCCCCGGTCAGCCCACCCAAGCTCAGAAAAATCCGGAAGAATTTGAAGCCATAGTGCAGGATCGTTGCACACAGTTTTTTTATCTCGACCAGCGTTTACTGGCTTCTAGTACTACTTGATTCGGACTGGATAACTCAGGCCGCTTGCAGCAGAAACACCGAGAAGTAGTTCTGCGGGTCGGTTAGATGCAGTTCTTCTTTCCAGCCTGCACCAGCCGCTAGTTTGGCAAACTGCGCCGGATCGTATTTGTACGAATTTTCTGTGTGGATCTGCTCGTTCGCCGCAAACTCTATGTGCTCGCCCGCAAGCTCTACTTGCTGATCTACCAGCGATTCGAGAAACATCTGAATGCTGCCAATCTCTTCGTTATAAATGGCTCGATGGGCAAAGCCTGCAATATCAAAATTGCCTTCGAGCTCCCGGTTTAGATGAGTCAGCACGTTCAGATTGAAAGCTGCTGTTACGCCGGCCGTATCATTGTACGCACTCTCAAGTACACGCTTGTCCTTTTTTCGATCAACGCCGATCAGTAACTTGCCTTGCTCACCGACAAGCGCGCGCACGCGACGCAAAAACGCCTGGGCATCCGTTGGTGCAAAGTTACCTATGCTCGACCCAGGGAAGAAGGCCATGGGCTGATGGCGCGGAATCGCCTCGGGTAGTGCGATGTCCTGAGAATAATCGGCGCATACCGCATAGATGTTGAGCCAGCTGTAGTCAGCCTGCAGTGTTTTGGCAGAAGTTTCGAGGTGTTCACCAGAGATATCGAGTGGCACATAAGCCGCTGGCTTCATTCCTTCAAGCAGCGCACGGATTTTTCGGCTGCTGCCACTGCCATATTCAATCAGGGTAACGGCGCCATTGAAGTGACCCGAAATTTCGGCACTATGAGCCTCAAACAAAGCGGTTTCTGTTCGTGTGGGGTAGTACTCCGGCAGTCGAGTGATTTCATCAAACAGTTGGCTGCCGCGCTCATCGTAAAAATATTTTGGCGCGAGTGTTTTTTGCGGTGCCAGCAAACTCTCAAGAACTTCTTCGCGCATGGTGCGCAACACCGGGGCTAAATCAAAAAATTGATAGGTACTCAAAACTAATAACTGCTTATTTTGGAATGATCACTTTAGGAGCATCGGCTGCCAGACGAATCCCGGTAAACTGCCAGCGATCAGGCGGATAGAAAAAATTTCGATACGTTGGTCGCGTGTGCCCTTGGGGCGTTGCAATGGAGCCACCCCGCAGCACCATTTGCCCGCTCATGAACTTACCATTGTATTCACCCAGCGTACCCGGCAGCGGTTGAAAGCCCGGGTAGGCCGCATACGCACTACGCGTCCACTGCCACAAACTATCCTGCATTTGCAGGAGCGCATTCGGATGCTCAACAGACTCCCGAGCAGCCACTTCCCATTCCACTTCAGTCGGCAATCGATAACCCGCCCAGCGCGCGTAAGCATCGGCCTCATAGTAAGAAACATGGGCAACAGCTGCGTCGCCACGCAGTGGCTGTAAGCCGCTAAACAGGTACTCATGCCAGACACCGTCTTGTTGGCGCCAGTAAAGCGGCGCAGCTTGTTCGCCAAATTGGCCCGCCTGTACTGCGGCCCAACCTTCTGATAGCCAGAGCTGCGAGCGTTGATAGCCGCCATCTTCTACAAACTGCAAAAACTCAGCGTTGTTCACCAACCGGTTAGCAAGCCTGAAATTTTCTGTATAGGTTTTGTGGCGCGGGGTTTCGTTATCGAAGCAGAACGTGTCGAGCGAGCGCCTGTCAGAATTGGGCCCGTCAAAGTCAGATTCAAAATCGGCGTTCTGCTGTGTTGTAACAGCAGCGCCAATCTCATGCAGGCCACCAGCAAACTCATGGAACTTGAGCGGAGTCGGTTCAATAACCAACGTGGCATCGGTCAACACACGTTCTGCATCTGCAACGTCTGTGTCTTGATACGCCGCCGCTATGGGTGTTTGGCCGAGAATGTACTTTATGTCGGTTGCCAGTAGCTCTTGATGTTGCTGCTCATGATGCAACCCGAGCACAATCGAGCGTTGCAATTCTTCGTTCTCTTCGTGCGTTGCCCGATTGCGCGCGCGCTCAGAAATCAGTGTTGTCAGTAACTCCCGCATACTGACATCGACATGAGTTCGATAGCTGTACACCTCGTCAACCGTAGGCCGAGACAGATGGCCGCGTTCGGTGCGTGGGTGTTGTTCGCCAACACCGTTGTAATAGGAGTTAAACAACAACTCAAACTTGTCGCTAAACGGCACATAGCCCGGCAATGTCGGCTTCAGTAAAAAAGTTTCAAAAAACCAGCTCGTATGGGCGAGGTGCCACTTCGGTGGACTAACGTCAGCACTGGGCTGAACGCCGTAGTCATCAACCGCTAATGGCGCACACAGATCAACGGAATGTTGACGGATGCGTTCGTACTGTTCGGTAAGCGGCTCGTTGTTGCCGCGAGATACTTGCACTCTTTTTCCTATGGCCGGATCTGTGAGCGGAAAATCTCGTCGCTAGAAAGACGCCCGCAATGCTCTGAAGGTTTCTACGAGCTTAGCACGGGTGTGCGGCAATTTTATGAACCCGTGGTAATGGCCTCTGGGATTTACAATCACTACATTGCCGGTGTGGTCCATGGTGTAAGGCTCCTCACCCTGACCTGGCATCTTTTGAAAGGCCGCGTTGACCTGAGTAGCGAAGGTTGCAAGATTGCCAACTGTGCCGGTGACACCAACAAAATCTGGCGAAAACGCGCGCGCGTAGGTACCCAGTGCAGCAAGATCATCGCGTTCAGGGTCGACACTTACCAGCACACCGCGAAAATCCGCGCGTTCATCCGGTGATAACTCATTAACCGCCTGACCCATTAGCGACATCGTTGTTGGACATATGTCCGGACAATTAGTGAACCCAAAAAACAGGAAGGTCCAGGCGCCTTGGGCAAGACTGGTTTCGGTAAACGCATCACCCCTGTCTGTTTGCAGTTGGATGTCAGCTAGCGCCCTTGGCTTTGGCAACATTACGCTGCCTTGCTTTTGTAACTGTTCAAACGAAAGCGTTTTTACCTTGGTGGTGTTGTAAACAAACGCCGTTAGCACAACTGCGATGAACACCAGACACATGGTAACGGTCATACGCACGCCAGACATATAGAACTCCAGTTCTGCCGTTAACCCGCAAGCGGTGAAGTGGTGTAGTGATCAACCAGGAGCGCCAGAAACAAGGCGCCGAGATAGATTATGGAAAACTTGAACGTTGCCATGGGTGCCGCAGGATTGTTGTTTTTAACCAATACTATGGCCCAATAAAGAAACCGGGCACCCAACAACAACGCGCCCACCAAATACACCACACCGCTCATTCGTATGCTGTAAGGCAAGACTGAAATAAGCACCAGAATAACGGTGTACAGTAAAATGTGCAGACGCGTATAGGATTCACCATGAGTCACCGGCAACATGGGAATATCAACGTCGCGGTATTCGTCTTTGCGGTCGAGGGCGAGCGCCCAGAAGTGTGGCGGTGTCCAGGCAAAAATAATGAGCACCAGCAACAGTCCACCTGGCTCAATGCTGTTGCTCACTGCAGTCCAGCCAAATAGCGGTGGTGCAGCGCCAAAGAGCCCACCAATCACAATGTTCTGCGGCGTTGCGCGCTTCAACCACAGGGTATAGATCAACCCGTAGCCCACCCAGGAAGCAAGGTTTAGCCAAGCGGTGAGTGGGTTAACCAGAAAGTACAGAACCAGCATGCCGGTAATACCGGTCACGGCAGCAAAGGCTACGCCCTGGTTAAAATCAACTCGACCGCGGGCTATGGGCCGATCAACGGTGCGCGCCATCCGCGCATCAATCTCTGCATCGGCGATGTGATTCACCGCGGCAGCGGAACCCGCCACCAGCGCAATGCCGATTGTTCCAAACAACATCGCATCCAGTGGCACCATGCCTGGCACGGCCAGAAACATGCCCACAATGGCGCACAACAGCATCAACAGCACAACGCGCGGCTTACACATTTCGTAAAAGTCACGAAAGCTCGGACCAGCAAGCGCTGGCTCGGTAAGCACTGGACCTGTTAGTTCTGAATCAATATTGGTCACACTCTTGGTCAAACTCTTGTTCACACTAGTGGCCTCAGCTAGCCCGCCAATTGAGAAGGCACACGGGCGCGGTAGTTTACTGCAACCAGCACCAGCAGCAATGCTGCGCCCCCAAGGTTATGGAAGGTGGCGTTTACCAGCGGCAGCACCCAAACAACGTTCAGTATGCCCAGTATCAGTTGCAGCGCCAGCACACCACCCAGCCAACCCGCCAAATCGGAACCCGCTCGCGCCATACGGAAGGCCAGCAAACCCACCGCCAGCAGTACCACCAGAGCGCCGAGTCGATGCGTCATATGAATGGCCTGGCGTGCACTGTTATCCAACTTGCCCCCCAGATAGTTCGGCCCTACCTCCTGGGTAAAATCAAACCCCTTGGCAAAGTCCATCGCCGGCCAGGCGGCCCCAGCCTGACAGCCCGGGAAGTCATGGCAGGCCAAAGCCGCGTAGTTGGTCGACGTCCAACCACCCAGCGCCACCTGCAACACCACCAGCAGCAATGCAATAAGTGCATGCTGACGAAACTTGCCTGCCACGTTCCAGCCACCGCCAAAACCCAGGCGCAACAATAGCAGCCACAATAGGGCAACCGTGGTGAACCCACCAAGCAAATGCGCGGTCACCACCTGCGGCCAGAGCTTGAGCGTCACGGTCCAGGCGCCAAAGGCGCCCTGACAAATCACCAGCACCAGCAAAACCAGCGGCAGCTTCCAGGGAATACCCGCCCGTCTGTGGCGCCAGGCAGAAACACTGATGGCAACTATCAACAACCCCAGGGTGCTGGCCAGGTAGCGGTGGATCATTTCCCACCAGGCTTTTTCAGCCTCAACCGGCGCATCCGGAAAACTCGCCTCAGCCGCGGCTACTGCCGCGCTGCCTTGCGGCACGATCAACGAGCCGTAACAACCCGGCCAGTCAGGGCAGCCAAGACCCGCATCTGCCAAGCGCGTATAGGCCCCCACGCCAACAACCAGCAGGCCGAACAGCAACGAAAACTGGGTCAGTCGATAGGTGTTTTGCCAACTGGTAACCATGGCTTTAGATCTCTACGTAGTGTCAGTCGTAATTCTTGGCGCGCCCGATGCGTCATTAACCCAACTGAGAATATTTCAACAAGCGCTTCAAATCTTTTTGCATGTCTGGTGCCGAATCCAGCAGCGGATAGCGCAGCACCATCACCCCGGTTGGGTCCACAATGTACATACCCGTCACAGGCGCTGGCACACTTTGAGACTCACCCGCGCCTGGCGCAAGCTGGATCATGCGCGGAAACCGCTCGGCAAGCCGAGCCGCAATGTTGCTGTCGAGTGCGGGTAACAACACCGCCCGCCGCACCCGAGTTGCGTCTTTGGTCAACAACACCTGCAGGGAGCGCAACTGGTTTAACGCCGCCTGGCACTCTGCGGCGCAGCCCTCGTTGGCAACCGCCAACAGCCACCAGGTGCGCTTAACGCTTTGCCGACCTTCGATTGCCGCCCGCGTACCGGCTGGAGCAGCAGATCCGCCTTCCTGTACGGATTGGATGGGCGCAAAGGCCTCTGGAAACTCCCGGGCAAATGGGGCGCGCTCAACAGTGCGCCAGGCAAAATCCGCCACAGAAACGCCACCCTCAACAAACTCGCCCTTGTTTACCGTTGCCCAGGGCCCACCGGAGCTCTGGGTAAACTTAAACAACGCATAGGAGCCGAACAACGTGAACCCCATGATACCGAGCATAAGCAGCAGTTGGGTTCTGCCCGGATTACCAGCGGGCTGGTTAGCGTCGGTCGTTGGAATTTGATCTGTCACGTCAGTGGATCCTGTGTGGGGCGCTGCGAGTGTTTGCGACCATAAAAGTAGTAAAGCGTAATAAGAGCAAGTGCCAACCCAAACCATTGGAAAGCGTAACCCTGATGGCGCGCCACCCCAAAACCAATAACCTGCGGCGCGGCTTTCAAAACCCCTGGCTGGCCGGCCTCGAGTCGGAGCTCCTGAGCACGCAGCGGTAACTCAAGCAATGCTTCAAGCGCCGCAATATCCAGTCTTTGCATTCGCACCACGCCAGCGTTTATGCGCTGCATCGGTTCCTCACCAAACAGCGGCAGCATCCCGGTGTCGGGCCAGGCCAGAGCCACAATGGTGACCTCTACCTGTGGCAGTTCAGGCACAGCCGGCAAGTCGGTGCGCAGTCTTGGTCCCGCAACCCAGCCACGATTGACGAGCCATGTAATCCCATCAGCAGTAAAAGGGGCGTAAACCCAGTAACCCGGGGTGCCCGCGTCGATCTGGTTATCGAGCAACAGCTGAATCGGTAAATAATTGCCGCGCACACGCACTCGCGTAAAGGGGTTGGGATCGTCCGTAAGCGTTACCGGCAATGCACCGAGGTTGTCCAGATAGGCGTCCATGAGGGCTTGCTTGTAAGAGGCGCGTTCCAGCTGCCAAAAACCGAGGCCCAACACGAGCGGCAGCATCAACACCACAAACAAAGTCATCCGCCAGTCAGCGGCCCACTTGGGCCTCGAATTCAACGCCTGACTCGACCCGGCAGGCGCGCGCCCCAAATTTGCTTCGGGGGTTTGCTCGGTCGCATCACTGGTGGGTAGATTAGGCAACGGCTTGGACAGGTGCTTTCATGTAATTTTGACCTCAAGCGCTGTGCTGTGGGTTAGAGTGTCAGCTCGTAACTCGCGCTTTGAGGCTCCATGCTAAAAATTCTGGTTCTGGTGTTGTTGCTGGGCGTTGTCATCAGTCTGTTCAGTGGCCTTGTGTTTCTGTTCAAAGACAGTGGCAAGAAGGATTCGAAACGCACGCTGCATGCGCTAGGGGTTCGTATCACTCTCGCCGCCGCCTTGATCGTGACTGTCTGGTACGGCATCTACACCGGCGAGCTGGGTGTTAACTCGCCCTGGCACAAATCCATTCGCGCCGCTGATGCAGCCCAAAACGCCGCCCAAAACGCAGACCAGCAAGCGACCCAAGAAGCCGGGGCAGAAACACAAACGCCCTGATCGCTAGCGAAACAGGGCGCAGGTAACAAAGCGGTGTACAAAGTGGTGTAGAAAGCCGTTCTGGCTGTAACTGCTTAACTAGAACAGATACACAAAGATAAACAGTCCCAACCACACCACGTCGACAAAGTGCCAGTACCAGCTGGTGGCCTCAAAACCAAAACAATCTTCGTGCGAAAAGTGACCCTTGATCGCGCGCGCCAGCGCAACAGCCAACATGAACGTGCCCAGCGTTACGTGAAAGCCGTGGAAGCCGGTCAAGATAAAGAACGTCGAACCGTAGATACCACTGTCAAGGGTAAGCCCAAGGTGGGTGTAGGCTTCGATGTATTCCTCGGCCTGCAGGATCAGGAAGATGATGCCGAGGACAACGGTGATCGCCAGCCAGGTAATGAAGCTCTTGCGGTTATCGTTCTTGAGACCGGTATGCGCAAAGTGCACGGTAACACTCGATGTCAGCAGAATAACGGTGTTCCAGAACGGTAGATAGCTCAGCCATTGTGACAGCGGTGGAGGCGCCATGCTTTCTTTTGGCCCCGCGAATACCGTTTCGACCGGATTGGTGATTACAGGCCAGGCGTTATCGAACTCCGGGTACAGGTAATCCCCTGTCAGCGCCTTGCCACCGTCACCCCCAAACCAGGACATGACAAAGTAACGCACATAAAACAGCGCGCCAAAGAATGCTGCAAAGAACATGACTTCAGAAAAGATGAACCAGCCCATGCCCCAGACGTATGATTTTTTCAGTTGGCCGCTCACCAGGCCCTGATGGTTTTCACTAATAACCTTGGCGAACCACTGGAACAGCACGAAGGACAGCGCACCAAAACCGAGATAGAACGATAACAGGCTGCCATCCTCACCAGCGCTATTGGCATTGAGATAGCTGCCCAGGCCAACCAGCATCAAAAACATCGATGCGGCAAGCCACACCGGAAACCAGCCCGAATGGGGGATGTAATAGGACGGAGTTTCTGCGGGGTTAGCCATTGCCTGAGGGCTCCAGAGCAGTTAAATCTTGTGCAGCAACCTCGCTGCGATCGGTAATGTCATACAGCGCGTAAGACAGAGAAATTGATTGCACGTTTTTTGGCAGATCGCGATCCACAATGAAGCGCATGGGCATCACCATCTCTTCACCGGGTTGCAGAATCTGCTTTTCAAAACAGAAGCATTCGGTTTTGTGAAAATATTGCGCGGCGCTAAACGGCACCACGGAAGGCACTGCCTGGCCTACCATCACTTTGTCGGTAGGGTTCTTCACGATGAAGTTGACCGCCTTGAGTTCGCCGGGGTGCACCCGCACGCCGCCTTTTTCAGCCTCGAACGACCAGGGCATGCCGGCGTTTGCGTTCGTTACAAAACCCACCTGAATCAGGCGTGACTTGTCAGGCAACACCGCAGCAGCATCGTATTCGTACTGACCACCGGTTTTGCCATTAAGGCCAGTGATGTCACAAAGCAGGTCGTAAAGTGGCACCAGCGCAAACGCGAAGCCAAACATGGCAACCACCAGTACGCCCAGCTTTACCAGCAGCGCGCCGTGGGCGCTCCGGGGAGCAGGTGTAGATTGGTTGGCGTTAGTGCTCATTGCTCTGGCATCCGCACCTACTAGTGCGGATTGTTCTCCGCAGTCACTTCAGGCGGCGTGTTGAAGCTGTGATAAGGCGCGGGTGACGCAAGTGTCCACTCCAGGCCTTTTGCCCCATCCCAAACCTGTGCGGTAGCTGGTCGACCACTGGTAATCGTCTTAATCACCACGTACAGGAAGAAGAGCTGGGAGAAGCCAAAGATGAAAGCGCCCACCGACGACATCATATTGAAGTCTGCAAACGCCAGCGGATAGTCAGGAATACGGCGCGGCATACCGGCAAGGCCGGAAAAGTGCTGCGGGAAAAAGGTAACGTTCACGCCAATGAAGCTCAGCCAGAAGTGGGTCTTGCCCAGGGTTTCGTCGTACATGCGCCCGCACCACTTCGGCAGCCAGTAGTACACCGCCGCAATGATCGAGAACAGTGCACCCGGCACCAGCACGTAATGGAAGTGCGCAACAACAAAGTAGGTGTCATGGTACTGATAGTCCGCCGGTGTGATCGCGAGCATCAAACCGGAGAAGCCGCCCATGGTGAACAGAATCACAAAGGCAATGGAAAACAGCATGGGTGTTTCAAAGGTCATGGACCCTTTCCACATGGTGGCCACCCAGTTGAACACCTTCACGCCCGTTGGCACCGCAATGAGCATGGTGGAGTACATAAAGAACAACTGCCCGGCCAGCGGCATGCCCACCGTAAACATGTGGTGGGCCCACACGATGAACGACAGGAACGCGATCGACGCGGTGGCGTAAACCATTGAGTCGTAACCAAACAACGGCTTGCGCGCGAAGGTTGGAATAATCGCCGACACAATACCGAAGGCTGGCAAGATCATGATGTACACCTCGGGGTGCCCAAAGAACCAGAAGATGTGCTGGAACATCACGGGGTCACCACCACCGGCCGCGTTAAAGAAGCTGGTACCAAAGTGGATATCAAACAGCATCATGGTGACTGCGCCCGCAAGCACAGGCATTACCGCAATCAGCAGATAGGCAGTGATCAACCAGGTCCAGACGAACAGCGGCATACGCATAAAGGTCATGCCAGGAGCGCGCATGTTAAGAATGGTGGCGATGATGTTGATGGAGCCCATGATCGAGGACGCCCCCATCATGTGCACACCAAAGATAAAGAAGGTCACCGTGTCGGGGGCGTAGGTTGTGGACAGCGGGGCGTAAAACGTCCAGCCGAAGTTCGGGCCGCCACCTTCCATAAAGAGGGTAGAAATCAACAGGCCAAAGGCAAACGGCAGGATCCAGAACGACAGGTTATTCATGCGCGGCAGCGCCATATCGGGCGCGCCAACCATCATGGGAATCAGCCAGTTCGCCAGCCCCACAAAAGCCGGCATGATCGCCCCAAACACCATGATGAGACCGTGGTTGGTGGTCATCTGGTTGAAGAATTCGGGCTGCACAAACTGCAAACCCGGCTGAAACAGTTCGGCGCGAATGATCAGGGCCATGGTGCCACCGATCAAAAACATCAGAAAACTGAACCACAGGTACATCGTGCCGATGTCTTTGTGGTTGGTGGTAAACAACCAGCGCGCCAGACCCTTGGCCGGGCCGTGGTGATCGTGGTCGTCGTGGTGTTCTTCGATGACTGCGCTCATGGCTTACCCTTCCTTATTTTTCAAGTTGACGACTTCAAGCGGTTGCGTGAGGTCGCCGGCGTTGTTGCCCCAGGCGTGACGTTCGTAGTGCGTAACCGCCGCAATCTCGTCCGCCCGCAATTGGTTTGAAAACGCCGCCATTGCAGTGCCCTGCTTACCGTTCAAGATAATGCCGATATGGTCTGCTTTGGGGCCCGTGGCAATAGCACTGCCATCGAGTGCTGGAAAGACCGGCGGAATACCTTTGCCGTTCTCCTGGTGACAGCTGGCGCAAAACTTGGTGTAAACCTCTGCACCCTTGGTCATCAGCTCTTCGTGCGTATAGACCTCGTCCTCCAGCTTCTTCTGTGCGATGGCTAGTTCTTTACGCGACTTGAACCACTCGTCGTACTCATCTTCCGGCAGCGCCTGCACAACAATGGGCATAAAGCCGTGGTCTTTGCCGCACAGCTCGGTGCACTGCCCGCGATACACACCAGGCTCTTCAACAATGGCCCACAGATCGTTCATTACGCCGGGCACCGCGTCACGCTTGATACCAAAATCGGGTACCCACCAGGCGTGGATCACGTCATTTGAAGTGACTAAAAAGCGCACCTTGCGATTCACCGGAATGCGCATAGGTTCGTCGACCTCAAGCAGGTAGTGCTCACCCTTGGTCGCCACTTCCTGGATTTCATCCTGCGGTGTTGCGAGGTTGCTAAAGAAGTCAAACGTCGGGTTGCGATCTTCGTCCAGATACTTGTATTGCCACTTCCACTGATAGCCACGCACTTCAATGGCCAGATCTTCACCACCGGTGTCGTACATCTGCACCAGCACTTTGGTCGCGGGAATGGCCATGCCGATCAAAATCAAAAACGGAATAACAGTCCAGGCGATCTCTACTTTGGTGGAGTGGTACCAGGTGGCGGGCTCAACACCATGGGATTTACGATGATGCAGCATTGACCAGATCATCACGCCAAATACCACCGCGCCGATCACGCAGCAGATGATAAAAATAAGCATGTGCAAGTCGTAAACCTGGCGACTGATGTCTGTCACCCCAACCGGCATGTTGAACTCGTCGGCCCAGCTCGATGTGGTGGCAGCAAGCGTGGCCAGTGCGGCTACTGTCTTGGCTATCGCTGAAGAAAAGTTTGATCTCATAGATTTAACGCTCTGGCTCACTCTGCCACCTTCGGCGTCACCTTAAGCGGTGCGCTTGGAAAAGTTGGGGATGTCCGACTCGGCCGTGGCACGCCTGCCACCGAGCCGCGGGAGTATACCAATGGAGCCCTGAAAGAAAAACGATAAACCGCTCGCAGAACTGGAAAAACCCAGTCTTTATCAATGTGTTGGCAACAAGAGCTGGCAGTTTAGTTTGGCCGCCGACCAGCGCCAGCCTGACACCTAAAATTTGCGCTGCAACGGCGCTTCCCGTGCGCAACTAACGCGTTAGTCGGTGCCCCGCGGCGGCTTGCCAACGGCTGCCGGATCAACAATGCGTACCCTCTGCACCTGTTCGGTTTTAGCCACAATACTTGCCGGTCGTTCGTGTTTGCCCTGCGGCACCAGGGCGTGGCCATCTGTTGCACTGTCCGCGTCGCCCATTACGGAGCTTACGTAACCGCAGGTAACACAGGCCTGTTGCCTGCCCTGAGCCGACTGGCGGACCACAATACGATCCACAGCCCGGCACTGGGGACACACTGCACCAGCGATGAACTGATGCTTGTCGCGCTGGGGTAGCTCTGCGGCGTCCGCGCCGCGCTGCGCAGCCTGGGCTTCTTCAACAGTACCGCCAGCACTTTGCCAACGCTGGTAATCCGAACTCGCAAGCCAGCTCGCAAGCGTTGGATAACCCGCACGCTTGGCTGCAAACAGGTCGTTGCGCCGGTCCAGCAAACCCGCCGTTGCCGGCCGCACGCCACGCCAAAGCTCAAAGGCTGCCGCCGCCTGTTCCAGCAACATGCCGAGTCCGTCGACTGCCCAGGCCGCGCCATGGGACAACGCCCAACCGGAAAACACCGTCTGGGTAGGGGCGTACAGCAGGTCGTAACAGCGCGCGCCCTTAACCGCAGCGGTGGGCACCAAGGCACCCTGACCGGCCAGTGACGCAGAGGTTGCGTTAAGCACAATATCGAAGGCGCCCGTCACTTCTGCCGGCGCACAGATCACAACGTTACTCGCCTGTGGGGCAACCTGCGCCACCAGCTCGTGCGCGCGTGCAACGGTGCGATTGGCCAGCACCAATTCAGCAGGTTGCGCTTGCAACAGGGCATCCAGCACCCCGCGCGATGCACCACCGGCACCAATCAACAACACCCTGCTTTGTGCTATCGACCAGCCCAGATTGCCCTGCAGGTCTGCCAGCAACCCGGACCCGTCCGTGTTGTAGCCGACAAAGCTGCCGTCCGCAGCGCGGTGAATCGTATTCACCGCACCTGCCAGTTGTGCCGCCGGATCCAGGGTATGGACCCAAGCCGCTGCCTGTTCCTTGAAGGGCAGCGTTATATTGATGCCAGCAGGCGTATCACCGGGAATGGCAGCGAAAAAGCTGGCCACCGTTGGCGCAAAGTCGTCGAGCCCGGCAGACAGCAGGTCGTAAACCAACGCTTGCCCCGTATCCGCCGCAAACTGACCATGTATCAGTGGCGACAGACTGTGCTCGACTGGGTGCCCCGTGACCGCATAACGACCAACCGATTCCTGCGGGGCAGGAGCACTCACGAGCGACTCGCTGCGGGGTCGCCCCGCAGGCTGCGACCGGCCGAAAAGTCAAAGATGCGGCTGGGGTTGCCGGGGTTTAACACCTCACCTGGCAGGTAATAGTCGACCTCGGAACCAAAGTAGGCGCGGGTTTTAAGGAGGGTTGTTGGCGCCGCCCGGCCGCTCGGATTGGCACTGGTCGACACCAGAGCACCGCCGAAACCTGCACAGATCGAGCGCGCCTGCTCGTGTCCGGGCACTCGCACGGCCACCCCGTCGTGGTCGCCGCAGATCCACTGTGGCCATGGTACGGTGGCGCAATTGGGCACTATAAAGGTGGCTGCGCCCGGCCACTCGCCAAGTGCTCGCGTTCGGTCTGCGGGCTCTAGACTGGCCAGCTCTTGGGCAAACACTTCACTGCAATGCCCCAACAAAATAAGTCCACGGCCGGGCGCGCGATCTTTCAGCTCCAGCACCCGGGCAACGGCCTGCAGGTTATCGGGATCACAGGCAAGCCCCCATACACCTTCTGTGGCCTGGGCGATCACGCCGCCCGCCCGCAAAGTGGCCACGGCCTCAGACAGATGCCACCAGCTCAAGGTACTCTCCCGCCAAACGCGACATTAAAAATTATGAGACGCGAATATAACCACGCGCTGTCGCGCGAACCAGCCCCGCGAGTTCGAGTTGCAAAATAGCCCGCTGCAGCCGGGCGGGGGACAGCCCCACAAACTGGGCAAGCGCCTCAGCCGACACGGGCAAACCGTCGAGCGCAGCCAGTACTCTGGTGTCATCCGGCGCCGCGGTTACCGCCCCTTGCGCGGCGTCGAGCGCGGCCGAACTTGCCGAACTTGCCGAACTTGCAGAGGGTTGAGCCCAACCCAGCGCCGCAAACACATCCGCCGCGGTTTCGACTAACGCCGCACCATCGCGCAACAAGGCATTGCAACCGGCGGCAACTGCTGTGCCAGGGTTACCGGGCACGGCCATCACCTCGCGACCCTGTTCCGCGGCCAACCGGGCCGTAATAAGCGACCCACTGCGCGGCGCGGCCTGTACCACCACCACACCCGCCGCCAGGCCACTAATCAGTCGATTGCGCGCCGGAAAGGAAGCGCGTCGGGGCGCAACCCATGGCGCGTACTCTGATAACAAAACACCACCCGCCTCCAGAATGCGTTGCGCAATTCCGCTGTGGGTGCGCGGATAAAGGTTGTTAAGACCCGACCCCGGAATGGCAATGGTGGGCCGCTCAACAGATAACGCACCCGCATGTGCTGCGCAATCAATGCCCTGCGCCAAGCCACTCACCACCAATACGCCGGCCCGGCTGAGTGCTGCAGCAAGTTGCCGGGCGAGTGTCACGCCACTGTGACTGGCAGCGCGACTGCCCACCATGGCGACTTTGGGTTTCTCAAAACACTGCAGCGCACCGCAGGCAAACAACGCAACCGGCGCATCGGGAATGTTGCGCAACCCCTCCGGAAAACCGGGCTCCCACGCAAACAACACCTGGCCCTCAGCGGCAAGCCAATGCGCAAGTTGCGCCCGCCGCGCCGCGCTAAGTTGCTTCGCGCCGGCACTCAACCAAAGTTTTTCAAGTGCGTAGGGAGAACGCGCCTGGCGCCGCAACTTGCGCGTGCCCAATTCGCTGAGGGCACACCAGTACTCAGTACAGCGCAAACGCTCGGTAGCAGATAGTTTTTCGCGCGCAAGCGCCGGGAGGGTGGTCATGCCTTACTTTGGGCACTGACCACTCGGTTTTACAGCAGACATTGCCGCTGCTTGCAGCAGGCAATGTCTGGCGAGGCAGGTTTGCGCAGCTGGTACTAGGGCGAACGAATTTCGTCGCCTACCGACAGTGGCCGGCTGGTCTGTAATATCAGACCGTAAGACAGCTTTTCGAACGTGCGGAACACCATCATGACACCAGCACGTTCTGAGGGCAGTCGTATGGTGTCGCCCACGATACGATCCCGTGCCAACGCTCCACGTCGATAGACCGCCATAACATTGCCAACGACCAACCCTTCGCGAGCACCGCGGTTGACAACAACCACGTCATATTGGCCCACCTGGGAGACACCAGAGAAAACGCTAATGATCTCACCACGGATGTCTGTATCGGGACTGCTCGGGAAAAAGGTAGATGCCAAACGCCGCTCTTCCGTCGGTAACACCCGATCGGTGATCTGAACTTCTTCACGCGACTCCACAACCTCCATGGTGGAGATTTCGCCTTCCTGGGTACGGGTTTTGCCTATGCCGATGTAGGTGGCTTCCTGGCCCAACACTTCCTCGGTTTCCGGATCAACGTAGAGTGGACCACGCCGCACGAAGTTATAGGAGGCACTTTCCGGCAATACACCGCGCACAAACAATCGATCGCCCGCACCCAACACGAGGCGCTCATCATCACCTTCTACAACGTAGGGCGCCTGATCGAGCACTACCGGACTAACAACGCGGTTGTGCACGAGGAACCCTTCGATAGCATCAAGACTGATCGCGGGAATAGCCGATGCCAGCGGGGTTGCCCGAATACGAGGTTGCAGTCGGCCGTCAGCACCAATACGCCCCGAACCTCCTCCAGAAGCAGACGCAGAGCCAGAGGCAGAACCCGGGCTCACTCGGTAAGGTGCGCCACCGCGGCGCTCGAGCGACAACCGAGGTTGGCCATCGACATACTCAAGGCGAATATTGTCGCCGGGGTATATAAGGTGAGGGTTTTCAATTTGCGGGTTAACTTCCCAAATTTCTGGCCACTGCCAGGGCTGGGTAAGAAAGCGGCCACTGATATCCCACAGCGTATCGCCCTTCACGACCTCATACACACTCGGAGCGTCATCACGAATCAAATCCGCGAGTGCTGCCCGGGCGGGCTGGGCAGCAAACAGGCTCGCGCCAATCAACAGTGCGCTTAGCGAGAGGGCCCAAGCCGTATGCATGGCTGCCTTCATCGATTGATCATCCTTTAACAAATACTATTACTGTCTGGGTAACCGGGTTGCCAACCACAGGGTCGGTAACACCGGCGACTTGCCATACCGCAAGGCGGTCGCCAAGTTGCTAAAAACTCTTTACGCTTCACCATCTTAGCAGCCTGAATTACACCAATACCAGAGACAGGTCACAGCCCGAATCAGCGTCGCTCAACAATGTGCCCGCGAACTGGCGCGCCGCGCGCGCCCTTCGGGCCCTGTTGATACTCTCCTGGTACGCCTCAAATATCCGGTTATCCCCATGGCATTACTCACTATCCTCGAATATCCCGATGATCGTCTGCGCACAAAGGCAAGCGAAGTGACAGAAGTGACCGACCGCTTGCGAACCCTGATCGACGACATGTTCGAGACCATGTACGCCGCACCCGGTATTGGCCTCGCTGCGACCCAGGTAAATGTCCATCAGCGCCTCATCGTCATCGACGTTAGCGAAGATCATACACAGCCTTATGTCTTTATAAATCCGACACTTAAGTTACTCGAAGGCGAAATCACCCACGAAGAAGGCTGCCTGTCCGTACCCGGCCAGTACGAAAACGTCGATCGCGTGGAGCACATCGAGGTAACAGCTCTCGATCGTGACGGCGAGGAATTCACGCTGACCGCCGACGGTTTGCTGTCGGTATGCATCCAGCACGAATGCGATCATCTAGAAGGCAAATTATTTGTCGACTACCTTTCGAATCTGAAGCGTCAGCGGATCCGCAAGAAGCTGGTGAAGAGCCAACGCGCGCGTGGCTAATTCCCCACCAGAGTCCCGCAAAACCTCTGCACTACCCACCCGCATAGGCTTTGCGGGAACACCCGAGTTTGCAGCAATCGCACTGCGTGGTCTGCTCGCCGCGGGCGCAAACTTGGTCTGCGTCTACACTCAACCTGATCGGCCAACCGGCAGGGGTCGCAAGCTGGCCCCCTCCGCAGTAAAAAAATTGGCCGAAGAATTTGCCATCGACGTGCGGCAACCAAAGTCGTTGCGCAGCGCTCAAGCCCTGGAAGAGTTGCGCGCCAGTGAGCTCGATGTACTCATCGTTGCCGCCTACGGGCTCATTCTGCCGCAGCCTGTTCTCGACGCCCCTCGCCTCGGTTGCATCAACGTGCACGCCTCTCTGCTACCCCGCTGGCGCGGCGCGGCGCCAATCGAACGCGCCATCATGGCCGGCGACACCCAAAGCGGAGTGTGCATCATGCGCATGGAGGCAGGCTTGGACACCGGTGGTGTTTACACCAGCCGCACAACGCCTGTTACCGACACCACAACCGGCCGTGAACTGCACGACACTCTGGCGCAACTGGGAACGGCGGCGCTACTTGAAGCACTGGAAAACTTCGACCCCCATGCATTCACCCCACAGGATGATGCGCTTGCCTGCTACGCCAACAAACTCGAAACCGCTGATGCAGAAATCAACTGGCACGCAACAAGCGCTGAAGTTGCGCGCCACATCAACGCGCTGAATGATCGCTTGCCCGCGCGCACCAGTGTGCATGACACCGATGAGGTGTTGCACATGTTGCGAGCCGAGGTAGCCACAGAAAATTCACTGCAGCCCACTGATCAATCCCCGCCCGGAACCCTGATCGCCCGCAGCAAAAAAACACTTTCAGTAGCAACCGCGAACGGTGCCGTAGCCATAACAGAAGTACAGTTACGCAGAGGCAAAGGTCGACCTATGCCCGCGGCCGCCGCGCTGAATGGTTACAGTGACTTGTTTAGTGTTGGCCAGCGCTTCACCAACGCGAGTGTGAAGACCAGTCCCAAATGAGTGACAATCTCAGATTGCAGACTGTGCGCGCCCTTGAAAAAGTCTATCGAAAGGGTTTAACCCTGGATCAGGTACTACCGCAAAACACGCAGCCCCTTGTGCGCGAGCTGGTATCAGGCACACTGCGACATCACTTTTCGCTGAGCGCGCGCATAGATGAACGCCTCACCCGCAAACTTCGAACGAAAGACACCGACGTTCGCTGCTTACTGTTAATCGGCGCCTACCAGCTTTTACATACGCGCATCCCCGACCACGCTGCCGTGGCCGAAACCGTTGCCTGCGTGCGTGGACTAAAAAAACCCTGGGCAAAAGCACTGGTAAATGCGGTGTTACGCAACTTGCCAAAATCCAGCGAGCAATGGCCGTCCGCCGCACGCTACGATCACCCTACCTGGTTCATAAACACGCTGCGCAAGTCGTTACCAGGGCACTGGGAGTCTGTACTTAACGCCAACAACACTCGGGCTCCGATGACCCTCAGGGTCAATGTCGCTAACACCGACATCGCGAGTTACAAACGATCTCTTAGTGACTCAGGCATTGCGTTTAGTGAAGGGGCGCTGCCAGAAACTCTGGTTCTTGAGACACCGACGCCCCAGACCAAGCTGCCGGGTTATAAAGAGGGGTTGGTTGCGGTCCAGGATGCTGCCGCCCAACTCGCAGTCACGCTGTCCAACCCAGATACTGGCGCCAGGGTGCTCGATGCTTGTGCAGCGCCAGGCGGCAAGGGCTTTCATTTAATCGAGCGAAACCCACACGTTGTGCTGCGCATGCAAGATAATTCTGCAGCTAGGGTCGCGACACTGACAGAACAGGCGAGCCGACTAGGTCACAACAAGTTACTAACCATTCGTCACCGAGACAGTTTGTTGGCGCTCGATGGAATCGAAACCAACACAAGCGAGCCACACCAACGTTACGACCTGATCCTGCTGGACGCACCCTGTTCCGGCAGCGGCACGGTTCGCCGCCACCCCGACATGAAGATATTGCGCGAGCAGCGCGATTTAGCCCAACTCAATCGCACTCAGGCAGGTCTACTGGATGCCCTGTGGACTCGCCTTACACCGAACGGCCGTCTCGTTTACAGCACGTGCTCATTGTTTAAAGAGGAAAATGACGACATCATTCGCGCATTCCTTGACCGGCATGCGGGTAACCCACCAGCACAACGTTCGAATGACTCTGTTCAAACTACCCAAGGCACTCCCTCTGTTACGAATATCGCACGGCGTATTGTGCAGCACGCGAGCGTGCCGGGCATCGCGACCGAATTCGGCTGGCAAACCTTACCGAGCGAAGGTGGTGGCGATGGACTGTACTACTGCGAACTCACAGCCATACCTAACTAGTCTGCAAGGCAGCGGAGCACACTCTTGAAGATTCTCATTCTGGGCGCAGGACAAGTCGGCTCCACACTCGCTGAAAATCTGGCCCAGGAAGCCTTTGACATCACCATCGTCGACACCGACCCGAAACGACTTAACGAATTGCGGGACCGGCTGGATATTCAAACCGTCGTAGGCCCGGCCAGTCACCCGAACGTGTTACGCCGAGCCGGCGCAGACGACACCGACATGCTCATCGCCGTCACCAACAGCGATGAGGTAAACATGGTTGCCTGCCAGGTGTGCTATTCGTTGTATAGAACACCCACCAAGATCGCTCGAATTCGTAACGCGGCGTTCCACGGCCGCGACGGCTTTTTCAGCCAAGACCATATGCCGATTGATGTCCTCATCAATCCGGAAGAAGCCGTAACCTCTCGTATCAAACAACTACTCGAACATCCCGGCGCTCTACAGGTTGTAGACTTCGCCGACGATGCGGTGCAACTCGTCGGCATGAAGGCCTTCTATGGCGGTCCGCTGGTAGGTCACGAATTAAGCTTTCTGCGTGAACATATGCCCCAGGCCGATACCCGCGTTGCTGCTATCTATCGGCGCGGTACCTCTATTGCGCCCAAAGGCGACACGGTTATTGAACCTGATGACGAAGTATTTTTCATTGCCGCCACCAAACACATCAACGCGGTGATGAGCGAGTTTCGCAAGGTCGAGCGACCCTACAAGCGCATTGTGATCGCGGGCGGCGGAAACATCGGCTTGTCTCTGGCACGCAGTATCGAGGATGAGTTTTCGGTTAAGGTGATCGAGTTTTCTACAAACCGCTGCCAAAAAATTGCTGAACATCTCGATCATGCTGTGGTGTTGCATGGGGACGCTACTGATAAAGAACTCATGCTCGAAGAGAACATTGAGCACACCGATATGTTTTGTGCACTCACTAACGACGATGAAGTGAATATCATGTCCTCGCTACTAGCTAAGCAGTTGGGCGCGCGTCAGGTAATGACGCTGATCGGCAAGCCCGCCTATGTGGATCTTGTGCAGGGCGGAGAGATTGACATTGCTATATCCCCCCAACAGGCAACGACCAGCAGCCTCTTATCTCACGTGCGACGTGGTGATGTTGCAAGGGCACACACGCTGCGTCGAGGTGCGGCTGAAGCAATGGAAGTCATCGCGCATGGTGATGCCAAAGTGGTGGGTAAGGCGGTTGGGGACATCGACGTACCCGACGGCGTTACGATTGGTGCGATTGTCCGCGGCAAAGAGGTGCTCATCGCTCACGACAATGTCGTCGTTGAACCCGAGGACCATGTCATACTATTTATGGTCGACAAAACCCGCGTGCGGGCGGTTGAAAAACTGTTCCAGGTCGGATTCGGCTTTTTCTAGCTCGATTCTCATACAGCCAGCGCAAAGGCCCAACTAACACCCATGCATTTTTCAGTCATTCTGCGCGTTACCGGCATATTGCTGTCGCTGTTCAGCTTGGCCATGTTGCTGCCAATGGGTGTTGCATGGCTTTACAACGAACCAACCATCAGCGCGTTTGCGCTCGCGTTTGGAATTACCGCTGGCGTTGGCTTGTTGCTTTGGGCTCTGGTGCGCGGCAGTGGCGATCTGCGCAGCAGAGACGGGTTTCTTATTACCGTGTTGTTCTACGTGGGTCTGGGTACCTTTGGTGCGCTGCCGTTGTGGTTGCTTGATGGCGCGGCGCTGTCGTTAACGGACGCAATTTTCGAATCTCTATCCGGTTTGACCACTACGGGCGCAACGGTGATGACCGGGCTCGATGATCTGCCTCGGTCGATACTGTTTTATCGACAGTTTCTGCAATGGCTGGGTGGCATGGGCATCATTGTGCTGGCTGTCGCTATCTTGCCCATGCTTGGCATCGGTGGCATGCAGTTGTACCGCGCCGAATCTCCTGGCCCGGTAAAAGACACCAAGCTCACACCACGCATTACCGAAACGGCAAAGGCCCTGTGGTTTATCTACCTGGGCATTACGGTGCTGTGTGCAATTTGTTATAGCGCCGCTGGCATGGATACCTTCGATGCTATTTGCCACAGCTTCTCAACCGTCGCCATCGGAGGATTTTCAACCCACGACCAGAGCCTGGGTTATTTCAACAGTGCCGCCATCGAAAGCGTTGCCATGGTTTTTATGGTGCTCGCGGCCATTAACTTTGGACTGCACTTTGCGGCCATTAGTCGCCGCCGGCCGAATTACTACACCCGCGACTGGGAGGTGCGGACCATGCTCGGTACGCTTGCGCTGGTGGCATCGTTGGTGTGTCTCATCCTGTACCGCAATCCTGAGGTCACAGACAATCCCATCCGTGATGGCCTGTTCCAGGCCGTGTCGATTGCAACCACTACCGGATTTACTACCGCCAACTTCAGCGTTTGGCCCTCAGTCGCCCCGGTGCTGCTATTGCTGGCCGCGTTCGCCGGCGGCTGCGCAGGTTCCACGGCTGGCGGACTAAAAATGGTGCGCGTGTTGCTGATCTATTTACAGGGCCTGCGGGAGGTTCGCCGGCTGATTCACCCCTCAGGTGTGTTCCCGGTAAAACTCGGCAACGCAACGGTATCGGATCGGGTCATGGGCGCAGTGTGGGGATTTTTTGCGGCCTACGTGTTGATCTTTCTGGTCATGCTGTGCGCCATCATGCTGTTCTCCAAAGTCGACTTTATTACCGCCTTCTCAGCCGTTGGCGCCTGCCTGAACAACCTTGGCCCAGGCTTGGGTGATGTCGCGCTGAATTACGCCGACCAAAGCACCACGACCAAGTGGATCCTTATTCTTGCCATGCTGCTGGGTCGGTTGGAAATCTTCACCCTGCTGGTACTACTCACCCCGGCCTTCTGGCGGCGCTAAGTTCTTATAAATCGATGGCCCACCACCGGCGGGACGCTTGAAGCGCTTGTAGGTCCACTGGTATTGCTCGGGTGCTTGGACCACCTGAGCTGCAATCGCTTTGTTCATCGCCGTTGCTGCACTGAGTTCGCTTCGGCCAACGATCTCGTGGGTTAACTCCTGAAAGTTAATATCAAAGGTGCCGCTGGTGTTGCGCAGGGCACAGACCAGAAAAACGCGCGGCGCATGCCTGTTCGCCAGCCGGTGGACCAGATTGATAGTAAGCGCTTGCTTACCTAAGAAGCCGGCGTATACGCCAGCATCAACCGCTGGCACCTGATCAGGCAGCAAACCAACCACCCCGCCCCGGCGCAATTGCTGCACCATCCCGCGCAGGCCCTGCGGACCAATGGGCAATACTCTGCTCGCCGTGCGTTCCCGGGCTTCGCGTATCAAGGGGTCGAGCGCGGCTACTTTGGGCGGGTCATAGAGCACCGTCACACCAAACTCGGCCCCGATGTACATGTTGAGCAATTCCCAGTTACCCAGGTGCGGCGATAACAGCAGTACGCCAGGGCCGGGCGCAACCGGTTCGCCCCCAAGTAGCGCACCCGTTTGCCGGGCATGGGCTATTCGCAGCGCCGCAATGGCATCGTCTCCTTCTACCCGATTGATAAGCTCGCGCCAGGAATCTGGCGCGCCACGCCAGCACAGCGCAATTTCGCTAACCAGCAACCCGGCGGTTTGCATCGATCGACGAGCAAACGCGTCTGGCGAAGCAAGGCTGACCCCTGCCTCTTCCAGGCCCTGCTGGACGTGCTTAATATTGGTAACAACAACCTGCCGAGAGTCTCTGGCCAATGCCGCATACAACCACCCCAGCAGGCCACCAACACGGCGACTCAGTGGCCGCGGCAACATGGCAAGCAGCCGCAGCAGGGC
>CAZSYU010000064.1:0-16847 GCA_964611345.1 uncultured Pseudomonadales bacterium
AGCGCGTTGATGCTGCCCAGCTACGACGCCGGGTAGGCATGGTGTTCCAACGCCCAAATCCATTCCCCAAAAGCATTTACGAAAACGTGGCCTATGGCATGCGCATTCAAGAGAATGTGCAAAAGTCTGAAATGGATGAGCGTGTTGAATGGGCGCTGCGTAGTGCTGCTCTGTGGGACGAAGTAAAAGACCGGCTTAAAGACTCCGCTCTCGGCCTGTCTGGCGGCCAACAACAACGTCTGGTTATCGCCCGTGCTGTGGCGATAAGGCCTTCTGTGCTGCTGCTGGACGAGCCTGCCTCTGCGCTTGACCCAATCTCAACGCTGAAGATCGAGGAGCTCATCGAGCAGCTAAAGGACGAATACACCATAGTTATCGTTACCCACAACATGCAACAAGCCGCCAGAGTGTCGGATCACACCGCCTTTCTTTATCTGGGTGAACTTGTGGAATTCGACAAAACAGACGATATTTTCAAGAACCCCAAACAGAAACGCACTGAAGACTACATAACCGGTCGCTACGGCTAACAGGCGTTTCAGGATAGACTGACACCATGAGTAGACATATTTCAGAAAAGTACGACGAGGAGCTGGCGGCCGTTCAGGAATCTCTGATGGAGATGGGCGGATTGGTTGAGCAGCAACTGAAAGACGGCTGTCGCGCACTCATCACGCACAATCGCGAGCTGGCAAACACTGTTCGCGACGTTGAACAACGGGTCAATCAGCTCGAAGTAGACCTGGATGACCAATGCGTGTCCATCATCGCACTGCGCCAACCAACGGCTCGCGATCTGCGGGTAATGATGAGCATCATGAAGGCCGTCACCGATTTGGAACGCATCGGGGACGAAGCCGATCGCATAGCCAAAATGGCGCTGCACGTTGCCGATCTGCCGATACCTGACAACCAGTACGCTGACTTTCACAACATTCAAACCGACCTGACGCCCATGCTGTCTGGGGCGCTCGATGCTTTTGCCCGCAGAGACACCAAACTAGCGTTATCCGTTATCGAAGACGACGAAAAAGTCGACGAGGGTTACGCCGCGCTGGTCCGAAAGAACATCACGGAAATGCGCGAAAACCCGGAGGACGTAGAACACGCAATGAACCTTATTTGGGCAGCCCGCGCACTTGAACGAATTGGCGACCACGCCAAAAATATCTGCGAATACGTGGTTTATCAGGTGAAAGGTGAGGACGTACGACACCGATCCGCCGGTCAGGAGAACATCTAGCCTGATAGCCGCGTCGTGATGCACTTTGCTTTACACTCTGGCAGACGTGAAAAACACCGACTACCAGAAGAAAGTGCTCGTCCTGTGCGAGGCCGCGCTAGAGACAGCGCACGCTGATCGCGCCACCCTGCTAGATGCAGAGTGCGCCAATCTTCCAGGGCTACGCGCAGACGTTGAGGCCATGCTCGAGCGTGTGCAGCTTGAGGAGAGCGAGGCCGAAACCGATTCGGCTCGCTACCTGCTAGGCACACCGGCTTTACACGCCGCCAGGCCCGGCGACGATATCGCTGATTTTCGTCTGCAGGCGAAAATTGGGAGTGGGGGTATGGGCGATGTGTATCGTGCCAGTCGCCTCAATGCAGCGTTTGAGCAGGACGTTGCTATTAAAGTACTGCACGCACAGATACTTACCCCGGAACTACGGCTACGCTTTAATAGAGAGCGCGAGATTTTGGCGCGCATGCACCACCCCTATATTGCCGGTCTGATCGATGGTGGGACAACCGAACACGGCGTTCCGTACCTTGTGATGGAATTCATCAACGGCGTACCCATAGATACTTATTGCGACCAACAACGCCTGCCGATGAATGAGCGTCTCATCCTGCTCGAAAAAGTCGCTACAGCACTGCAGTACGCGCATCAGAACATGACAATCCATCGCGATATCAAACCGGGCAACGTGCTCGTGACCAACGACGGCATTCCCAAACTCGTCGACTTCGGTATCGCCAAGCTGGTGGCCAACCCAACCACCGGGGCTTCCGGAGCAACAACGCTGTTCGGTAGTCATGTATTCACGCCAGACTATGCAAGCCCGGAACAAATTCTCGAGGGCGAAGTTTCAACCAGCAGCGATATCTACTCCCTGGGGACGCTTGCCATAGAAATACTTACTGGCCGCCGGCCGCGTGAACTGGGCAAACTCAGCGCAGCGGGGCTGATCAATACGCTCGAAAATTCTCCCACCCCACACGCGAGCACGCTGCTAAAAAATTCAGCCGCACAACCGAGCATCGAGCACATCGCAAGTGTCAGAGCTACGACTCCGCGCGCCTTGAAGCGAATCCTGAAGGGTGACCTCGACATGGTACTCGGGCAGGCCACTAACAGGCTGCCGGGCCGGCGCTACGCCAACGCCGAAGATTTCGGCCGCGATCTCGCCAATGTGCGTAGGGGCTATCGTGTGATGGCGCGCAGCGATTCTCTGGGCTATAGAATCTGGTCATTCATCAGAACTTATCGGTTAGCCGTCTCCGTCACAGGCGCTACCGTCTTCGCCTTGTCTGTCGGCCTGATGGCCGCGCTTTGGCAGGCCCGTATCGCCGAGGAACGGTTTGTTGATCTGCACAGCTTCGCCCGCGCAGTGCTCGGTGACATCTACGACTCAATCGTAGACCTGCCGGGGTCAACCCCAACACGCAAGCTAATCACAGACGAAGCCCAGCACTACCTCGACAGGCTCGCCAGTTCCAATCTTGACGATCCGCAACTCCAAAGTGTCCTGGCTCTGTCATACAAGCGCCTCGCTGACGTACAAGGGCTGCCCACCAATGCCAATCTGGGCAACTCCACGAATGCTCTTGCGAACTACTATAAGGCCGAAGAGCTCGTGGAACGCATTCGCAACGAGACTCCTGAGCAGCGCCGGGTGCGAGCACAGATATACAAGCGGATGGCAGATGTGCTGGCCTGGCAGGGCGACCTGAACGCAGCTCACGGCAAGATAGAACAGGCGCTAACGCTGTTTCGGCAGTTGCACGCCGACGCGCCAGACAGCCCGCAAGCGGTTGTCGACCTCGCCTACACTCTGACCAAGCTGGGGGATGCCCTAGGGCACCCGTCATTCCCCAACCTGGGCAAAACCGCAGAAGCCAGTAGCGCTTTTGCCGATGGGCTCGCTCTAGTGGAATCTGCAGTAGCGCTAAGCACCGCGCCTGATTGGGAACTACGGCGCACCTATTCAGTATTGCTCGAACGTTCAGGCACCATGGCCCTGGTGAGCAACGACACCCCCAAAGCCCTGTCTCTGTTCACCCGCTCGCACGATGTGCGCGTGGCGTTAGCCCGCGCACGTCCCGACCACACCGATATTCAGCGCGACGCTGGTGTGGCTAGCGAGAAACTCGCTGACGTTTATCAGGCCAGCGGTGATCTAACCAAAGCTCTCTCGCAGTACCGAACGGCACTGGGAGTATACAAGCGCCTGGCAGAAATAGACCCGGAAAATGCCAACGCACAGCGCACTCTGGCCATCGGGCGGGAGAACCTCGCAGAGGCGCTCGTCAACAATGGGGATTTCACAGCGGCTCGCAGCCAATACACCCAGGCACTGGAGATTCACGCAAAACTAGTCGAACAAGACCCGGATAGCCCGCATTTGCGCACTAGGCTGGCCAAGACCCAAGCGACCTTAAAGGCGCTCAGCGAGCCCCTGTAACACAATTGTCATATCGCCATAATACGCTGCCACACTCCAGAACAACTAGGATATTGCAGTGATCAAAGCACGCTCTCTTCGTACCCTCGCACTCGTTGCCATAGGGATGATGCTGGCGCCCATACACGCCCGCAATGTAGACAAAGACCTTCTGGACATACTGCTCCAGAACGGCTCTATCACCCAGGAACAGCATGCATCCCTGCTAACAAAGCTACTGGAAGAGGACGTTGAAGATCCAGCCGACAGTCCTGCGCCAGCGACCCCCATTATCACGGAGACTGTGCTTGAGGAAAAAATTGCCGAGCAGGTGGCCGTGCAGGTAGAAGAGGTTTCACCCATCAAGGCCAGCCATACCAGCAAGGGTTTTCGCTTCGAGACCCGCGATGGCAACTGGCAGACCAATCTGCAATGGCGCGCCCAGATGCGCTACACCAACCCGTTCAGTGGCGACCCACGCCAGCTCTCAGCGTTCGACTCTCCAGATCAGTCAACTTTCGAAAACCGCCGTTTACGCATGAAGATTGGCGGCCACGGCTACCGCCCCTGGCTCAAGTACTATTTTGAGGTTGATCTACAACCAACGCGCGACACAGACGATAGCTCGTCCTCTGCAAGCGCCCGAGTGATCGACTGGCGTATTGATGTCGCCAAATGGGACTGGGGCGGCATACGAGTTGGTCAATGGAAGATTGACTACAACCGCGAACGGGTCGACTCCTCCGGCCGACAGCAGTTTGTGGAACGTTCCATTGTCAATCGGGTGTTTACCGTTGACCGCCAGGTGGGTGTGCAGTTGCGCGGCCACGCCTTCAAAAACACCAGGTCCGATCTACGCTGGTACCTCGGCGCCTTCACTGGCGAAGGCCGTGGTGTGCGCAACACCGACGATAACCTGATGTACGTCGGTCGTGTCCAGTGGAACTTCCTTGGTCGCGATCTGGCTCTCAAGCAGACAGATGTTGAATTCACCGAACTGCCTACCGCAAGCCTCGCCTTCGGTGCAATGACCACCAAGGGCAGTTGCACACGCTGGTCGTCTTCCGGTTGCGGCAACCTCGATGGTTTCACAAGCCCCGCAAATGCAACTCCTGACCAGTTCAAGATTGAACAGGCGGTGCAAGAATTTGCTTACAAGTGGCGAGGTCTCTCGATTCAGCAAGAATTGCACCACAAGGAAATCACGGATCGTCTTGCTGGTACCAAGAGTCGTCTGACCGGTGGTTACTTGCAAGCGGGTTACTTCTTCCACCAGCTGTTTCCTGCCATACCGGAACAACTCGAGTTTGCCGCGCGTTACGCCTATCTCGAAGAACCCAACCGCGACGATCTGACCTTCGACAACGAACGCCAGGAATTCACTCTGGGTGCAAACTGGTTCTTCAATGGACACAACAACAAGCTCACGTTTGACGTCTCAAGACTGCGCCTGGAAGACGACTTTATTGGTCGCAACGAGTCCGAGAATCGCGTCAGGCTGCAGTGGGACGTGTCGTTCTAGCAACTTTACCGTTCGTTTGCCCGCAGCTGAGCGAAACGCAGACGAAATGGCAGCATGCACAACACACGGCGAGCCCGTGTCTCTCGCGATTATTGAAATGATCTTAAGCGACTTCGCCGACGGGGTGGACTCGACGAAGGCGTGACAGCCGTTGTTCGCAAACCCTATACTCAGGCGATACCTGGGGCAGAGGTAAGAAAAATACTCGATCGTGTTGCTCGCTTCTCCAGTTAACCTATAGGCTTCTTCAATTAATATATAGAACGAACATACAGAAAGGACCTGGTCATTGAACTCGCGTTTTTCAAGCACACCAGAACCACCCTACTACGCGGTGATCTTCACCAACCAATCGAGTGATGACCAAAGGGGTTACGCGCAGATGAGCGCACAGATGACCGCACTTGCGTTAGAACAAGATGGCTGTCTCGGCGCCGAGACCGCTCGCGATCAATCAGGACTGGGCATCACGATTTCTTACTGGGATAACGAGGCGAGCATTTCCAAATGGAAAGCCAACCTACAACACGCGGCAGCACAGCGTGCGGGGATTGACCGTTGGTACTCACACTACGAGCTCCGCGTTGCCAAAGTGGAACGCGCTTATTCCGGACCCAAGGGACGAGCTGTCGAGTAAATTAGATGCGCACTGAACCCTCTTATCCTTCGTCAGTCTGGGCGTGGTTTGTACTCGCCCTGCTGGTACTCGGTTCACTGGTTGCCTTTGTAGACCGACAGGTAGTGGCAATTGTCGTTGAACCCATGAAAGCCGATCTCGGTGTGGGCGATACCCAAATAGGCTGGCTATATGGGGTGTTTGCGTTGTTTTACGCCCTCGCCGCTTTACCCATCGCCGGCATTGCCGATAAAGGCTCGCGCACCGGACTCATTGCTGTAGGCATCTTCTTATGGTCACTTATGACTATTGCCTGCGGGCTAGGTCGACACTACTGGTTGATATTACTGGCCCGCATAGGCGTTGGCATTGGTGAGGCTACGCTCACGCCCGCAACAAACTCGTTGGTGGGTGATTACTTTCCGCGCGAAAAAATTCCGCTCGCGCTGAGTGTGTTTCAAACTGGCGCTATTATTGGTTCTGGGCTGGCATTTCTTATTGGTGGCGTTGTGCTGGGTTACGTCGAAGATGCACAACCGATGGTTTTACCTGTGGTCGGCGAACTGCGTCCCTGGCAACAAACCTTCGCATACGTTGGGTTGCCGGGGTTTATTCTAGCAGCGATCTTTTGGCTACTAAAGGAACCGACACGGCGTACCAGCCCGACTCAGCAAGCCGGCAATGCCACCGGTTCAAAGCTCTTTAGTAACGAGCTCATCGCCTTCTATAAAACCCACAAAACTACCCTGATGTTGCACCATCTGGGTTTTCTGTCATTGGTACTCATGGGTTATGCCTTTGTCTTCTGGACTGTGACCTACTTCGTTCGGGTACACGGCATGGCACCCGCGGATGCATCACAAGCATTCGGCTGGGTGTTCCTGGTTGCAGGTCCCTTCGGTCCCATCCTCGTCGCGATAGCGGCAAGTCGACTACGCGCTCGTGGTCACATGGACGCCAACATAGTCACCGGTATGGTCGGTGGGCTGTTGGTCATACCGGTTATCATTCTTATTCAGTTCGCGCCCAGCGCGACCATTGCTCTGATGCTCTACGTGCCCGCAATAATGCTGGTGAATTCCCCGTTCGGCATTGCCGCCGCCGCGCTACCCATGATTGCGCCGGCTCCCTTACGCGCCCGGGTGGCAGCAGTGTACATGCTGGTTGGCAGCGTAGGCATGTTGTTCGGACCACCGCTCGCCGGTTTCTTCAACGAATACGTGTTTCCTGAAAGCGACGGCGTACGCTACTCGATGGTCACGCTAACCACGTTGTTTGGCGTGCTTGGCGGTGTGCTTCTACAACTTGCGCGGCCGCACTATGCGCGCAGTCTGCAAGCGGCCGAAGATCTTGAACCCACTAGGCAGGTTTAAGCAGACTTAGGCAGCCGCTGGCGGGGTAACGGAGTCCGGCACCCAATTACCATGAAAGCCATAGGGCACACGCACCGGTAGATGAACCGTGGCGATGGCCCCTCGCGCCAGATCCTGTGCATCGAGGATAACCAGGTCGCTGGTATCTTTGCCCTCGTCATAAACGAAGGCCATTAGGTAACCATCGTCTTCCGCCTGCGAGCCCTCGCGAGGTACAAACACGGGCTCGGCACTATGGCGCCCGGCACCGACATCAAACTGGGCGGCGCTGCCCGTTAGCAGGTCTTGCTTGTAGATGGACGGAAAGCCGTACTCAGCAACTCCTACTGTGTAACCATAGCGATACAGTTTGCCGTTTAACGCCGGGTGAATGCGCGGAAACTCCTGGGGGCGAGCATCTACCACTTGCTCGTTCACGGTGCGAGTTTTGGGATTAACTGTCCACCGGTCGAGGCGCGGCAAGCTATCACCAAAGGGGCCGCGCACGTCGTTTTCAAACATGCGATCGTAACGACATACGTCAATAACCACCTGGCCACTCTCGTCTTCGTAGGCGTTCATGGGGTGATACGTATAGTTCGGCTGCAACGGACTCCAGATAATATCGCCAGACTCACCGTCGCGCGGCAACAACCCTACCCGCGGTTCATACTCGTTATCCCACCGAAACGGCAATTGAGATCCGGTGCCCAACGCCAAGAAGCTGAGCGTCACAGGCAAGTCAAAAACCACCGCGTAATTTTCAGTCAGGCTCATATCGTGAATCATTGGCATGCCAGGCAGCGAGACTTCTGTTTCGGCCGCCAGTTCGCCATCAGCGCCAATCACTACATAGCGCACATGATCACGTAAGCTCGCCCAGTCGTAACACATCGCATGCAGCTCGCCAGTATCCACATCAAGCTTTGGGTGCGCGCTAAAGCCACCACCAATCGCGGTGTTCTCACCGACAGACTCGAGGTTATAGCCCATGTCGTGTGGCATTCCCCCTGATTCCACAATTGCTGTGGTACGACCGGCATGCCCAATAACATTGGTGTTGGCACCACTGCCCCCCACATAGCGGTTGCGATACCACTCGGCGCGACCACCGTTCAATCGAATGCCATGCACCATGCCGTCGCCAACAAACCAGTGGTACGAGCTTTCACTGACAGAACCACTGGGGTTTGGTCCGTTGCGCAAAAAGCGGCCTATCAAGTCTGCAGGCAGGGTTCCGGTAACTTCCAAGTCGGTGATAGTCGACTCAATATCGACCGGCGCAAAGTTGTTCGCAAGGTAGCGATTGGGTGAAGAATCAGAGCAGGCGCTCAGCCCGAGAGGCACAAGCGGTAAGGCGAGCGCGCCTTTCAGCAGGGTTCGGCGTGTAGTCATAGGATACTCCCCAAATACTGTTCCCGAAGTATGCCGGGAAAACCACCAATTTTTCTATCAGGTCCGCATCGTACCAAGCTCAGGTATCGTCTTGCTCTTCTGGCAGCGGATAGTGCAACCCCGGAATACCCGCCTCCAGCGCCTGGTACCAGTCTGGCCGATCAGCGACGGGCTCGTAGTCTGTGGGTACCATTGGCGTATCTTTGTTCCATTCATGATGAATGGGCGGAATCTGAAAGGTGCCGTTCCCGGCGTTAGTGCCGCCATCGACCTGCAAATCAACACCCGTGATGTAACTCGCCATATCTGATGCTAAAAACATAACGGCGTTAGTCACTTCATCCACTTCACCCACACGGCGCATCGGTGTGCGGCTGGCTATCCATTTGTCCATACCCATGGCCGCCAGCATCGGCCGGGTCATTTCGGTAACGATAAACCCCGGCGACACGGCATTTACCCGCACGCCCCTGTCGGCCCACTCAACCCCCAACTGCAAGGTCAGGTTGCGCAAACCACCCTTAGCCGCGGTGTAGCCAATAATGCTGTTTTCGTTCGCACCGTTTGCCAGTATCGAACAGATATTCACAATGCTGCCACTGCGGCGCTCGAGCATATGCTTGCCGCAATCCCTGGCGTAATAAAAGGCGCCTGCCAAGTCGACCGCCAATATGTGATTAAAACTTTCGGCACTAAACTGCTCCGCCACCACACCCTTGGTATCGGCGATGCCCGCATTATTTATCAGGACATCGATCCTGCCGTGGTCCGCAAGTCCGTCGGCAATGACTCTGGCAACGTCAGCCTCGACAGAAACGTCGCCAGTAGTCACAGTCACTTTGCTGCCCAGCTCGCGGCATTTTTCCCCTACCGCCGTTAGTTCATCGGTACTGCGCGCGGTCAAAATCAGGTCGGCACCCGCCTTGGCAAACGCATAGGCGAAATACTCGCCAAGGCCGTAGGATGCGCCCGTAATCAGTACGCTCTTGCTGGCAAAGTCGAACATGGAGTTTCCTTCTAAAAATTGTGCTTGGCCTGAAATTTGTGCTTGACTAGCTACCAGATTAGACGCAAACAGCGGACAACTCCATGATTCCTAAAACCCTGGGCGACGTCACCAACGAATGGCTGAGTTCCATACTTAAGGCAGAAGTTACCCAGCAGCCCGCCGTCCAGATTGGCCAGGGAATCGGGCTTATGGGCGACATCTACCGCGTGGCTCTAAACTATGCCGGAGCAACACCCGCAGACGCACCTTCAAGTATTGTGGTTAAACTGCCTTCATCATTCGAAGAAAATCGCGAGCAAGGTGTTGCCTTGGGTATGTTTGAAGCCGAGGTACGCTTCTACAACGAGATGGCGCCCGAGGCGACTGTGGGTCTGCCAGAGGTTTATCACGCTGAGATCGAAACAGGCACGGCCAACTTTGTCATCGTCATGGAAGACCTAAGCGATCTGACCATGGTGAACCAGAGCACCGGCATGAACACAGAGCAGGCGCTGGCTGTGGTGAAGGTGCTCGCAAGCTTACATGCGGTGTGGTGGAACAAAGTGCAAGACGGCAACCTCGACTGGATCCCCGACATGATCGGTCCGCGCATCGAGTTCGTGGATGCCTACCTTGTGCAAGTGTTTGGTGCCTTTAAAGACAATTTTGCCGACCAGCTCCCCACTGACGCACTCAAGATCTACGAGCAGTTCATTGGCAACTATCAAAAGATCAACCAGCGCTTCGCCGGCCGTAGCCCCTGGACCCTCGCCCATCAAGATTTCCGGGTAGAAAACGTCATGTTCAGCGCCTCTGGTTCAGATCGCGTTGTGGTGATCGACTGGCAAGGCATTGGCCGCGGGCCAGGTGCCTATGATCTGAGCTATATACTCGGCGGCTCGATGGAACCCGAGTTACGCCGCACTCACGAGCAAGCGCTTGTCGCGGCTTATCACAATCGACTGCTTGAATGTGGCATCACCGACTACGCTCTGGAACAACTCCAGGATGACTACGGCCACGCCCACCTTATGGGCGGGCTGGCCACCTCCATACTCACCGGAGGTGCAATGGACCTAAGCAACGAACGCGGCAAAGCCCTGGTAGCCACCATGGCACGCCGGCACGGCATTGCGGCGGCAGACCACAAGGGTTTAGATCGATTGAAGGACATCGTCTAGCGCCCCAGTTAAAGGAGTAATTATGATTCTCATTGGCCGAGATCTATCCCCCTTCGTCCGCGTGAGCGCCACCGTGCTCAACCTGTGCGGCATAGAGTACGAGCGCCAGCTGGCGGCTACCGATGAGGACGCGGACTTTATTCGCAGCCATAACCCGCTCGGTCGTGTACCTGCCCTGTTGCTTAACGACGCAGAGACCATTATTGATAGCGTAGCTATCGTTGATCACGCCCTCATGAGCACACTGGATGATGACCACAACCACAGCCTGTTGGCCACCAACGGCGCTGAGCGACGGCAAACCCAGTACATAGTTGCTATCGCCCGCGGCACCATGGAGAAAGCAGTGGCCAGCGCTTACGAAATCAGAATGCGACCAAAAGAGTATGTCTACACACCGTATCGTGAACGGCTGCTGGCGCAAGTATCTGCGGGGCTCGGTGAACTCGAAGCACAACTGACGGCAAACTGGTTCGGCGGCGACTCCATCAACCTGGCTGATGCTCACGCAGTGGTCGCTTACGATTTTGTCACTATCGTTGCAGCCGAACTCACTGTTGAGCGCGCATTGCCAAAACTCTCGGCACTGAGCGCACGGGCGAACGCCACGCCAGAATTTGCAACTACTCGCTGGCAAGCAGATGCTGCGAGCTGAGTTTTACAGAGACTTCCGCCATGATAACTGAGCCCGCACAACCCTTCGATTTCACGCATACGCCCTTCGCCGTTCGCAATGACTTACCGGCGGCGTTTCAAGATATCTGGCGCAAGCTGCGTCAACCAGGTAGTTGGTTTACCGCCGAAGACAGAATCGCCATTGCACACGAGGTTCGCCACGCAGCCCACTGCACACTTTGCGCAGAGCGAGCTGCAGCCTTGTCGCCCGATGCGATACAGGGCACCCATACCAGCCAGACAAATCTGCCAACCGCTGTTGTTGATGCGGTGCATCGAATCACGCGCGATGCACAACGACTGTCTCCTGCCTATCTCGAACGCTTTTACGCGGCCGGCTTTAGCGACGCACACTATGTTGAACTATTGGGTATTGTCGTCGCAGTAGTAAGCATCGATGCGTTTCATGACGCACTGTCACTACCTCATGAAGCATTGCCCACGCCCGAAGTGCCACAGCAACAACAGAGCCTGCCTGACCAATATCGTCCACCGGGTGCCAGCGACAGCGGCGCCTGGGTACCGACAGTGAAACCAGACGCACTCACAGCGTCCGAGGCTGATATCTACGGCGGATCATCCACTATCGGCAATGTGCTGTCGGCGATGAGTCTGGTACCAGAATCTGTGCGTATGCTGATAGCTCTCAGTAACGCCCAGTACATGCCAGCCGCTGAAGTACTGAATCCCAAGAGCAACGGCGGGCGAGCAATTAGTCGCCCGCAGATCGAGCTCATCGCTGGGCGTGTCTCGTCACTCAATGAATGTTTCTACTGAACCTCCTCGCACTCTTTACTGCTCCGTGCGAGCAGCGAGATCGACGGCGGCGCGGCGAATCTAACCAGTCTGGTAGAGGGAGATTCTGCCAGCAAAGACACAGGCGTTGAAGGCGGCCCTGCGTTGCTTGCTTTTGTGGAAGCTGTAGTACAAGGCGACACAGAAACTATTGCGGCGGCGCGCGCCGTCGTTAGTGAGCAACTGGGCGAACCAGCCATGATCGATAGCGCAGCCGTCATCGCGAACTTTCAGCGTATGGTGCGCATAGCCGACAGCACAGGTATCCCACTAGATGAGCCCGTACTGATGATGACGCAGAGCATTCGCCGGGATCTGGGCATCGACACTTTTTCAGCGGCCAAAAACTCACCACGCCTGAACCCGATAAAGCGCGTGTTTGGTCGATTACTCGGCCCATTCGCCCCACGAATCCTGCAACGTATCGCCAAGAAACGTGCAGCCCCTTAACCAACAACTAAAAGTCCGGTATCCGGCAGGAGAATTTCTATGAGCGAAGCAGTAGCAAACGACCAACCATTCTGGTTAACCGGTAACTTTGCCCCGACCATGGACGAAGTGACCGACAACAACCTGAAGGTCACCGGCAAAATTCCTGAAGAGCTAAATGGCCGCTATTTCCGTAATGGCGCCAACCCCAAGCACGGCGATACGCCACACTGGTTTTTGGGTGATGGCATGATTCACGGGGTCGAATTATCAAATGGCAAGGCCAACTGGTATCGCAATCGCTGGGTTAAAACGCCGGTACTCGAAGCCAAGGACAGCGACGCCATGGAATCGCTTGGTGACCTGTCCCAGTCGCTCGCCAACACACACATTGTTGGCCACGCCGGCAAAATTCTTGCGCTGGAAGAAGGCCACTGGCCGTTCGAACTGTCTCATGATCTCGAAACCATAGGGCCGCACAACTACGGCAACAAGCTCGGAACCGGCATGACCGCGCATCCAAAGATCTGCCCTGCAACCGGCGAAATGCTGTTTTTTGGCTACGGCGTAATGCCACCCTTCCTCACTTACCACCGTGTGAGTGCAGCCGGCGAACTCGTACAGAGCGAACCCATTGAGGTGCCTGGCGCGACCATGGTCCACGACTTCAACATCACCCGCAATCACGTGATCTTCATGGATTTGCCGCTCACCTTTAACTTCGAGAACATGGCAGCAGGCATCCCCATTCAATGGAGCGATGATTACGGCGCACGGTTAGGGGTAATGCCGAGAGACGGTAAAAATTCAGATGTGGTGTGGTACGACATCGACCCCTGCTATGTCTATCACCCATTGAATGCCTACGAGGATGGCGACGATATCGTTATCGAAGTGTGCCGCATGGCGCACTCAATGAAGCCAGGTGCCGCCGAGGTGCCGCCTATGATGCATCGCTGGACGATTCACCCCAAGACAGGCAGCGTCAGCGAGAGTCAGGTCGATGATCGATCTGTCGAGTTCCCGCGCGTTCCTGACTCACTCATTGGTTTACGTCATCGCTATGGCTACACAGCGGAGTTTGGCTCGAGCCAGCCTTACGCAGTAGCTTTTCGTAAATACGATATGAATAACGGCAACTCCGTCGCCCACGAATTGCGCGATGGTTGCATGGGCGGCGAACCCGTCTTTGTGCCCGCGGCAAACGCAGGCGATGAAGACAGCGGCTATCTACTGAGCTATATCTTTGATCAGCACAACAAGCAAAGCGAGCTGGTCATAGTGGATGCAGCAACCATGGACAATGAGCCCGTTGCTCGCATCCACATTCCTGCCCGAATACCCGCCGGCTTCCACGGAAGCTGGATCGCTGACTAGCAGCGGCGCGAAGCAACCTTTGATGCCTGCCATCCATACCGGCAGGCATCAAAGTAGTTCGGAGTGACTACTCCGTTTATTCGAAGTCGATACCGAACTCAATACCCCACTGCCGCGGCGCACCGTATTGGGTGAAGTTCCACAGTGCACCCACCGAGTTGGCCGTCACTCGATACTCTTCGTTCGTAAGATTTTTTGCGTAGGCCACCAGACGCCAGCGTTCTTGCGGATCGCGATAAGTGATGTTGGCATGCACAAGGGTACGATCTTCGATCTGGGTGAACGTTGGGTGCCGCGCTATACCAGCCGCCGCTGCATTTGGATCAAACGGGCTGGTTTCTGATTCATCTTGCCAGTTAGCACCAACGGTGTAAGTCAGCGAACCGCGATCACCCAGTGACTGGTCGTAGTTTGCCTCCAGGCCAATCTGCCATTTAGCTGCAAATGGGACATCGAGGTCGGTTAGATCCAGCGGCGGAACGTCGTCCGTTGGGTCGGAGTCAAACGAAAACTCGTCGTACTCCGCATCTAGATAACCCAACGTGCCACGGACACTGAACGCTTCGTTGATGATCCAGGTGGTTTCCAATTCAACACCAAACACATGCGACTCGCCGGCATTCAACGTGATGGTCTCCTGTCCTGGATCACCGTTAGCCTGGGTAAACGCAAACACTTGATTACGCTGCAAATCCTCATAGTCGGTGTAGAACACAGCTGCATTCAGACGCAATCGGTTATTGAGCAGATCTGCCTTTAAACCCACTTCGTAGTTGATGTTCTCTTCGGGGTCAAAACTGATACAGGTCACGAGCTGAGAGCAGGTTTCCGAAAAACCACCAGACAGAAAACCCGTTGCTATGCTTGCGTACACCAGCGTGGTGTCTGTGGGCTTGTAGTCAGCGACTACGCGCCACGTAACTCGTTCCCAGGTTTCATTTTCGTCCGCGACAAAGTCGAACGCCTCCAGTGGGAAGTCGAGGCTACGCTGATCCACCTGATCACCCGTGATGCCGAGTCGACTCACAGCAAGAGAGCGTAAGTCGCCGGCGCAGTTGGTAAGTGGATCAAACGGTTGGGCCGGATCAGCCAAAATAGCGTCAGCCTCTTCGGTAAACTCGTTACAGGCCCCGGGTGAGCCTGTCGGCTTGAAGAAATCTTTTTCATCCTTGGTGAATCGAGCACCGGCAGTCACGCTAAACTGCTCGTTGAATTCGTAGGTGCCATCAAGATAAAACGCGAACGACTGACGATCCTGCTGTACAGCATTACCCGTCGGATCACCTGTAATATTGCGCAAATCCAGATTGATAAAGCCGCGGTCATCCAAAAAACCACCGGTAGCTGCGTTAAACGCGGGGATAATAGATGTCAGCCCGACAGTAGCAAAGGAACGAAAATCCAGGTCGTCCGTGAGAAAGATGCCGCCAGCCACAAAATTCAGCGGACCGTCAAATTCGGAGATCAACCGCAATTCCTGCTGAAACTGCTCACGTTCAAGATTGCGGGTGGCATCAAACAGAGACAAAAACGCCTCACCCGTGTAGGTACTCGGCAGGGTTTCCTGCTGTTCTCGATAACCTGTGATTGACTTAAGCGTGTATTGTCCAAAACTCAGGGTTTGATTCAGATAATAGCCATCGATGTTTACCCGATGACCATCGCGAATATTGATGCCACCACCTTGCTGGGTAACCCCGGTACTGAACGGATCGTCGTGGCCAGCGGCCTGGATGCCTGGAAAACCGAGCGTTTCTAGAAGGAAACCTTCGCCAGCGGGTGTTTCATTCACAGCCGGAGGCGAGTCAGAGCGATCCCGAACGATCTCCCAGAGACCATAGGCCTCGTAGTTCTCGGTTGGTGTCCAGAGAATTTTGGTTTTGGCGGCAACAACTTCTTTGCCACCCAGTCGAGAGCCATCCCCTACGGTCCGCGTGTCGAGTTCTGGCGGCAGATCTGCAGGATCAACACCAAAGGCCCCCAATATAGGCGCGTTAGGGAAGGTGGCGGTGTCTTTGTCGTTGCGATAGAACCCTTGTTCGCGGGTGTAAGAACCAGCAAAACGCAGTCCGAGTTCCCCGGGAATCAAAGGCAGGTCTATACCAAGCTGTGCTTTGCCTGTACTGGCACCACCGTCATAGCCGCCACCCGAAAGCAGCAATGTTGCCGCGGCGTTTTCCAGATCGGGACGCTTCGAAGTCACCGATATCACGCCGCCGGTACTGTTTTTACCAAACAACGTACCTTGCGGACCGCGATAAATTTCTACCTGCTCCAAATCGTAGAGCTCAACAAACTGTGACTGCACATGATTGAGTGCAAATTCATCGATGAGTATCCCTGTGCTTGGATCTTGCGTGGTGAGAATTGAGATACTGCCAGTACCCCTAATACCACCCGCCAATGCATTAAAACCCGTCTGCAGGGTGAGGTTAACGTTCGGAGCGAGGTCACCAATCGCTCGAATATCGTTACCAAAAGTTTTGCCAATGGTTTCCGCGGTGAGCGTAGAAACGGCGATCGGCGTGTCTTGTAGCGACGTGTCCCGCTTGGTACCGGTGACTACAATTTCTTCCAGTATCGCACCGCTTTCAGCGGCATGAGCCGAATGACCGACAACAAGTGCAAATACCCCAAGGGCCATGGACTGAGTTAGAACTTTAGTTCGTCTTAAGTTAGGCAACATCAACAACCTCCATCGATGGAAATCAGACTTCGCTACAGAACTCAAAAGAGACGCCGAAGCCTGCCGGATCTGCCATGGCGTTGGGGGTAGTGATTCTGGAGGGAGTTGTTGTTAACACCTTACGAAGCCTGTCGCACAGCGAAGCCACTTCACGGCGAATCTACTTCAC
>CAZSYU010000064.1:16947-22970 GCA_964611345.1 uncultured Pseudomonadales bacterium
CCTTCGGGTGTTCTTTACTGCTCGAGCTACTGCGACACATCAGATCGAATGTTGCGACGAGCTTGCTCTCTCCCCAGACAACAAGACCGAATCTCCAACGAACCTGAGTGTACGATCCCGAGCAGCCAACAGCGTCACTGCAACTACTCGAATCTTCTTAACGGCACGACGGTTATGATGTTGCAACAGCAATTTTTGGATTGCAACATCTTGTAACACTTCAAGGAAAGTCAATCTTTGTGGGTTAACGCGCTAATAAGCGCCCGGTTCGTTCTGAAACTGCCGGTGTATCTCTAACATTCCTGGTACCAGCGCCAGCAGCCACAAACAAAATGCACCCGCTACCCAACCCATAGGCAAAAACACCAGCGCCAACACCCATAGCGCAATGAATACGTACCAGCGTCGCATGGCATCTGCCGGCGTTACTGCGTCTTTATCACCCGCGCGCAATAACGGGAACGCCTTGGGACGCAGGAACCAGCCATGGGCGGTGAGAATGAGCAGAAATCGAGGCCAGGACAGCTCTCTCGCACCCAGCAGCGGTTCGCGGTCGAGATCAGCATCATGGCTATGTATTGATCCAAGCGCGCTTTGCATAAGATCCCAGGTGTAACGCGCCTCGGGCCGGGCACCTGCGCCACTCATGTTGCTGTACTTCGGAACACAGCGCCACCGGTAGAGCACGCGGCCACTTTTGTCGATCGCGATCACGGCGGGCTGATAGTAACCGTTGGGGTGATCCGCCCACTCACGCTCACGCAGATGGCCAAAATCCTCGTTATAGAAAATATCGAGCCAACCACGCGCAGCCAGATCTTTGCGAATATCGTGATGCGGGTCTCCGACCACCGGAATACTCATATCCCACGCGGTTTCAGCCTCCTCAGCCAACGACTGGGGTTCGCTGGTGATACCAAACACCTCTCCACCTGCAGCGCGGATCTCTTCCACCACACCGGCTTTTTCGTAGCTTCGTAACTCGAAGCGACAAGGCGGTCACCACAACCCGCGATAAAACAACAACAACACAAACTCATGTTTGCCCAGCACACCTGCCAGCCAATCGCTGCGAACCTTCTCAGGCGGATCCAGCAAGGGGGGTATAGCCCGTGCACCGGATGCAACCAGGCCAACCTCATAACCGTCACCGTTCGGCGCGATACTTACTTGCTGACGCTGACAAATTTCGCCGTCGCACAGAACCAAACCCACTTCGAAAGCGCTGCCCTCTGGCGCTTCAAGTGCGCCTGTGACATCAACCAGGCCCGTAACTTCATAGTCACGCTCTTGGGTTGAATTGATCCAATCACGCGCAGCGGCAACCGGTGCGCGCAGTTCCTGTGGTATCGGGTCTTCGGTTTGCATATAAATATCTTCACAAGATGGAATCTGGTCGTCAAATTGACTTTGGCCTGTGGCGGCTAAATAGTGCAATTCCTCGTTAGGGCTTCGGACCACATCAACAGTGACTCAACGCTTAAACGCGCCGAGCGTATTACTGGCCGCTACCGCCACAGGCACGGCGGGGGCCATCGTGTTTGCCTTATTGCCCATTCTGATTGGCCAGCTCGCTGACAAGTTTCAGCTCGACGATACGCAGCTAGGGCTTATCAGCTCGGCGTACTTCTCCGTCTATTCGATCGTCGCCCTCACGGCACCCCTGTGGATCAGACGCTGCAACTGGCGAGCTATGGCAGTTGGCGGCTTCGTCAGTCTACTGGCTGGTCTGGTCGTGTTAGCACAAAGTACTTCCAGTACACGGGTTGCCGTGGCAATGGCGATTGCGGGTGCAGGTGCGGCCGTGCTGTTGCCAATCAGCCTGGCGCTGGTCGCCGCAATGCACAACAAAGACCGGGTCTATGGAATTGTCGTTGCACTCCAGCAGCTGGTGCCTACCCTGTTGCTGTTTGGCATTTCTGGTGCCTTGCTTGGTGAGTACGGATTAACCAGTACGGTTGGCTCGATCGGCGCGGTTGTGGTGCTCATGCTGTTGTTGAGTTTCGCCTTACCGAAGCAGGGGCACGCAACTGTCGAGGCTGCGCCCGCCACGTCCACAAGTTCGATCCCTGCCGTTGTTGGTCTGATAGGCCTGGCACTCAACTTCGCCGGTTTTGCGGCCATGTGGACCTTTCTCGAACGCATAGCCGCAGGCAGCGCTCTGGAGCAGGACTACACCGCCCGCTGGATAGCCGTTGGCCTGTGCATGACCGCAGTCGGACCCATGATTTCAGCCGCACTGACGAATCGGCTGCCGCGTACCTTACTCCTCATCTTGCCCACCCTGACAGCCGTCAGCAGTTTGTTGTTGTTAACCGGCGGCACAACGCCCGCTGCTTTCGCCGGCGTGTTAGTGGTGTTCCCACTCACTTACTACATAACGCTCAGTGTCATTTTGGGCGTTATCGCAGACACCGACCCCAATGGTCGAGTGCAAAGCCTGATGTCATTTGCACTCGCCTGCGGAGCCCTGGTGGGGCCCGGTCTATTCGGCGCCATGCGCACTAGCGATTCCACAATTGCGTTGCTGCTAATCGCTCTATCCCTGGTTGGCGGCATTGTTCTGCTACTGTGGGCAGACCGAACTACAAGACTGACCGAAGGTGCTCCAGGCAATGGCTGAGACCAGAACCGAACGACTGGACTTTCTGCGCTTCGCGCTTACGCGTGTGGTGTTGGCAGCGGGTGGCTCTGCCGAACACGCGGCCTGCGTCGCTGATGGCATCTCGTTTGCGCATATCCAGGGCAAACTGAATCAAGGCCTGGGCGTGTACGAAGTGCTCGATTTGGCCCTGGAACTGGGTGTGCTCGACATGTCGGCAACACCCGAAGTGATTTCTGAGGGTCCCGCCTGGGCGGTCGTGGACGGCCATGCCTCATCCGGTTACTACGCACTCAATATCATGGCAGATATTGCAATTGAGAAGGCTCGCACCAGTGGCATCGCTATCGTGTATGGCGGCAACCACAACGACGCCGGCAGCTTTGCCTCTTACGCTTACAAAGCCCACCAGCAAGACATGCTGGCAATGACCTCGAACAACACGCCCACACTCGCTGCACCTTTTGGCGGCATGCACAATCACCTCTCGTGCCCGCCCTTTGATGCCATTATCCCCTCCGGCAGTGAACCGCCCATCTGGGCATCACTGAAGTTTGCCGAGTTTTACGACGCCGACATTTCTGAGGCAGTACTTAACAACCAACCCATGCAGGGCAAGTGGCTGATCGATCCCGAATCAGGGGAGTTAACAGACAACGCCAAACCCTACGCACGCCCGTTTGAAGGTTACGGTCGAGTTTGGGACTACGCCTGTGGTGGTCAAATTGAATCGCCACGCACCTACGCATTGAATCTCTGGAACGAAGGTATGACGGCCATAGCAAACCCTATTGGTATTCCCGCGAACCGAATTTCTATCGGTCACAGCACCAGCGAAGGCACGCCCACAACGACGGTTGGTGGCAGCTACTACATGTGCATTAACCCGGCTGTCTTTGGCCCGATTGAGGCGGTAAAGGCCAAGGCCGATGAGTTTGTAAAGACCGTGCGTACTGCGAAGCCCAGACCGGGTCAGCAAGTGCGCATCCCGGGAGCGACGGGTTATGACAACCTTAGTACAGAGGCAGCCACGGTGGAGGTGTTAGCCAATCACTGGCGACCGTTTTTCGACAACATTGCTTCTAAGTACGGACTAAACGAAGCACTTATTCGCAGCGAGTTCGAGCAGAGCAACACATGAGCGTGCCATCGTTAGTTCGTCTGCCTGCAGATTGCACTGTGCAAGACATCGTAGAGATTAACGCCGAAGACGGCGCGGTGATCGTCGAAGACTGGCTCCCAGGCAATCTGTTGCAGAAATTCAACGCAGAGCTTGAGCCCTGGCTCGCAAACCATCAGGGAACAGATTCGGGTTCGGCGGCATCCGATAGCTTTCTCGGTTTAAAAACGCGCAGGCTACAAGGACTGGTCACTAAAACACCAAGCTTTGTGGATATTCTTACGGACACGCGTCTAAACGGTTTTGCCCAGGCCGTGCTCGAGCCCGTCGCACCTACTACAATTCTTAACAATGGCGAACTTATCGACATCGGCCCGGGTGAGGCAGCGCAGCCGTTACACCGCGACGATGACGCCTGGAACTTCGCGAACGTGAACAACCCGTTGATGATTAACAGCATAGCGGCGCTGGTCGACATTACACCAGCAATGGGTGCGACTCTTGTTGTACCTGGCAGCCATCGTTGGGAGCAAGATCGGCAACCGCAAGCCCACGAGATTACCGCCTGTGAGTTACAAGCTGGCTCGGCGTTGTTCTTTCGCGGCGACACACTGCATGCCGGCGGTAGCAACAAGAGCCAACAACAACGCCGCGCGCTCTCTACCGGAATATGTTGTGGTTGGTTACGACCAGTAGAAAACAGCTATACCAACGTACCTGTTGAGGCTGCGAAAGCTCTACCACCACTTGCACGGCAACTACTTGGGTACTCACTCTATGATGCGTCCCACAAAGGCGGCGGTTATCTTGGCTACCACGAAATGGGTGACCCCGCGAGGCTGTTTGAGTAGTGCTTGCCCTAATTCAGAGTGCTGGGTCGACGCGGCACCTCTAGCTCGTCCAGGCTTACCAGTAAATCTGCCCCTGCGGTGAGCGGATTGACTTGCCGATCAATACGCGCAATCTGACCGGTTGGATCAATATAAAAGGTCACCCGTCCGGCGTGGCCACGCTCACTCAACACGCCGTACGCTGCACTGACTTCGGTGGTGATGTCGGCAAGAATGGGAAAGCTGGCGCCATTTTTAGTGGCAAATGCCGTGTTATCTGCCAGCGAATCTGTGCTGGCCATAAAATAACTCACCTCGAACTTTTGAATCTCCTGGTCACTGTCACGCAGCGCCTTGCATTGGGCAGTTCAGCCTGCAGTGAAGGCCTTGGGGAAAAATGCCAGCACCACATGCTCACCAACATAGTCAGCAAGCCGGTGAGTTTTGCCATCAGAGCCTGCGAGCTCGAAGGCGGGCGCCATCGAGCCAACACCAGGAGCGACGACTTCTGCCCCACTAGTCTGTGCATTCGACTCGGGGGAGTCTGCAGGCGCGGCCCCGCAACCGAAAAATGCCAACACTATAAGTATGAAAATCCCTCGTCCTAGCTCTTTCACAGCAGGTCTCCAGCAAATATTTAGGTACCGGTCCAGTTGGGCGCTCGTTTCTCTGCAAAGGCCACCGGGCCCTCTTTGGCATCGTTAGAACTAAACACTGATTTCTGCAGCGGGACCTGCAGTTCCCAGAGTTTGTCTTCCTCAATACCTTGAGCTGCCGAGCGCACCAGCGACTTGGATGCTTTAACAGCGAGCGGCGCGTTCTCCGCGATGCGTTCCGCCAGCGCAATGGCTGCATCAAGGGCCCCACCTTCCTCAGCCAGCGCACTAAGCATGCCCGCGTCCATTGCTTCTTCAGCAGTAATGGGTTCGCCGGTCAGGGCCATTTCCATCGCCTTGGCATAACCCACACGTGCCGGCAAACGGAACACGCCACCAGCCGCCGCAAACAGGCCGACTTTCACCTCCCGAATGCCAATCTTCGCGCCTTTGGCGGCAACCAATAGATCGCAAGTTAAAGCGATCTCACAACCGCCTGCAAGGGCAAAGCCATTAACCGCACCGATCAACGGCTTCTCAGCGCCAGCGCGCACAAACTCACCCAAAGGACCAATGTCTTCACCACGTGAAAAGGCCTTCAGGTCCATGCCCGCGCAGAATGCCCGGCCGCTACCTGTTATGACACCGGCAGTCAGCGAATCGTCGCCATCGAGTTCTTTAATGGCGTTCCACAAACCATGCGACAAGGCACCGTTAATCGCGTTCATGGCCTCAGGCCGATTCAACGTGATTACCATAATTCGGCCGCGGCGCTCGACCAGTACTGCTTGCTCTTCGCTCATTGTTGGTTCTCCCCAATTAGTCCAGATAGGTATTTATCTACCTCGATGATCTCAGAAAATCTGGGCCAGAGC
>CAZSYU010000065.1:0-22937 GCA_964611345.1 uncultured Pseudomonadales bacterium
GGCAGGCGATCCAGTCGATCGCCGCAAAGATTGGGTGTTCGCCAGATAGCCTAAGAGCGTGGTTAAAGCGAACGCAGATTGATGCAGGCGAGGCGCCTGGGACCACCACGGAAGAGCGAGAGCGAGTAAAAGCGCTGGAGAAAGAAGTCAAAGAGCTGCGCCGAGCGAATGAGATTCTGCCGATTACCCCTTCAACGTACTACGACCATAAGACAAAGCAGCGAGACCCAGAGAAGCGTTCTGATCGTGATCGAACGGTTAATGAAACGACAGGGGTTGCGTGGCGTTGTTCGTGGTCGTCGTATCAAAACCACCTTCCCGGATAACCTTGCAGAGCGGCCGCTCGATTTAGTTAACCGAGACTTCAAGGCGACAAGGCCCAACGAATTATGGGTGGCTGACCTGACTTACGTCGCTACCTGGCGAGGCTTCGTTTACGTTGCGTTTATCATTGATGCGTTCGCACGTCGTATAGTCGGTTGGCGGGTCTCAACGTCACTGCATGCTGACATTGCGTTAGATGCATTAGAGCAAGCCCTGCACGACCGCGGTCTAGATGAGAACGATAAACTTATCCATCACAGTGATCGTGGTGTTCAATATGTAGCAATCCGCTACGCGGTGGTTGTACAGAGGGAGCGGTGCGCCACAATTACGGCGCGCCCACGTCTAGAACATAATTTAACATAATATATATTATGCGCAATTCAATGGTTAGCGCTTTATGGTTTGATACGGCCTGAGTTTCCCCGACACCTTTTGTGGTAAGAATCTTATCAACCTCAAGAGGTGAATCATGGGAAAGGGAATCCGTTACACGGATGAGTTCAAGCAGGAAGCCGTCAATCAGGTCGCGACCATCACAGTTAGGCCAACTTAAACTAGTCCAATGCTCTACCAAGTAAAATTAGATCCTCTTCTGGATCTACGTAGTGGATTACGCCAACACTAGGAAATTCGATCATTACGCCTCGTCCTAAATAGGACCATCTCTCTTTAGAGTGCTGAGTGTCGCCCACTAGTACTTCTTGTCCATCAAAATAGTTCACAAGATCTAAACTTATTTAGCAAAAGGTTCAGCTGGGATTGCATTAGGTGGCAGTTGATGTGGCGAAACTGCGCCCACAGGTTGCCAGAAGCAGTCAAGAGGATCTTGCAGCGTCGCGCGACTCCTCCCTGCCATACACAGACGATACCCCCTGCGAGCGACACTCATTGACCTCGCTAGCCTGAGAGACCTGAGGAAATATAAGCAGGAATACCGGTATGGCGCGGCTGAAGAAACGGAGCATTTGTCATCCCCGTATGTGCAACTTGTTCACGAATCGTTCCACAGAATTGCCAGTCGAACAATAGTTTCAAATTAATATCAACGCGGTAGGTATAAGTACGCTAGTTCAATCGAACTAGTTGCGGTTTAACCAGAACATCACGAATGATGTGTAAGTGACCAATTATTAGCGGTTCAGTACTCATTAATTCCGCAACCGCTTACCCCGTGATGAAGTCAACGCTTCTGTTGTAGTTAGCACCTTCACAGGAATCGCATAACGCGGTAGTTGCCCCCGACAATGCTTGCGCACCCGCTGTTTCAGCGCCGCATCGGAGAGCTCTTCGGCAAGCAGCTCATCAGTAAGCCTGACTGTCGCCACAACAACCGTGCCAAGCAACGGATGCGACTCACCTGTTACGGCACATTCGAGTACACCAGGCAGGGACTCCACAACAGTTTCTACTTCAGCCGGGAACACCTTCTCCCCGCCTACGTTAATCAGGTCTGAATCCCGACCCAGAATTCGTAGCCAATCGCCATCCTGTTCAACGCGGTCACCCGTGCAAAACCAGCCATCTTGTTCTGCCGGATCAGTGGCGTTCAAATAACCAAGCATGGTGCCCGACGCTTTCACCCACATCACCCCATCAACCACCCGCACGGCAAAGTCATCTGAGGTGAGTTTAATCCAGCGACTGTCACCGGGTTTGGTTTTAGAGCGCGGTGCGCCAAATTCAGACGTGCCGTACTTCTGCAGCAAATCTGCGTTAGGCAGCAGCTTGGCGAGTTTCTCTGTCACGGCGGGGTCTGGCGGCTCGGAGCCGAAGGTAATAACTTCCAGGCTCGATAAGTCGTGAGCTTCGAGTGCCGGTGATACCAGCAACAGCTTTAAAAACGAGGGCGATACTGGCAACACCTGCGCCTTGTAAGCCTCAACCGCCTGACACACCGCTTTAGGGCTGCGATCTTCCGGCACAACCAAAGTACCACCGGCAAACAGGGTGTACAGCAGCGTGTCGACGCCAGCAATGTGGTCGAAGGCCAGAAACCCAATGGTTGACTTGGCTTTTTGTACTTTCTCAAGGTGCGCCGTAAAGCGTTGCGCATCATGCAGCACGGCCTTCGGCTCACCGGTGCTACCGGAGGAGAATATGACAAACCCTGGATGCCCAGATGCCGAAAGCTCACGCACCAGGGGCAGGTTGGCAGCATCGGTTGCGCGCACTTCTTGTCCGCTGATCAGTGCCTCCCCTGCCAGCGGAAACTCAAGATGCAATTTGGCCTGACTGGCGGCCAGCTTTTGCTCAACACGTGGGTCATCGGGAGCGGCCAACACGGCAATGGCATCTAACCGTAAAAGCGCCAGGAAACACGCAATGGCGTCAACACCAAACCCACAGGACAACAGCACAGGATCAGCCGCGCCAACGCCTGCAGCAGACAACTGCGCCGCGTAGTCGGCGGTTTTATCGAGCAACTGGGGATAGCTGAGCTCTTGCCCGGCGCAGATAACGGCTGGGCTGGTGCCTGTATTTGCGTGTTCACCAAGCCGATTTTCGAGCACCGGCAAGGGCATCGCTAAAATACTCCGCCAAGATAAATGATCTGGCCGGTTATAAAGTCGCTCTCTTTTGCCAGGAAGAAGTCGAGCGCGTTAGAGACGTCTTCCATCTCCCCTACCCGCTTTATGCACTGGCGATCGACCAAACTGTCAATTTTGTCGTCGCCGACACCACGTAACAGGTCGGTATAGATCGGCGTGGGACCAAGTGCGTTAACGGTAATACCGTAACCGCCAAGTTCTTTGGCCAACACCTGGGTAAAGTTCACGATCGCTGCTTTGGAGGCGGCATACACGGACTCGCCCTCAAGACGCAGCGGTGTTGCAACGGTTGCGAAGTTGATAATGCGACCCGCTTTCTTCGGGATCATTAACTTGGCGGCTTCGCGGCACATCAAAATACTGCCGAATACGTTGGTGGTGAATACCCGCTCGACTGTTTTCATTGGGGTAAGCACGGCGGCATTCATGGAGGCGATGCCGGCGTTGTTTAGCAGCGCGCCTAACTGACCGTGCTGCTTGCGAATGTCGCGCATCATTCTGCCAATGCCACGCTCATCAGCAACATCAACGCTGAAGTGCTGGTAGTTATCGTGTGTTAGATCAGATTCATCGCGCGAGCAGCCAATAACCTGCTCGCCAGCGGCCAGATAATACTCGCACAGGTAACGACCAATGCCCTTACGGGCCCCGGTGATCAGGATGGGGCCATTCAGACGCCCTTCAGTCGCGCTGCTCATCGAGCGGAGCTGTTGGCGAGTTCCTCAAGAACAAAGTCGGTTAGAGAGGCAACACTGCGATAGGGGCTGTTTTTCATCGACATCGCTTTCTCGCTGGCCAACACAACCTCAGTGGCAAACGAATCTTCAACGCGCGCCTCTATATCGACAATGAGCGACACCAACGACAGAGAATCCAGTGAATCCTCACCATCAAAGATCGGCGTCTCGCCGCTGATAGTGCGCAGATGGTCGTAGTCGAGCTCATCGTTCAGATCGGTAATGGCATCACTGATAATGGCCATAACCTGATGGTATGACGAGCTGCCGTTTGAGTCGGTTGTTACTTCTTTTAATGTCGTCACGTTGATCCTCTAACGTTTCAGCAGAGCTCTTAGCTAGCGCTTTAATAAAGTCTTGGCAGGATTACCCTGCAAGATAAGGTTGCTTTTATACCTTCTGCTGACGAGGCTGTTAGCGGCAACGATCACGTTGTCACCAATTACTGCACCATCTGTGATGGTGCACCCTGACCCAATCCAAACATTATTGCCTATTGTGATGCCTTTCGACGTGCTGCCTTGATCCTCAAGATGCTTGTCAAGTTCGCTGTGGCGGTAGTTCGTCGCCACGATATTAACATTGGCACCGCAGATAAAATTATCACCAATGGTAATGCCCGCCTCGCCAGCGGCTATAAAGCAGCCAATCGCCACACCGGCGCGGTCGCCAAAAATGACTGGACCGTCAAGTGCCTTGATCTTTGTATAGGAGCTAACAACGCATCCCTTGCCAAAGCGCAATTTTTCTGACAAATCCACTTCCGCGCGAAAGCTTACCTTGGCTCCGTATTTGAGCAGGTAATAGGCAGTCACAACAAACGAGGGTGTGAACATGCGCTGGAGACCTTTGGCGAGGCCAGATTTTGCCATGGCAGTTATATTCTATCGAACAGACGTAAAGCCGCATGATAACAAGGCTTATAGCTTGCAAAGCCCTGAAAATGTAAGCGAACACAAGTGTTAGCGAGTATTGGGAACCAGGTAGTTCTTGGGTCCACGATTGCGTCTCACTCGTTCTGTGGACTTAGGCTACTGGAGCCCACTACTCATGCAGTTGAGACCCTGGGTGCCGCTAAGGTTCATTCATTCATCCATCCGCCCACCAGTCCGACTTTCTTTGTTGGTCTAACACCATAGTGGTACCAGGAATTCGGACGTAGGAACTAGGAAGTAGGAACTTGGAACTGTGTATAGGACATAGAGGCCCCGAGCCCTACAATGGGCGGATGACTATTCGATCTACGATCATTAGCGCTTCGACGCGGAGGCCTTAGGCGGAATGCAATCCGGAGCTCTCATAGATGCACACGTGCACTTCTACCCCACGTACGACGTAAAACGCTTTCTGGACGCTGCGAGCGACAGCTTCGCCCGCCAGCCGCAGGCGTCTGCGCGGCGGGTGTTATGTATGGCAGAAAGTGCGGCTGATAACTGGTTCGGCACGCTGTCAGAGCCCGCAGAGCAACCCGCGGCGCTGACGGGCAGTGGCTGGGTTCGACACCTAACCAGCGAACCACAGAGCCTGCGATTAACCCGAAACGGCGATGACGCCGAGCTATTGGTAATCGCCGGGCACCAGTGTGTCACGGCCGAAGATATTGAAGTACTCATGCTCGGTCACCGTGACAAGTACCCAGACGGCGAACCCGCAGAGGTAGTAGTGGCTGCGGCGCTGCAGGCCGGCACCCTTCCCCTGCTGCCCTGGGGTTTTGGCAAATGGCTGGGCAAACGCGGCGAGCTGGTTGAGCGCCTAAAAGAACAATTTGGCACGCAGATATTGCTCGGTGACAACAGCGGCCGCCTGGCTGGCACACCCACCCCGGCCTTGCTGCGTTCTGGAGCAGAACAGGGGCATTGCCTATTGCCTGGCAGCGATCCACTTCCTATGCAGGGCGAAGAACATAAGGTCGCCGGCTTCGGCGCCTGGTTGCCCGGCGATGTCTCTGTAGCGACACCCTTTGCCGATTTGAAGGCGCTGCTGGCAAACGGCGCGCAGCCTGAGCCCTTCGGTGCAGGTGAAACTCTGGTGCGCTTTGTGCGCAATCAGTTGCTCATGCAGATCAGAAAGCGGCGGCCACCGAATGTCTGACCCAGCAAAGCAATCCAAGCGCATGCTGGTGCTGGCGCCCCAGCCGTTCTTTTCACCGCGAGGTACGCCATTTTCAGTGTATTACCGCTCTATGGTGACGGCTGAACTGGGCTATGAGATCGACTTGCTGACTTACGGCCAGGGCAGCGATGTTGATATTGAGGGCGTCACCCTGTTGCGTGGTCCAGCCCTCAACTGGCTGGGTGCGGTGAAAACCGGCCCATCTGCGGCCAAACTTGTGCACGACGGCTTTATGTTTCTGCGCTTTATCTGGTTGTTGCTGCGCAATAAGTACGACGTTGTGCATGCGCACGAAGAAGCGGTGTTCTTTGCTGGTTTAATGAAAGTTCTGTTTCGCTACAAGCTGGTTTACGACATGCACTCCAGCCTGCCCGAGCAGCTCGACAACTTTGGCTATTCGCGTTCGAAACTGCTCAAACGCTGTTTCGAGTTTCTTGAGGTTCGGTCGCTCAGGGCGGCCGATGCCATCATTACCATTTGTCCTGCCCTCCGCGATCAGGTAGCAAAGCTCGCACCCTGGGCGATGGATAAACACGAGCTCATCGAAAACTCCATTTATGACGATGTCGTGCTCACTGAACGCGCCCGCAGCGACGTGACAACCGCCGCAACAACTGATGCTCAAGCACTTGCCGCTGGCAAAACCGCGATTGTCTACGCGGGTACGCTCGAGTCTTACCAGGGCATCGATATCTTGCTGGAAGGTTGCGCAACGCTGGCGGGCACCCGGGACGATTTCGCACTGATCATTGCCGGTGGATCAGTATTACAAGTTGAACATTTTCAAACACTTGCGAACAAACTTGGCCTTGCAGATCAAGTTCAGTTTTTGGGTCAGCTGCAGCCTTCTGAGGCCCGTAAACTTGCGGCCAGTGCGGACATTATTTTGTCGCCGCGCAGTTCGGGTACCAATACGCCGTTGAAAACCTATGAGCAGTTAGCCTGTGGTGTGCCGCTGGTGGCCACGGCCATTTACTCGCATACCCAGGTGTTGGATGACACCCTTGCTGTGCTTGTCGAGCCCTCCGCCCAGGGCATGGCTGAAGGCATCGAGCGCCTGCTCGACTCACCGCAGCAGGGTGCACAGATAGTTGCCAACGCTCAAGCCCACTACGCTGAGCACTACGCCCGTCCGGCCTATACGTCGAAGCTCAAACGCCTGCTGGATCGACTGCGCTAATGTGCGGCATAGCAGGCATTGCCGGAGCGGGCGCCTTGGCGGCGACTCCGGAAATACTCGCGCAGATGTGTTCGCGGATTTATCACCGCGGCCCTGATGATCAAGGCCTTGGTTATTATCAAGGCGTGCATATGGGCATGCAGCGCCTTGCGGTTATCGATCTTGCAACTGGCAATCAACCGCTAACCTCGGCCGACGGTAACACGGTGATTACCTACAACGGCGAACTCTATAACTACCGGGAATTGCGGGCCGAACTTATCGCCGCAGGTTTTGAGTTTAAAACCGATTCCGATACCGAAGTCATTGCCACGGGCTATCAGGCGTGGGGCACCGATTTGTTTCCTCGCCTTAACGGCATGTTCGCGTTTGCGCTGTTTGATCAGCACCAGCAGCAGGTGCTGTTGGTGCGCGACCACGTGGGTATAAAACCCCTCTACACGGCCGAGATCGATGGCACGCTTGTTTGGGGGTCTGAGGTCAAGAGTTTGCTGGCCCACCCTTCGGTGCCACGCCGGCTGAACACTCTGGCTTTGCAAGAATTTCTCGCCTGGGAATACGTGCCCGAAACACGAACGCTCTTTAAAGATATCGCGCGCTTATTACCGGGTAGCTATCTGTCGTTTGATCTGGGGACCCGGGTTAGTCAAACCGTACGCTACTGGAGCATCGACAATGCGCCAGCCAACGACGCCAAAACCCGCGGGGAATGGCGCGAAGACCTTGGGGAACGCCTGCGCAGTGCAGTGCAAGCCCAGTTGGTCAGCGATGTACCACTTGGCGCTTTTTTGTCGGGTGGTGTCGACTCGTCGCTTATCGTTGCTCATATGGGTAATGCCCAAACGTTTAGCATCGGCTTTGACGACCCCTCTTACAACGAACTCGACTACGCCAGGCAGGTTGCCGAGCACTTGCAGGTTGACCACACCAGCAAAATTATCAAGCCGGATGCGCTGGGATTGTTTGATCGGTTGATGTATCACCTTGATGATCCTATTGCTGATTTCTCGGTATTTCCCACCTTCCTGGTGAGTGAGATGACGCGCGAGCACGTCACCGTAGCCCTGTCAGGTGATGGCGGGGATGAACTGTTTGGTGGCTACGACACCTATGTAGCGCAACGCTATGGCGCATTTTATGACCGCCTGCCAGACGTTTTGCGCAAGCGCCTCATCCCCTCCTTAACTGGCCTGCTACCTCCGGCTGAGCAAAAGAAAGGGCTGGTAAACAAGATCAAACGCTTTGCCGAAGGCGGTGCCTTGCCAGAACAACTCGGGCATACCCGGTGGCGGCTGTTTGCCACTGCTGATGAACTGAGAGACCAGTTGGTCGGTGAAGCGGCACAAGCAGATGATCTTTATGGCCACATCGAGCGCTTGCGCCATGCCTGCGACGCCATGGATCCGGTAAACCAGGGCCTTTACATAGATACCTACAGTTATTTAACCGACAACTGCTTGCCCAAAACTGATCGCATGTCGATGGCGGTATCGCTTGAAACTCGCGTACCCTTCCTTGATCCGCACGTTATGGCCGGGGCGTTTTCAATGCCAGGTACGCTCAAGTTGAGTGGCAGCGAAACCAAACCACTACTGAAAGAACTGGCAGTGGAGCATGTTCCCCACGACTGCGTTTACCGTAACAAGGAAGGCTTTAGCATTCCGATTAAAACCTGGTTAGCCAACGAATTCTCTTCGCTGCTAGACCGCTATCTGGCGCCTGCCCGGCTGGAATCACAAGGCATTTTCAACGCGGCTTACACAGGCCAACTTGTTAAGGAACATCTGGCCGGCGTCGCCAATCACTCGCACCGCCTGTGGGCGTTGATTGTGGTGCAAGCGTGGAGCGATCGCTGGTTGGACTCACCAAACTCATGAGGTTACTAGTTTGAGTTGTTACGTTGTTACCGGTGCGACCGGCTTCACAGGAGGTGCTCTTGCTGCGTGCTTGCGGCGCGACGGCCATGAAGTAATAGCACTGGTCCGGAAAACCTCTGATACCCAGAAGCTGGAAGCACAGGGCATTGAGTGCGAGCGTTGTTCGTTACTCGATGCCCCTGCACTCAAGACGATTTTGTCGTCGCGAGAGATCACCGCTGTCTTTCACATTGCTGCGGCCTATCGCACCGAACACGCCGACGAGAGTGAGTTCTTTGAAGTAAACGTGGATGCTACGCGCGTATTACTGCAGGCCGCGCACGACGCCGGTATCAAGCGCGTTGTACACTGCTCCACCGTAGGCGTCCAAGGTGCTATCGAACACCCACCTGCGGCGGAAGATTACCGAATGAATCCTGGTGATCATTATCAGGAATCGAAACTTGAAGGTGAGCGCGTGGCGCTCGAGTTTGCAGCCCAGGGTTTAGGCGTTAGTGTTGTTCGCCCCGTTGGCATATACGGCCCTGGCGACACCCGTTTTCTCAAGCTCTTTAAAGCCATCGACAAGCGCGTGTTCTTGATGATCGGTTCGGGCAAAACGCTTTATCACCTGACTTTTATTGACGATTTGGTCGCCGGCATGCTGCTCACGGCTGAACATCCTGCGGCAATTGGCGAAGTCTTTACGCTGTGTGGTCCGGAGTACACCGATCTCAACGAACTCGTGAAACGTATCGGCGCAGTCATTGAGAAAACCCCGCCGGGCTGGCGCATTCCCGCCTGGCCAGTAGTCTGGGCAGCGCACGTTTGCGACTGGATCTGCAAACGCATTGGCGTACAGGCGCCGCTGTATCCACGGCGGGTAGAGTTTTTCCTGTTGGATCGGGCATTCACCGAAGAAAAAGCCCGCCGCCTGATTGGTTATGACCCGGCCGTAGCGTTAGACGAAGGATTAAAGCGCACCTATGAGTGGTACAAACAGGAAGGATTGCTCTAATGAGCGTCGTGGGCGAGCTGTGGTTTCTGGCGTTTGGTGGGGCCACCTTAATCGGCGCCTTGCTGTGCTATGTTGCGGCACGTTTTGCGTTACTTTCCGACTGGACCTGGGTAGCCGGTGTTTTCCGCTTACTCGCCCTGTGGCTCATCGCGGCCTGGATGGGTTACGGAACACCGCTCTACGTTGCACTTGCGACGTTGCCGTTGGCGCTCGTATGGCGCCGACTGAGCCGCAACCTGATTCTGCTGCTGGTCTTGGAACTTGGCGTTGGCCTCTGCCTCGCCTGGCATAGCCAAACGCCCTTACTACCCATCAATGTGGCTGCGTTGTTACTCGTCGATCAATGCCTCGGCCGGTTTGCTTTGCTGCGGTTCAACACAGCGGATGAGGATAGTTCTGGCCGAACCCCTATTCGTGTCCTGTTGTGTCTCGGCGTTATCGGCGTTGCGGTTTTGGGCGCCCATTTCCAGCGCGCCGCCATCGGCAAGCACGTCGCAGCCCACAGCGTTATGCAATCCCTAGATCTGGTCCCGCTCGGGGCGGCCTGGTTCTGGTATCAGCCGCGCGAGCTACCTCGCACAGGGCTGCCTGATGGCATTCCTGCCTCGGTCTACTGGCAAGCACGTAGCCCGAAGACCGGCGAACACTGTATGTTGTCATTGCATGGTGCGGCCGCCGAAGGATCTCTGCATGGTGCCGCCCAGGCGCTCGCACTGGGTGCACGCATGGCCGGTTGGCGAGTATACGCACTGGATCATCCAGGCTTTGGTGCCTCTCCCACGCCCTTTTCCAGCGGCGCTCTGGATGGCTGGAATCCAGGCCTGCAGAGCGATCTGTTGCTCAAGGAAATGCGCCGCGAGGGTTGCTCTGAAGTAGCCGTGATTGGCCACTCGCAAGGCGTCACTGAAGCACTCCGGCTGTTCACAGCAGATACGCAGCTTGCTGGCGTTTGGGTGTTGGGTGCCGGGCTGTACCTGGACGACGCTGATCGCGAAGACTATTGGTTTGAGCGCTTTCACACCGACCGGGGCTTAAGTTCTAACGACTCCCGGCTCGACAAAGAGAGTTGGCGTGCGGTGCGTGATCTCTATTACCTGAATCAGGAATATTGCGCGAACACCCTGTCTGGACAGAACTATAAGGGCAGCACTCCCCTGAATTTCGTTACCTTTGAGCGCGAACACGATAATTTGGTGGCCACCCGGGAAACCCTCTGGAATTGCCTGAGTTATCCAGCCAGGTCCCGAGAGTCCGTCGTCTCCGACCACTACTTTGACTCACTGAGTCTGGGCGGCTCCAGCCGGATCGACAAACTGGTACTGGTGCCCCGGAGTGCCGCGGGCCTCGCTGCCAGACTGCTGCCAGCTGGCCCAATTGGCCCAATTGGCCCAATTGGCCCAATTGGCAAGGCAGAAGAGCTGGCCTCAAACTCACCTTAGACAGGGCGTAAAAAGACGCCGAATTAGTATCGATTTGCGCGCTAATTATACGATTTACGCGCGAGTCTTACTTGCACATGGTTTATGCTCTACACCAGTGAACCTGGGTGTCGTTGGCCGCCTCTATGGTAACTAGACAGTTGCGCTTCAGGCCTTTGCAACGCGGTTGGCAGTTGTATTGAGAGGTTGTTTCAAATCGCTGAAATCGGCGGTTTTTATTGTAAAGAATACTGCTCGAGAGTTTGTAAAACGGGACCCATCATCATGCATAAACCTCTGATCTTATTTACTATTTCCTTGTCATAAACGAGAGTTCCAATAATCTCGTAGGGTCCTGCCTGCCGTTATCGTGGCGGGTATAAATTTACACAAGCATTGAGCCTAATCTGTGTCCGATAAGCCGCTAGAACTGTCGTTGGTTGTTCCCATGTTTGAGGAGCAAGACAACGCATGGCCGCTGTTTCAGGCCATTGATCAGGCCTTGCGCGAACTGTCGAGTTGGGAAGTTATTTTTGTCGATGATGGCAGCGCCGATCAAACCCTTGATCGGCTCATTGAGCTGGCCCAAAACGACTCCCGGGTTCGAGTCATTGCACTCCAGACCAACTGCGGTCAAACGCCGGCCATGGTTGCTGGCATAGAAAACGCCCGCGGCGAAACCATCATCACCATGGATGGCGACCTGCAGAACGACCCCGCTGACATTCCCGCCTTCCTGCGTGAGATCGAAGCGGGTAATGACATGGTCGTAGGCTACCGCGTAGCTCGTCAGGACAAGTTTCTGAGTCGCAAATTACCCTCCTGGATCGCAAATCGGCTGATCGGTTGGGTCACCAACGTCCCGATCAAAGACAACGGTTGTTCGTTGAAGGCCTACCGACGCGGCGTCATCCAAAACATTCCCCTGTATTCTGAGCTCCATCGCTTCATACCTGCGATGGCCTCGCTGGCCGGCTCCAAGGTCAAGGAAATACCGGTACGCCATCACGCTCGAATTCACGGCGAGTCAAAATACGGCATCTCTCGCACACTGAAAGTGCTACTCGATCTGGTGGTGGTCCGGACATTGTTAACCACTCTCGGTCGGCCTATTAAACTCTTCGCCTTCCTCGCGGTACCGCCAATGCTCTTGAGCAGCGGTTTTTTTGGAGTCGGGATCTATCACACAGTTACTGCAGGAGGCGCCTCAATTTACTTTGGCGCCGGCGCCTTGTGGTTTGTATTTGCCGGGTTCTCACTCAGCATGGGAATACTTGCTGAACTGTATTACGCACACATTGACTATCGCGAATCACAGCTCGCAAGCTTAACTAAGGTTTATCATGGTTGATTCAACACCCAACACAGATGAAAGGAAGCATCGGGCCCATCTTGCGGACCCAATGGGCGGCGAGACTGTTGTCGGACGCCTGAGTGTTCTGGTCCCAATTACCGAACGCTACGACCCGGTTGAAGAGCTGTATCACGAATACAAACAGGGTCTCGATAATCTAAATCGAGACTACGAGATTCTGTTTGTCATTGATGGTGACCGCCCTGACGTTCGATCGGCACTTGAGGTGCTTGGTCACGGGGACGCAACGCTTAAGGTTGTCGAGCTGTCGCGCGCCTATGGCGAGGCGACCTGTCTGAACGTGGGTCTGGAGCACGCGACTGGCGACACCATTCTTACCCTGCCAGGCTTTCGTCAGGTGGACGTTCTAGAGCTGCCAAAACTGCTTGCGGCTCTGGATACTCATGACATGGCTGTTGCCTGCCGTTACCCGCGCGGCGATGGTTTCTTCAATCGATTACAATCGCAAATCTTCAGTTCCAGTGTTAACCGCATATCGGGCTTACGACTCGAAGATGCCGGCTGCACGGTCAGGGTGTTTCCCAAACATGTGCTGGAAGAGATTGACCTGTACGGTGACGTGCACCGCTTTATTCCGTTGCTTGCGTATCGACAAGGTTTTGACGTCAAAGAGGTCAAACTCGCGCAGGCCTCAGCCGACAAGAGCGCCAGGGTCTACTCCCCCGGGATTTACCTGCGACGCATTCTGGATCTGCTAAATATCTATTTCCTTATTCGTTTTACTAAAAAGCCGTTTCGCTTTTTTGGCTTCATTGGCGCTGTTAGTTCAATCACAGGCGGGTTAATCGCCGCATGGACTGTCTTCGAAAAGCTATTCATGGACGTTCCGCTGTCTGACCGACCGCTGTTTCTAATTGGCACGGTACTGCTGATTTTTGGATTACAGATCGTTCTTGTGGGTCTAATTGGCGAGATCATTATTTTCAGTAGCGCCAAAACGAAAAAAGAATATGTGATAGACAAGATCTATCACTTTTCGCCAGGTGACACTTCTGACCAAGACGGTTTGAGTGCTCAAACCGATAGCGCCAGGAAGTCCTAGTACTAGAACGCATGGCAACCGAGAAGTCCTATTCGCCAATTGCTGCGGCTCAACCCCTGGCCCCGGACCTCGCGGCCGCGCCGTGGCAGCGTTGGGTGCTGTTTGGATTGCTCGTGTTGGCGGCTGTTATTCGCTTCGCCGGAATCTCCGATCTCAGCTTCTACGGCGATGAAGAAACCACGGCGTTCGCAGCATCCAGCGTGCTCAGTTCTGGCAAGCCCGCCGTGCCGAGCGGCATGGACTACAATCGAGCCCCTCTCTACAGCTATATGGCTGCGGCGTCTGCGTCGCTGTTGGGAGAAACAAGGGAGCTGAGCTATCGCTTGCCGGCACTCGCCTTTGGTATTCTGTCCATCGCCTTCATGTGGGTAGGCACACGTCGCCTGTTGGGCGTTGCGGTGGCGTTAGTGGCGACGTTATTGCTCGTTACCTCTGAGTGGCACGCGGTAACTTCTGGTTACGCTCGGATGTACTCGCCTTATGTGGCGCTCTTTATGTGCACTGCCTATTGTTTTCTTGAGTGGAGTCGCACCCGGTCGCCACTGGTGTTGAGCATTGGTGTGATCCTGTTTCTGCTGTCGGCGTCCTTTCAGATACTGACCGTGTTTGTCGTTGCGCTGCTGCTGTTACCGCACTTTGTGGCGCGTGAACTCGTTCCGGCGAAGTTTTGGTTCGATGCGGGAGTGGCTGCATTTCTGGCCATCGGCGCGATCTATCTTGATGGGGTTCTTGTTCAAGACGCCTACTCTGACTTTGCGATCGCGGTGGCTGGCACCACCAAAACCACAGTACTCGGTAACGTCGCGTTGTTTTGGATACCTTTATTGCAAGCAGCCTTAACAGGCCCCATGTTATGGATTGCCGTAGGCGCATTGGGTATTACAGCGGTCGCCTTGTGGCGTTACCTGCCACGGGGGATCCTACCTTGGAACGTTGCCACAGTCGCGCTGTGCCTGCTTGGTGTCCTGATGCTTGTTATTGGCCAGGTCTATGCTTTGATCTTGTGCCTGTATTTGCTCAGCGTGCTTGCTAGCGCTCGCGGAATGTCCGTTACCCGCTGCCTGGTGTATAGCGGAGTACTTGTGTTTCTCGCCCTCATTGCCGCGTGGATTGCCCACTCGGCGACCTATATCCCGCACCTAACCGACCCAAATCTGCAAGTAGTGTTCCCCTATCTCGCCCAGCTATTTGTGAAGTACCCCTTATTAGTTGGCTTGGCGTTGGTGGCTCCGCTCTTGGCAGGGCACCGCTTCAGCGCCGCCAGCATGGCCCGGTTCCGTCACGGCAATGAATACACCGCAATGCTGATACGGGTTTTAGCCCTGTTCTTTGTCTTAAACCTCTTTGCCTTCGGTATTTTTGGGCGCTGGTACGAAGACCGCTACATCGTGCACACCTATCCGTTCATGCTGGCATTGGGCGCCTACACGCTGGTGGTGGGCCTCGACATGCTGCTGACAAAGATGGACCAGAAGAGCCCAGCACTTGCGATTGCAGCCGGTGTTGTTGCGCTTTGTGTCCTTATGCCCCACCACATGATTCAAGGCGCCTGGCGAGCAGCGGCTCGAGAACACGGCGACACCAATATCGAAAACGGCCGCTACTTTCCTGATCATGCATCCGTTGGCGAATACGTTCGCGCCAACTTGCAACCCGGGGACAAGGTGGTTGCAACAGATGTACTTCAACAGCATTGGTACATCGGTCAGGCAGACTTTTGGTTGCGCAGCGAAACCGACGTCTCTATCTATGTCTATGAAGACCGGCAAGGAAAAATTCGCGATATTTACGTTAACGCCGAATACCTCGATACGCAGCACGCGGCGGAGTTACTCAACGGCAATGACCGCGTATGGGTGGTCGTATCATCCATAGACGTCGCTGAGAATTGGGCGTTCTCCGCGGCAGAGCGTGAGTTTTTAGACGCAGTGAAAGCTCGCGGCAAGCTCGCGATGCAAGGTCGAGATGGCCGTTCAGCGGTATATGTATTCGGAGGTGATGTGTGAGCGACACCACCGAAATGAAAATCCGCCAGTCGCGCGTAGTGCGCAATTTGCTACTCGCGAATTCGAGCAACTACCTCGAATACTTCTTTGGTCTGTTGGTTTCGATGCTCATCGCCCGGTCTCTCGGGCCCTCTGAATTCGGCGTCTATGTATTTTTGATCTGGCTGGTCAGCATCGCGGTTGCATTCGCTAATGAAGGATTGTCGCTTTCAGTGACCAAGCATATTGCTGAGGTTAACAGTGGTGAATCGCAGCCCGACTCAAGCACGATCATGCATTTCTTTGAGCGCACCCACTTCAACCGCATCGGCGTGATAATGCTGCCGCTGGGCTTGGCTGCATTTTTGAACAGCCATCGTAGCGAATACGGCATGGAATTCGCAGCGTTTGCCACTGTTGTGCTGATGATTTGTTTCTACTTTCGTGCACGTCATATGCTTCGGGTGTCGACCTTCAAGGGGTTAGAGCAATTCTGGGGCGTAGCCATTGGTCCCTTTCTGGTCACTCCGATCAACATGATCAGCGCGATTGCGCTGTTCTATATCGAAGCCCCGCTATGGATGTACCTGGCACAATACCTTGTTGTCAGTTTCGGCTTCTTCCTCTGCACGCGGATATTTCTAACTCGCAAGTCCGGCTATCGCGGGCCAGAGCCAAAACAGAGCGTACATAACGACTACTTTGATCAGGTAAGCAGCTATAACCGCTACATTACCCCCTCGGCGATTCTGACCTACTTAATGGCCTCGCAAACCGAGATCTATTTCCTCAACCTGTTTTCCAGCAGCGAGTCTGTCGCCTTCTTCAATGTTGGGTTCATACTGGCTACGGCTATTGCAACCCTGGTGCCTGGCATCATCAACATGGTGTTGTTGCCTATGGTGTCGCGGTCGATGAGCCAGGGCGTTGATGTGGTGCGAAAGATTGTCGAGGATACGATTCGCTATCAGTTGTACCTGAACTTCCTGGTTATCGGACCTACCCTCTTGTACGCCGATGATGTTGTGGTGTTCCTCTATGGCGAAGCCTACACAGACGCAGCTCACCCATTCCTCTGGTTGGTACTCATCTATTGTGCCGCCAACTTTGTTTCAGCCTTCAACTCGTATTTGCTGAGTGCTAATGAGCACAAACTCATATTAAAGGTCTCTGTAATCGGTGCTATTTTGGGCATCGCACTCGATGTTGTACTCATCTATCTATACGGATTAAACGGCGCAATCGTCGCCCTTGGGTTAACCATGCTCTGGTACGTATCGACGCGAATCATTCCTGCCAATCAGCGCCTTAAAGCCAGGTTACCCTGGGCCCAACTATTACTCGTGATGCTGTTCTGTCTGGCGACTACAGCCTTTGTACACTACGTTACTGACGGCATGGGTGGCTTATTAGGGGCGATACTTGGTTCTACCCTCTACGTAATTATCTTCTCTGCGCTGTACTACTTCTCTCCGGTGTTGCCCACGGAAGGTCGCGATTATCTCAAGTACCGCATGGGCAAGTCATAACCATGCCAGATGATAGTGCTTTGAGAATCACAATGGTGACTCTCAATCTTGAGGTCGGTGGCCTTGAGCGTGTGGTGGTGGACATGACGCTTGCGCTGGCCAAGCAAGGGCATGAATTGTCTGTGGTTACCCTGCGGGGTGGCGGCGCATTGGCAGAACCTCTCGCTGCCGCAGGAATAACGGTAACCAACCTCAACTGCGGAGACGGATTGAAAATCGCCTACGCCCGGGCGCTAGGCCGGGTGCTTGATCAACTGCAGCCAGAGCTGGTGCATAGTCACGGTGAGGCGGCACTCTTCTACGCTTCCATGGTCCGGTTTTGTGGGCCCTTCCAGGCCAGTCGCAGGTTTACCCATGTGCATTCCCGCCACGGCTACGAAGACGTTAGCAGCAAAGGGGTATGGCGCAATCGGCTTGCGCATCGAGGCTGCCACGCGGTGGTCTGCGTCTCCGAAGATTTGGCGAAACACTGCGAGAATGTTGAACGTGTTCCGCCCGACCAACTTTATACCGTAATCAATGGCGTTAACCTCACGCCCTATCGCAACCTCAAACCGTTGGCGTACGAGCAAAATGCACCTGTGCTCGGCCATGTCGCCCGGCTCGCTCCCATTAAGAATCAGGCGCTGCTGTTAGAGGCTTTTAGTCGTGTGGTGCAGCAACTGCCGCAAGCACGTTTGTCGATTGTCGGTGATGGCCCCGAACGCGGCGCGCTTGAGCAACTGGCCCAGCAACTCAAACTGGCCGACAGCGTTACCTTTCATGGTGAGACTTCTGACGTGCCCGCCAAACTGGCACAGTGTCATCTGTTCTGTCTTTCCTCTGACAGTGAGGGTACTCCGGTATCTGTGATTGAAGCGCTAGCTGCGTCCCGCCCCGTCGTGGCGACCGATGTTGGCGGGCTGAGTGCGCTGGTAGCTGCTGATGCAGGTCGTTTGGCACCCGCGGGTAACGCGGATGCCTTTGCCCAGGCGGTTTTACAGGTCTATGCAGACAAGACGAGCTATGAGAAATTTTGCGTTGGTGCTGCAGACGCACCTGCCGGTTCACTGGATGCAGAAGCGATGCTTGCAAGCTACTTAAGTATTTACGCTACAGCGCAGCGCGTGAACGGCACCTAGCCTAACCAGGTTAGAGCCTACCCAGTTAAGGGTTAAACCACGAGTTCAGGAAACTGGACGCTCGCCTCAAACAAGGTTTTGTCGTTTGAATGGTGGATCTGAATTCGATCGATTTTGTGCGGCGCTTGCAATGGTAAGGCGTTGATGCCCCGCAGCGATGTTAGTGCAAAGGCATAACCCGCCCTTTCAGCAGCGTCGAGCACACGCTTATCAATGGCGTAGTCAAGACCTTCTGGATAGGCAAGCGCCAAACAGGGTTTTCCCGTATGGCCTTCGATTAACGAACGAGAGTGTTTGAGCTCGTGATCGATAGTCTCGGTGTCCGCCAGCTTGGCTAGTATCGGATGCGAGTGTGTGTGCGAACCGATTTCCATACCCGCTGAACTCATCAGCAAGATTTGCTCCCAATTCAACGGATAATGCGGAGCAAGTTCAACCTCACTAGGCATGCAGTCACGCAATTGCTCATCGATGCAGGCTACATAGTCACGGCGCACGGTGTCCGGCTGATCTTTCAAAAACTGCAACAACGCGGCAGTCACTGGGTTGCGATTGGTATTGTCAACGATCCGTTCGAAGCCGCCGAACTGGAGCCTGCGGCCACTTTCGGAGCGGCGCACCAGACAGGCCGCACGATCGAACCAAAACATCTTTCGGCAGCCCACCTTGGAGGTCACCACATTAAACAGCGCCGACAGATTTAGTTCTTTCAGTATAGGAAAGGCGTTGAAGTAGTTATCGGCGAAGCCATCGTCGAAGGTAATCAATGCGGAGCGCTTGGGCAGCGATTCCCCCTTCTCGATCGCGCTGTTGAGCTCAGCGAACGAAATCACATCGTAGTTATCGCGCATGTAGCGCATCTGCCAATCAAAGTTTTCGGTATCGGCGCTCACATTTTCTGGATCGTAGGCGTGCCTCGGACAGATAACCCGGTGATAGGCGAGCACACACAGTTCGCTGCGCGCCAGCCGCCTCGCCTGATGGCCTACCTTGAATAGCGCACTTTGCACCCCAATACGGCCGATGGTACGACGAATACCCATGCGCAGATTATAGGCAGATTGGCAAGTAAGTATGTGACCGATTTAAACAAAATCTTAAAAGAAACAACGAGTTCCGCCCTATTTTACGACTTTGTTTTGCACTTTTAGACTAACTTCACGAGGGCTCTTGGTTTAACCTATAGGTCTGTAACATACTGTTCGTTGACGCCTTTTTGTGACAATTTCATTGCTCGTTCTGCTCTTTCTCGCCGCTGCGGCCCTAGTCGTCTATACCTTCGTGGGTTATCCGCTGGTGATCGCCCGCTATGCGGGGCCTGAGCGCGAACTTGGGAAGGTGCCGCACGATTTTGCAGTCACAGTGGTGATCTCTGCCTACAACGCGGGCAAGCACATTGAGAGCAGAATTGACAATTTACTAGCGCAAGACTACCCCGCCGATCGCCTGCAGATCATAGTGGTTGACGACGGTTCGACTGACGACACCTGGGAGAAGCTGAGCCGCTGGTCGGATCACCCCGCTGTGACGCTCATCGCCCAGCCCGAGAATGGTGGCAAGGCCCGGGCGCTGAATGTTGGCCTGGCAGCGGCCAAATCAGAGCTGGTTGTACTGACCGATGTCCGGCAAAAATTTGAACCCAACACCGTGGCAAAACTCGTTGAACACTTTACTGACCCAGGGGTTGGCGCAGTCACAGGCAACCTGGTGTTTTCTGCAGCCGATGAGCCCGACCCCCAGGGGGGCTATTGGGACATCGAAAAGTCAATTCGCGAGAACGAAAGTCGCTATCGTTCGACCGTCGGTGTCACTGGCGCTGTCTATGCTGCTCGCCGAGAACTCATTGAAACTTTACCCGACTCACTGATTCTGGATGACGTACTCATTCCGATGCGCATGGTTCGAGCTGGTTACCGCATAAAATTTGAACGAGCCGCGGTCGCTTATGACACCAAGAGCGACTCACTGACTGAAGAGTATTACCGCAAAGTTCGTACGTTAGCTGGCAACTGGCAACTGCTGGCCCAGGCGCCCTGGTTGCTGTCGCGCTCTGAAAACCCAATCTTCTTCGAGTTTGTTTCCCACAAAGTACTGCGCCTACTTGCGCCCTGGGCATTATTGCTCATGCTTATCAGTGCATTTCTTCTGCGCGACATTGGGTTCTTTATGCTGGTATTTGTCGGCCAGATAAGCCTGATTGGGTTAGCCGCTATCGGCTTTATCGGCTACCGGCTCCGCTTCAAAGTGCCTCTAGCCGGAGCGTTAATGGGTTTTGCCCTGCTCAACATCGCGGCGATAGTTGGGACCTTCAAGTTCTTTCTCGGCGGTCAAAAAGACCTTTGGCGCACACACTAGTTACTGGCTTGTCTGTACTCGGGAAAATAGTCCTCGGTTGAAGCCGCTTCAGTTTTCCATTTTGGCGCGCGGTATACGTAGTCGCGATAGTCGTGCGGATTGCCAGTCTCCCCTGCCTCCGCGGCCACCGCAATGTTGTACATCTCTCTGGCAGTTACGTAATGCAGGCGATAACCTGGTTGGTCACGGAACTGCCGTTCCAGCTCGGCGTACATGTCTCGGCAACCCTCGCCCAGCATGATCTCCTCGTCCTTTTCCTGAACGCCGTGACAATGCAACTTAATAAAGCGCCAGGCCGGCTGTCCTACAACGGCACTCGATAGCTTCAACCATAGCTTTACCCGTTCTGGCGAACAGGGTGCATTGTCTGCCAATTCGCCATTTTCAATCCGTGGCAACAGGCCCAGCTTGCGCCGATGCCAATTCAATCCCAGGGGCCCGGTAATCATCATCAGGTGCTCGGGGCTGGTGATGCAACCACCACGGGTAACCAGCTCACCCGTCGCGTGGCCAGTGGGTTTGCTGTTACTGGTTGCATAGTAAATGCGATTGGCTATATTCACCTGCGCTTCGCTGGGTGCGGATGGCAATGTCATATCCGCATAGCAGCCAGTCTCAAGCAGAATCTTGATTTCATCGTTCACGCCGCAGACTTCATCGTCGCTGCCGGAATTGTTCAATGCCCAATCGCCATGCACAAATAGATAGCCTGGCGTGCCGGTTTCCTTGTGGGTACCCAGCGCGCCATGGCGCCAGTGCAATAGCTGGACAAAATCATTCAATTGCGTGCGCAAATTAGCTTCGGTGTCGTTGCCATGGTGCAGGTGGATCTCGATTTCACCATAACCAGCAGCGCAAAGGTCTGACAGCTCTTGCAACAACGGCTCGCGATACTCTTCATAGGGATAGAAGAACGTGTGTTGGGGTGCCACACCGTCGCTGTCGATACGATTTGCAAGAGTGTTCGGCAGTTTCTCGCTCCATCGCCTGACTCGCTGGGCTTCCAATTCTTCATCGTTAGTCGCCCAACGAGGTTCATAGTGATCAGCAACACACACCAGGATGTCCGTAATCGGGCGATCTTGCTTTGCAGCGCGCCGCTCGGCTGAACCACGCACGTAGTCATCAAGCCAGAGATGCACATTGCGCTCCCGCAATGCCACTACAAAAACGACGCTCGCAATTAGGAAGCAGGCCCCCAGCGCCCACAGTAAACCTATGCCGAGCCCTAGGCTTGACGACAAAGTGGGTAGCCAATCGATCATCCGAGTACAAACACCTGAATAGCGGTGTACACGACTACGAGCGCACAGAACGCGCCCATGTACACCCAAAAAGCAACAGGCAACCAGTTGATGTCGTTGCGCTGATGCTCGTAGCGAGTTAGGTTGCCTGCGATCAACGCGCAGACTAGGAAAGTAATTAGGGAATCTGAGCGATCGATAAAGAAGATCGACACCAAGAGCCCCACGATTGACATCAACAGCGCCTGGGAGCGCATTATTTCTGATGGCGGGATCTTGGCCAGCAAGCTTTGCGCTGCATCGGAGGTTGGTGGTTTGGGCATCTGACTGGGCCTGAGGCCTTGCAGACGTGCATCGCGATTGGCGCGTTTAATAATCGTCTCGTTCTCGGCTTGTTCGGTTGCTACAGCTTTCTTCAGTCGAAAATCGCCTGCAACCATTTGATACACATCGAGCATCGCACCCAACACAATCCGGTTCCATAATAGATAGCCGATCATGCCGAACTCGGCAACCTGCTCAATCCATGAATTGTGAGACACTTTGTGGTGGTATTGCAGATATTGGTCTTTACCTACGCCAAAGAACGGATTACTGGTAAACATTTTCATGCCGTTGTACCAGGAATCAATGCGATCGAGTGCCGACTGATCCATCCCGGAGTCCGCCATTCGAGATGGCGCGAAACCCAGAGCAAGAGGAACAGCAACGATGCCAACAACCGCCGAACGCGCGATGCCGAAACGGATGACGCCAAACACTCCGATCACCGCCGCAAGACCGAGTACGGTGCCGCGCGAATTCAACAGATAAATTGTATATACAGTCATTCCAAGCGCGGCCAGAAAATACAGCTGCATAAATTTTGAGCGAGTGCTCATCACCAGATAGCCCATCATGGGAACCGCGGCCAGCAAGGTCATGCCTAAGTCGTTTGGATCACCGAGCGTACCGATATAGCGCACCTGCCAAACCACAGGAATAGCATCAGTCCGCTCCCAGGCCTGCAAACCTGTCCAACCCAAGTGATTTGGATGAATCGACATGAGAATACACTGCAGAGAAATGACCCCCATGCAGGTACAGAAC
>CAZSYU010000066.1:0-11443 GCA_964611345.1 uncultured Pseudomonadales bacterium
GAATTAGCAATGACTGGTAGATGTTATTGAACTGGGTAACCAGTAGGATAAACATCAGCAGCAGACTCATAGAGAAGGCCAGCTGCACAAATTGGTTGGACTCCTCCGCCTCTTCGTTCTCGCCGCGAAAGGCAATTTGCAGGCGAGGGTCCCAGTCCTGAGCGTCAATCCAGCGCTGAATTTTGGGGACCATATCAGACGCGAGCACGTCGCTTTGCACATTTGCACGCAGCGACTCCACGGGCGAGCCATCGACGCGTTCAGTAGTGTCAATATTCGGCGTGGCTTTGCGACTGACAAAGTTGGTGATGGGCACCAGGCCTTGCGGGGTGGAGATGCGCAGGGTGTCGAGGGCGCCTACGCCGCGATCGTCGTAGGGAAAGCGCACTCGAATGTCGACCGGCTCTTCAGCATCATCAGGGCGGTACTCGCCGACCTTGACGCCGTTGGTTAGCAGCTGAACCGCCACGCCAACCTGCACAACATCTGCGCCGTAGAGGGATGCCTGTGCGCGATCAACGGTGAGTTCCCATTCAATGCCTGGTAGTGACCGCGTATCTGAAATGTCGAGCAACTCCGGTAACGTATCGAGATGTTCGCGCACCCGGGTGACCGCCGGTTCAAGCAGGTGGCGAAATTCGGAGGTGAATTCGATGTTTATGGGCTTGCCGCCGGGCGGACCTTGTTGGAGTGGTTCGACCTCAACCGATATGCCGGCAATGCCTCTTGTGCGCTTGCGAATTTCATCCAGAACGGCGTTGCCACCACGGTCACGCTCGGCTTCAGCGTGTAACTCAAGGAACGCACCGCCGATTTTGTCCAGATTTCTTGTGTCTGAACCCGGAGTGGTCGCGTAGGTGTTGATCGACTTGATATCGGCTACCTGCAGTACCTGTTCTTCAACTTCAAGCACCAGGGCGTTGGTTTCTTCAATAGACAGGTTGCCACGAGATTTGACGATGATTTGCGCATACTGCGGCTCGGCTTCGGAGAAGAACACCGCGCCTTTGCCGAATATGCCATAGCCGGTAAAGCACGCGTACACCGTTACCAGCGTGATAATCAAGGTAACTCCCGCGTAGCGCGTGGCGTACTGCAGCAGTTTTGCGTACATGCCAGTCAGGTTGCGCAGGCGGGTTGGATCACCGTTTTCGAGTTCGGCAAGGTTCGCCATGTGTTTTGCATCTTTAACCTCGGCCTTACCAAACAGCGCACCGAGCATGGGGCAGAACACCAGGGCAAACAGCAACGAGCCAGACAGTACCGTGAATACCGTGATTGGCAGATAGCTCATGAACTTGCCGGGAATGCCAGGCCAGAACATGAGGGGCAAAAACGCGGCGAGTGTGGTGGCGATGGAGGCTGTGACCGGCCAGAACATGCGCTTGGCCGCCAGCGTGTAGGCGGCGCGAGAATCAAACCCTTCCATCATCTTTCGGTCGGCGTACTCGGTAACCACAATGGCGCCATCGATGAGCATGCCCAAGCCAAGCAACATGCCAAACATGACCATGAAGTTGAAGGTGAAACCGAGTAAATAAATAAAGATGAGGGCGAACAAAAACGACACCGGAATGCCGATACCGACAATAAATCCGCTACGCAGGCCCATCGCGGCGACCACCAGTACCATCACCAACGCAAGGGCAGTGAAAATATTGCCTTCCAGTTCGGAGACCTGAGCGAGTGCAAACGGCCCCTGATCAGAGGTGTAGAACACATTGACGCTGGCCGGCATGGATTTCTTTTGCTCATCGATAATCGCCCGGGCGTTGGCAATGGTCTCGATGGTGTTCGACTTGGCGCGTTTGGTGATTTGGAGTGATATACCTCGCTGGCCGTTAATGCGAGCGTACGAGGTGCGATCTTTGAATGTGCGCCGTATGGTTGCGACGTCACGCAGGGTGACCACCGTGTCGCCAGTAGTTTTGACGGGCAACTCAAAGATGTCGGTGGCTGATTCGATGACACTGGGCACCTTAACCGAGAAGCGACCTTCGCCTTTGTCGATGGCGCCTGCTGGAATCAGCCGGTTGTTACGCAGCACCGTATTAATCAGCTGTTCGTTGGAGATGTTGTACGACTCGAGCTTTTCCGGATCGATAACGGCTTCGAGCAGTTCTTCACGAGCGCCATTCATTTGGGCTTCGAGAACGCCGGGGAGGGCCTCGAGTTTTAGCTTCGCTCGCCGGGCGGTGTTGTACAGAACGCGTTCCGGGACGTCGGCGCCTGTGAAGTTGATCTGCAGGATCGGATAATCATCGGTGGTTGCCTCGTTGATAATCGGTTCTTCGGCGGTGTCCGGCATTTCGGAGCGAGCCCGGTCTATGGCCTCGCGCAAATCGAGCAGGGCCTGGTCGAGGTCTTCCTCAACATCAAACTCCACAAACATGGTGGCCGCCCCTTCGCTGGCGTAACCACGCATTTCCTCAATGCCATCAAGTGCTCGAAGCTCGAGCTCCATGGGCAATACCATCAGGCGTTCAGCATCCTCCGGCGAGATACCCTCGTGAAAGACGTTAACGATAAAGAAGGGCACCTGTATGTAAGGCTCTGATTCGACGGGAATAGACTGGCGCGCAATAGTGCCGGCAACCATAACCATCAGCATGACCAGCAGTGTGGTCCGGAAGTGGTTGACCGCCGCGTCGATGAGTCCGTTCATGAAGCGGCGACGGCGTTGGGGCCCAGATCAGAATCGGCTTTCGATGGTGACAGCGCTTCCTCGGGCTCACTGGATGCTGGCATTGCTGGAGCCTGTTCGAAGATGGCCTCAACCTGCTCGCCGGGAATCACCAGTTCCTGGCCAACGGTAATGATTTTCACTACATCCGGCAGACCGGTAACCCAGGCGCCGGAACCTTCGTCATCGAGGATAGTGACGTTGTGCCACACAACGCGGTCGTCTTCCGAGAGTGTGCGCAGACCGATGTTGCCGGCGGTATCAAGCGCGAGCAGAGCCGGTGATATGAGATGTGCTTTTACCTCAGCGACCGGTACTTTTACCTGGGCGGTTAGCCCGCTACGAATCTTGTAATCAGCGTTGGGTATGGAAATTTCGAGCGGATAGGTACGGGTGCTGGCGTCACTCTGGCGACCGATAAAACTAACCTTGCCTTCGAGTGTGGTGTTGTCGCCCAACACGGCATGTGCGTTACTGCCAACATTCAGGCTGGCCACATCGCGTTCCGAAATTCTGCCCACCAGCAACATTGGGTCGAGGTCGATGACCGTGGCGCAGGCAGCGCCAGGCTGTAAATAGTCACCGATTTCGGCCTGGGTGTTTTCCACAATGCCATCGAAGGGTGCGCGTATGTAAGTGCGCGCGATTGCGAGTTTGGCGCGCTCGACACTCGCCTGGGCGGATGCGAGCCGGGCGCGCACGCGAGCGATGTCGGAATCTGACTGAAAGCCTTTGGCTTTTAGACGCTGGGCGCCATCGAAGTCGGTGCGGGCCTGATTCAACCCTTCGCGTGCCTCAATAAGTGAGGCGTTCCGATCTTCTGCCGCCAGACGGCACAGTAAGGCGCCCGCTTTAACCTGACTGCCTTTCTCGACGGGGCGTGATTCAACCCGACCCTGGGTTTCGGCGCGAACATCAACACTGCGCTTGTTCTCCGTGCGCCCGCGGACCAGCACCGATGCGGTATAGGTTTGGGCCTGGGAGGTGCGGGCGCGGACCCTTGTCGGTTCGCGGTCTTCATCCGCTGCATTCGATTCGATGTTCTGGTCAGCCAAAGTGGCATGGCGGACGGGTTCGCCCTTGTTGATTTGACCCGAAAACAGCCACAGGCCGACGGCAATGGCAATCAAGGTGGCGATGATGTAGGTCTTGCGCATGCTGGAAGTCCGCTGTCGTTCCCTGTCAGGCTGGAGCCAGTCAAGAGTAGGTTAGGTCAGAGCCTAGAAATTGGAGGACGGAGTTTACAGTCGTTTCGATCCGCAAACCGTAGTCTGGTCGCGATCAAGCGAATGTGAACCTGCTTTAGTGACAATCCTATAAAGCTCTGCACAGTAATATAGTCAACTTAGATGACTAGCAGCTAAGTTGCTACCAAAGGTAACACTCACGCATAAGGTAGCACACAATCAAGTGGTCAGACCAGATTTATAACCCGGAAATCTGGTCTGGAACCTCTAGAGTTGGCTTAGGGTGGCCAGGCGCGCTAGGTCTCTCTCTAGGCCTCTGTTTTTAGGCTTGGGCGCTAGGCCGCGCCTTCATGCGCTCAAGCCAGGCGACAATGTTCTTGTTAGCCGTATTAATGGGTTGGCCCACGGTTTCGCCGAAGGTCAGGAAGCAGTACAACAGTACGTCCGCCAGCCCCAGTTTGTCGCCGCCCACGAACTCGCGGCCTTCCATCAGAGAGTCGAGCCAGCTGATCTTCTCCTGCGCCAGACCCTTCAGGCCATCTGCGGCCTCCGGAATCAAGGTCATGCGGCTTTCGAACATGGGTTTGCCTTCCGAGTAGCGAAAGCCGTTTGCCAGCGGTTCGCACACGTTCAAGTCCACGCGGCGAGTCCACATTCGGTTGGCCGCCCGTTCTTCCGCGGTATTACCCATGAGAGATTGACCGGGAAACTTCTCATCGAGGTACTCGCAAATAGCCGTAATCTCGGCGATATGCTGGCCGTCATCGGTTTCGATACAGGGCGATTGGCCGCCGGGGTTCTTTGCGAGGTACGCGGGCTGGCGGTTTTCGCCGGCCATAATATCGACGGTATCCAACTGCATATCTTTCTCGAGGTCGATGCCGCGTTCAGCTGCAAACATGCGTACCACCTGGGGATTTGGGCCCACGGAATTATAAAGTTTCATAGTGTCCTGCCGTTCTTGGATTTATTAAGTGTTAGTTTGTCCGAGATCTTAGTCTACCACTCACCCACGTTTGCCATGGAGGCCCAGGGTTCCTGTGGCGCCAGGCGCTCGCCCTTCTGTAACAGCTCCACCGAGACGTTGTCAGGCGACCGTACGAAGGCCATGTAGCCATCGCGCGGTGGTCGGTTGATCGTGATGCCGGCTGCCTGCAACGAGCTGCACAGCGCGTAAATGTCATCGACCGCGTAGGCCAGATGGCCAAAGTTCCTACCCCCGGAAAGTTCTTCCGGGTCCCAGTTATAGGTCAGTTCAACCTGGGCGTCGGCGTCGCCGGGTGCGGCTAGGAATACCAGCGTGAAGCGACCCGCTTCGACGTCTACGCGGCGGACTTCTTCAAGACCCAGAGCGGTATAGAAGGCGAGCGAGGCATCCAGATCGGTGACGCGGACCATGGTGTGGAGGTATTTCAAGGCGATCTCCTGGCTAGACTGAGCAAGTTGTTGGGCAATAGTGGTTCGATTATGACCTGAGCACCGGTGTTTGGGCACGAAAACTCTAAAGTACCCAGAGTTTCAGGCGGATTCTGCAAATTGTGCGGCAGAAGCAACGCCTCTTCGGGTGTAGTATCGGCGCGGATTTATTTGCGGACAATTGCGGAGCGCAAGCGCTGATGACAACAGAGCGATCACCAACGGATCCAAAGCCTGGAGCAGCCGGGCAGAAGGTTGAGCGGTGGGGTAAAAGTGCCACCGGTGCGCGCATTAAAGGCGCCAACGCGCTCAGTTTGCACGTACCGGAACCCACTGTCCGGCCTGGCGACGAGCCAAACTTTTCCCACGTGGCGCTTTCCGCGCCCGGTGAGGTCTCACGGCCGCCGGTAGACGCCCACGCTGTTGATATCAAGTCCCATGCCACCTCACTGGTGCGCGTGCTGAATGATGACCATGAGGCGGTGGGTGACTGGGCCAGTGAGACACCGCTGTCGGTGTGTGTGCAAGGACTGCGCGCGATGATGAAAGTGCGCGCCTATGATGAGCGCATGGTGATCGCCCAGCGGCAGGGTAAGACGTCGTTTTACATTCAGTGCACCGGCGAAGAAGCAATTGCCTGTGGTCAGCGCCTGGCACTCGAAGCCGGCGACATGTGTTTCCCAACCTATCGGCAGCAAGGGTTGTTGCTGGCACAAGACTATCCACTGCTCGACATGATGTGCCAGATTTTTTCCAATTCGCGGGACAAGCTGCGTGGCCGGCAGTTGCCGGTGATGTATTCCGCAAAAGATTATGGCTTCTTTTCTATCTCGGGCAACCTGGGTACGCAGCTGGTGCAGGCTGTGGGCTGGGCCATGGCTTCCGCCATCGAGGGTAACAACCGTATTGCCTCCGGCTGGATTGGTGAGGGGTCAACCGCAGAGTCTGACTTTCATAGTGCGTTGGTGTTTGCATCGGTGTACCGGCCGCCGGTCATACTCAATGTGGTTAACAATCAATGGGCTATTTCGAGTTTTCAGGGCGTAGCCGGTGGTGTTTCGGCAAGCTTTGCCGAACGCGCGCACGGTTACGGCATTGCTTCGTTACGAGTTGATGGCAACGATTTTCTGGCCGTACATGCGGCCTCCAAGTGGGCGGAACGGCGCGCGCGCTCAAACCTTGGCCCAACACTGATTGAGTGGGTTACCTACCGTGCTGCAGCGCACTCAACCTCTGATGATCCTGGTAAATATCGGCCCAAGGACGATGCACAAGCCTGGCCGCTGGGTGACCCGATTGAGCGATTAAAAAACTACCTCATCAAGCACGGCCGTTGGAGCGAGTCGCAACACGAACAAACTTTGAGCGCGCTCACCGAGGAGGTTCGAGTGGCAGCTCGTGAAGCGGAAACCTACGGGACTTTGAATGATGGTCCCAAGCCCAGTGCGGTGGAGATGTTTGAAGGGGTGTATGCCGAGATGCCTGATCATCTGTTGCGGCAGCGCCAAAAGTTGGGAGTGTAACCATGAGCGCACTAACAGATTCAGTCTCTGCACCAGCAACCACGGCATCCATGACAATGGTGGAAGCGATACGGGATGCGATAGACACACTGTTGGGTCGAGACGAACAGGTCGTCGTGTTTGGCGAGGATGTGGGTTACTTCGGTGGTGTGTTTCGCTGTACCGAAGGCTTGCAGGAAAAATACGGAGCTGCCCGGGTGTTTGATGCGCCTATTAACGAAAGCGGTATTATTGGGGTTGCTGTTGGTATGGCGAGCTATGGCCTGAAACCCATTGCCGAGATTCAGTTCGCCGACTATGTGTATCCTGGTTATGACCAAATCGTGTCTGAAGCAGCTCGATTACGGCATCGTTCCGCGGGCGACTTTACCGCGCCGATGGTTGTGCGCCTGCCTTGTGGTGGTGGGATTTTTGGCGGCCAGACTCACAGCCAATCGCCAGAAGCCCTGTTTACCCATGTTGCCGGTTTGAAAACAGTCATGCCGTCGAACCCCGTCGATGCCAAAGGGTTGTTGATTGCGGCGGTAGAAGACCCGGATCCGGTAATTTTCTTCGAACCCAAGCGACTCTATAACGGCCCGTTTGATGGTTATCACGATCGACCGCTTAAGTCCTGGAAGCAACACCCGAAGGGTGAGGTTCCACAAGACTACTATTCCATCGAGTTGGGTAAAGCGCAGCTTGCAAGCGAGGGTGACGATGTCACGATTATCGCTTACGGCACTTTGGTCCATGTTGCGCTGGCGGCGCTCGAGGCACTAAACATTTCGGGTGACGTTATCGATCTACGGACGCTGGTACCGCTTGATTTGGCGGCGATCGAGACATCGGTGCAAAAAACCGGACGCTGTGTCATTGCGCATGAGGCGACATTCACCAGTGGCTACGGCGCCGAACTTGCGGCCCTGGTGCAAGAGACCTGTTTTTACCATTTGGAAGCACCCATCGAACGTGTGACGGGCTGGGACACGCCTTACCCACATGCACAAGAGTGGGACTACTTTCCTGGACCGGCCCGGCTACAGAAAGCCATCCGACGAGTACTTGAAGGCGATTCACTGGGTGAACAGGCAGCACCGCTGATGCAGGGCAGCACCAACGATGGGTGAGCACATTATAAAAATGCCTGATGTTGGCGAAGGCATTACCGAGGCTGAGGTGGTCGAGTGGCACGTGACTGTCGGGGCCACGGTGGCAGAAGACGATCTGCTCGGTGCCGTGATGACCGACAAAGCGGCCGTGGACATTCCTTCGCCCGTTGCCGGGGTTGTGCTCGCGCTCGGTGGCGAAGTTGGCGACATTCTGGCCGTTGGCGCTGACTACGTGCGTTTGCAGGTGGATTCTCCAGTGGACACTCTAACGGATTCAGTAGCAAATCCTGAACCGGAGCCCGCTGCTAGCTCGCAACCCGCGCGCACTCCGGAGGCGACACCGCCTGTAGTGGTTACCGCGCAGGAACCAACAACTGCTGCTCCTGGTGTTCCAAGACCCCGGGCGCTCGCATCGCCAGCCGTGCGCCGGCGCGCGCACGAACACGGTGTGCCGTTAAACTATATCCGTGGCTCCGGTCCGGCTGGACGTATTTCCCACGCCGATCTTGATACCTATCTTGCGGGTGGTCAGGCTGGTGCTGCGCCCGCACGCCCCGCAGATTGGCCGATGGATCAGATCGAAGAGATCAAGGTGGTGGGCATGCGGCGGCAGATTGCCGAAAAAATGCAGCTGGCGAAGCAACGCATCCCGCACTTCAGTTACGTAGAAGAGACAGACGTGAGCGCACTCGAAGACTTGCGCGCGCAACTCAACAACGCTCGCAAAGAAGACCAACCAAAACTGACCTTGTTACCATTTGTCGTTATGGCGCTGGTCCGTGCGTTGCAAGAGTTTCCGCAAATGAATGCGCGCTTCGATGACGACGCGGGAATTGTTCGGCGTCACAGCGGCGTCCATCTTGGTATCGCGGCACAGACCGACCGGGGACTGATGGTGCCGGTACTGCGCGACGCCCAGCAACTGGATATCTGGGCGATCGCCCGGAAAATTGCAGAACTTGCCGCGGATGCGCGTAGTGGACGTATCCGCCGCGATGATCTAACGGGTGCAACAATCACGCTAACCAGCCTGGGTGCACTGGGTGGAATAGTGACGACTCCGGTCATTAACTATCCAGAGGTAGCCATTGTTGGTATCAATCGCATTGTTACCCGTCCGGTGTTTATAGAGGAACGCGTTGTGCCTCGTAAGTTGATGAATTTGAGTTCGTCGTTTGATCACCGGGTGGTAGACGGGTTCGATGCTGCGGAGTTTGTGCAGCGAATTCGCTCTTATATTGAGTTTCCGAGCACTATCTTCATCCCTTCCTGAAGGGCACTGACCTGACGGGCACTAAAAATCAAGGATTTTCCTATATGGAACAGCTAAGTACCCAGGTACTGATTTTGGGCGGTGGTCCAGGTGGCTATAGTTGTGCGATTCGTGCGGCCCAGCTTGGCCTTGATGTGATGCTGGTCGAACCCGCACGGGCAGGAGGTACCTGTCTGCATGCCGGTTGCGTACCGAGCAAGGCGTTTATTCACGTGGCAGAGCGCTATCGCGACAGCAGAGGCGCTGGTGATCTTGCTGCTCTGGGCATAGCCAATGCCCAGGCCAAGCTCGACTGGCCAACGTCGCTCAGTTGGAAAGATGCGGTGGTAGACCGACTGGCCGGTGGAGTCGACGCACTGTTGCAACGTGCCGGAGTAACGCGGCTCACCGGTCGCGGTGAAATGCAGGATGGCAAGCGCTGTCACGTTCACGACAGCGCTATCGGTGTCGCAGATAGCGCTGACCCGATTGCCGAGGTGCACGCAGAGCATGTGGTGCTTGCCGTTGGCGCCACTGAGGTTGAGTTGCCAGGATTAACACCGGGACCCGATGTGCTCTATGCCCAGCAAGCCCTTACGCTGCCAGAGTTACCCAAAACCTTGGCTGTCGTTGGAGGGGGCTACATTGGACTTGAGTTAGGTCAGGCGTTCGCCAGGCTCGGGGTGCAGGTGACCCTGGTGGAGGCGCAAGAGCGGTTGTTGCCGGCCTATTCCGCTGCGTTAACCCAAAGCATTATCAAGGCGGTGTTGGCAGATGGCGTGACTGCACACACCGACGCCCGCGCGCTGGATTGGCAAGGCGGCGATCTGCAGGTTGCGGTGGCGGACAACGAACCGTTTGGGGTGCCCGCACAGAAAGTGTTGGTGGCGATCGGACGGCGACCAAATTTGCAGGGTTGGGGTTGCGAGAATCTCGCACTCGACGCGTCTGCGAGCGCCGGTATTGCCGTTGATGGCCGCTGTGAAACTTCGATGTCTGGTGTCTATGCGGTGGGCGATGTCACTGGCGAGCCTATGTTGGCGCATCGGGCGATGGCTCAGGGTCAGGTGGTGGCAGAGTGTATCGCTGGACGGCGGCGGGAGTTTGCGCCCGTAGCCGTACCCGCGGTCTGCTTTACCTCACCGGAGCTCGCGAGCGTGGGTGAAAGTGCGGCGAGCGCCAAGGCCGCGGGCCTCGAAGTGAAAGTGCAGCGCTACCCATTGGCGGCTAATGCGCGAGCGTTAACACTGGGTGCCGGTGTGGCGGAGGGGTTTATTGAGGTGGTAGTGCATGCCGATGACCACGTGTTGTTGGGTGTGCAGGCGGTGGGTGAACACGTAGCAGAGCTTGTCCACAGCTTCACATTGGCGCTGGAGATGGGGGCGCGCCTCGAAGACATTGCCGACACCATTCACGCGCACCCGACCCTGGGAGAGACTTTTGCGGAAGCGAGCCTGGCGGCGCTTGGATTGCCCCTCCATGGTTAAGAGCACGGCTAAGGTGGGAGAGACAGGTGTGGCTCAGTCTGGCAAGCGCGTAAAAATAGACGCGTAAAAAAATGCCCTGTTACCGGCAGGTGACAGGGCAAGACCAGGAGTTCTCTCGCAAGGAGAGATAGTGAGTGGTTGTTAAGGCACGATCACGTTCAGCATCATGCTACACAGCAGGGTCGAAAATGCTGCGAACAGCAGGCCTGTTTCCGCAATGCTCAGTCGATCGTCGCCGCGTTGCGACATGACGGTCTTGGCCTGAGCGGAGCGCCGTTGGGCTCTGCTAATACTGTTACTAATACTTTCAACAGATGATTGGCTGATGGCTGATTGCACGATTACTACTACTCAAAAGTCAGTGATGACAGTGAGCAAGTTACGCGTCAACAATGAAGTGACGTCCCAGCAACTATGGAAATATTGTGGAATGCCCCCCTGGATAGCTAATAGCGCCAGTATTTTGTCGAAAAAAGCAAAATATTGGACTAAATCAGGATTTGTCTGGGTCGATCTGTTTCGCCGTTTCGGTATCCAGCGCCTTTAAGTTTCGATCGATTAGTTTTTGATAGGCGCGCATAACCGAGCTGGGCATGGGGCGGGATTGTGTTGAGCGCTCAGCCAGTTCGGTTTGCAGCTTGCGGATAGTGCTGCGCAGATGCTCGCACGCGTCCACAGGGGCGTCTTGCGACTCCTGGGTAGACGCAGGATTGGTTGGTTGATCCGACATTAATTGACCTTACACCCCTTTGTTTGCTGCTGTCCGGACACGGCTCTCAGAACCCGCAGCAGCCCACCAGCAGC
>CAZSYU010000066.1:11543-14813 GCA_964611345.1 uncultured Pseudomonadales bacterium
TTGTTTGCTGCTGTCCGGACACGGCTCTCAGAACCCGCAGCAGCCCACCAGCAGCCCACCAGCAGCATAAAGTCGGGCCCGGTTGAGCTACTATCTACCCGCAGGGACAGGTTCCGGGCGGGAACCGGTGTTTTGGCAGCCCACCTGGCGTCCGGGAATCGGATCCAGGGTTGCGGCAAGTCTGAGGTGTCACAGAGTGAATAAAGCTATAAAAAACAAAGAATTAGGATTTTTATTTAAAAATTCTCTTTGCTTCTTGCTGCTGCTGGGTCTGGGTGGATGTATCACTAATCCAGTGACCGGGCGCAGTGAACTGGCGTTGGTTACCCCCGCCAGGGAGTTGGCCATCGGGCAGCAGAACTACGTGCCGGCCCAGCAGTCCCAGGGTGGCCAGCTCTCGATTGATCCCGACCTGACCCGCTATGTGCGTGGGGTGGGCGAGCGAATGGCGGCCGCCAGTGGCGTGGAGCTGCCCTATGAGTTTGTGGTGCTGAACAACCCCGTCCCGAATGCCTGGGCGATGCCCGGTGGCAAAATTGCCATCAATCGGGGCTTGCTCACCGAACTGGGCAGCGAGGCCGAACTGGCGGCTGTGCTGGGTCACGAGGTCACTCACAGTGCGGCGCGCCATGGTGCTAAAAGTATACAGCGGGGTATTTTTTTGCAGGGAGCTTTGGTCGCTACCGCGATTATCGGCGCGCAGCGCACTGATTACGCCAATCAGCTGGTCGGCGCCGCGCAAGTGGCCACCGGCCTTATATCGACCAAGTACGGCCGCGACGCCGAGCGCCAATCTGATCTTTATGGTACGCGCTGGCTGGCGAAAGCGGGTTATGACCCGAGCGCTGCCGTTGATTTACAACAGACCTTTGTGCGCTTGTCGGAGGGCCGGCAGACAGACTGGCTATCTGGTCTGTTTTCCTCCCATCCACCGTCTACCGAGCGCGTTGCGAACAACCAAAAGCTGGTTGCGCAGCTGCGTGCTGAGGGCAAAATCAGTCCGGATGCGGAACGCGGCACAGAGCGTTATGCCAAAGCCATGAGTTTCATCAATGCGCGGAAAGACGCTTACGCCGCGCAAGATGCGGCGCGCAAAGCGCTTGCTGCTGGAGACACGGCTGCCGCACTTACCCAGATCAACACAGCGCTTGCCCAGGAACCACGCGAGGCAAGCTTTCACGGCACTCGGGGTGATATTCGCTACCAGCAAAAACGCTACGATGATGCGATCACCAACTACGCGCGCGCAATCGAGCGTGATGCCGGCTACTACCACTATTACCTCGGTCGCGGCATGGCCACAACCAAGTTGGCAAATGCCAAGAATGCCAAGAGTGATCTTGAGACCAGCTTGAAACTGCTGCCAACAGCCACGGCTTACCACGAACTTGGCAAGATTGCGGAGCTTGAAGGGAATCAGGATCTGGCGCTGAAGTACTACGCGGCGGCGGGTGGTTCGCAATCTAACGAGGGCACTGCGGCCAGGGCGCGCTACGCCCAGCTCGATATACCGCGACGTCCGGCGGAATACGTCAAAACGCGGGTGGTCGCAAACCGGCAGGGTTTGCCTGTTTTGGTGGTCGCAAACAGCACGCAGCTTGCGCTGGTAAATGTGGAAGTGCAGGTGGAGCTGGGCTGGGCAAATGGTCAGTCCGAACGCCTGCGACGTGTCATTCGTGCACTCCCTGCGGGGCGCCAGGTATCGCTCGGCTTGCCTGATCGCAAGATGCAGCTCGTGCGGCAGGCAAGTGCGGTGACGGCTGCCCAACCTGCAGCTGGTGCTACGCAATAGTAAAGAGGAATTTCTGTGACCCAACCTTATCCCGATCATCCCAACCTGCGTGGCAACTTCGCCCCACTGCGCATGGAATGCGACCTGAATGATGTGATTGTGAGTGGCGAGATCCCCGCTGATCTCGACATCAGTTATTACCGCAACGGCCCGGATCCGCAATTTCCGCCGCGCGGGCCGTATCACTGGTTTGGCGGTGACGGCATGTTGCACATGTTTAATATCAGGGCTGGGCGAGTGAGCTATCGCAACCGCTGGGTGCGGACCACCAAGTTCGAAATGGAACGCGAGGCGGGCGAGAGTTTGTTCAGCCCGATGAACCCAATGGCCAGCGACCCGCGAACCCAGGGCGTTACGACCAATGGTTTGGCGAACACCAACATTGTGTTTCACTCTAACAAGCTGCTGGCATTGGAAGAAGGTCATGCACCCTTTGAGATCGATCGCACAACGCTCGCCTCCATAGGTCCGCACACCTTTGACGGCAACTATTCTGGTCCGATGACGGCGCACCCGAAGATAGACGCAGAGACCGGCGAAATGCTGTTCTTTGGGTATATGGCGGCAGGGCCCTTTAGCCCGGAAATTTCCTATCAGGTGGTTGATGTGGCGGGTAATCTCACGCGCTCCGAAATGATCACTGCACCCTACCCGGCGATGGTGCACGACTTTATGGTGACCAAGGAACACGTCCTGTTCCCCATCTTCCCGCTAACCGGTTCGCTCGAGCGAGCGATGCAAGGCCAACCGGCGTTTGCCTGGGAACCCGCTAAAGGCACCCATATTGGGGTGATGCCACGGGACGGCAGCGCTGCCGATGTGCGCTGGTTCGAAACCGATCCCTGCTTCGTGTTTCATCCCATGAATGCCTATACCGAAGGCGAGCGGATCCGCGCGCACGTGATGCAGTTTGAAGAAGCACCGCTGTTCCCCCATCTCGACGGCAGTAAACCCGATCGCGATAAAGCCAATGCCCGCCTGTGTGAGTGGGAGATCGATCTACGCGCCAATAGCAATGGTATTAAGCGCACCTACCTCGACGATATCACCGGCGAGTTTCCCCGGTTAGATGAACGCCTGACCGGGCTCGACTATCGACACGGTTACTACGCGGCGGCTACGAATAAGAATGGCGGGGACGGATTCAACAGTGTGGTCCATCAGGATCTCACGACTGGTTCTGCCGAGCGTTTTGATTTGCCAGAAGGGGATTTTACCGGCGAGCCTGTGTTCGTGCCCCGCTCAGAGGGAGCGGGTGAAGGCGATGGTTATGTGCTGAGCCTGTTGTATCGCGGTGCCGAAAACCGCAGCGATTTGGCGATATTTGATGCCCTGAATGTGGCGGACGGACCGTTGGCCTGTGCCCAGTTGCCGCATCGAGTTCCATTTGGATTCCACGGCAACTGGTGTCCTAACGCCTAGTTTATAAGGCTCCGCCTCTTTACTTATAAGGCTCCGCCTACGGCCTGCAGGGGCTG
>CAZSYU010000066.1:14913-22370 GCA_964611345.1 uncultured Pseudomonadales bacterium
TTATAAGGCTCCGCCTCTTTACTTATAAGGCTCCGCCTACGGCCTGCAGGGGCTGGCCACTGCCGTTGGTTACCCAGGCAGCAAGCGCCGGATGTTCGGTCACATCGGTATCCAGCGTAAAGCGCGCTTGCAGGGTCTGTGCGTCTGCAGAGGATTTGTTCAATGCCGCTCGTTCTAGCTGCAGTACGACAAAGTCGTGATCCAGACGTCTACCGGCATTTTCGCCGCGAGCAACTGCGTTGCTGAGCTTGTTGCCAAGCACCGCAGCAAACACCTGGTCGGGTTTTGTGGTTGGGTTCGCAGGTTCATAGGTAACTACCCACTCATTACCCTCGACACGGCTTATTGTGAGCTCACCAGCGGCGGCTGGCCGGCTTTGCTCTGCTACCGCATTTGGGGGTGTGCGTCTCCAGGACCGATATTCAGCGCCGTCTTTGAACATACCCGGTGTGTAAACGCCGGAGTCGGCGCGGGCGGCAAGCCGGCGTTGGCGCGTATCAAACTCGCGTTGTGCGAACCGATCCGGCCAACCCAGTCGATCCCAATAACTGACATGGAACGCAACCGGAACCACCTTCTTCCAGAGTTCGTCGCCTTCGCTTATTCCGCTCAGCCAGCGGTCAGCAGGCGGACAGCTACTGCAGCCCTCTGACGTATAGAGTTCCACCAGGCTAACCTTTTCGGGTCCGCTGGCGAAACTCACGTTGGCCGCGGGTGGGGCCGCATTTACGGCCAGGAGGGACGTTGCCAGAAACAAGGCACCCCCAATCAGGCTCGCGAGCAGCATTAGCGGGGTTTTGGTGCCCTCGTTGCGCTGGGCTGTGGGGTGTGTGTTCATGGTAAAGGGGATAAGTCGGTGCATGAAATTGGCCGCATTTTTTAATTGTGACGGGAGGTGTGACCCCAGCCAGTTCAATTCGTTCGATTCCGCTGAACTTGCGAGCTAACCTGTTGAAATTGAAGGGCTTGGGGTAGGATCAAGGCACTATTTAAGAGCGAGCGTTCTGCTCGCCAAGCTGGATCGTGCCCCAGTATCGAGAAGTACCAATTGAGTACTAATAAAGAATTATAAGGACCAAGATGACCAAGCAAGCCACCAACTACGATGATGTCAAACAATACCGCCTGACTCCAGAGCGCGAACAGGAGCTCGTCAACTGTGCTGGCGAGTGTGTGTTTATCTGGGCCAATAAGGCAGGCCACCCGATTGGCGTTATCACGGCGTACGTACCCGTTGACGGCAAGATCTGGATGACCGCGACGCGAGAACGGGTGCGTATTAAGGCGATTGCGCGCGACGGTCGTTCTTCCTGCGTGATGACCAGCAAGGGCACTCATATGGGCGGCGGCAAAACGGTGACCTATAAAGGTCACACGGTCATACATGATGATCAGGAAACGAAATCCTGGTTTTATCAGTTGCTCGCCAAGGGTATGGCGGGAAGAAAGGATGATGGTAACGAGTTTTCGAAAAACTTAAAGCCAGATCTGTTTGTGAAGTTCCTCGATACCCCGGAACGCGTTGTTCTGGAGTTTACGCCTGAGCTGTCGATACCCTTTGATGGTGACAAGATGGCGGCCGGAACCGCTGCGGCTTATGCACAGTTTGCAGCCGAAGACGAGGGCTAACCGACCGGCTTAATTGTGCAAGTCAAAGCTCACTGGTGCACCCGGTCCCAGGTCGAGTCCGAGGAAGATCCACAGCATCATTAGCAGCACGCCTGATACCAGCATGAACACGGAATACGGAATCATCATCGCGGTCAGGCTGCCGAGACCGAAGTTTGCTTGCCAGCGTTGCGCAAAGATAAGAATGAGCGGGAAGTAGACCATTAGCGGCGTGATGATGTTGGTTGCGCCGTCGCCAACACGATAGGCGGCAGTTGCCCCCTCGGGAGAAATGCCAAGTAGCATGAGCATGGGTACGAGTACCGGTGCCAGCAGTGCCCACTTCGCGCTCGCTGAACCCACAAAGAGATTAAGCAATGCTGCAAAGAGAACAATCAGGCCCAGCACGACGGTTAAGGGTAGCCCACTATTTTTGATCGCATCCGCTCCGTGTACCGCGGTGATTAGTCCGAGATTGGACCAGTTGAACATGGCCACAAAGTGAGCCGCTGCAAAGGCGAGCACGAGGTAATAGCCCATATCTTTCATGGACTCGGTCATCATCTCGACGAGGTCTTTTTGATTGTTAATGGTGCCGGCAGCTTTGCCGTAAGCCCACCCGGCCAGCAAAAACAGAATCATGAACGCCGCCACCAGCGAGCGAAAAAATGGATTGGCTTTTTGATACCAGGCCAGATCTTCGGTGCCCGGACCATCCAGCAGCAGGGGAGTGCCCGGACCCAGAGTCATAATGGCCCAGGCAATAATCACACCCAGAATGGCCCAACCGGCACGACGCAGGCCTGTGCGTTGTGCGCTTGTCAGGTCAGCCGCTTCTTCCCCATAGTCGCGCGCCTGGTCCTCGTTGGGTTGCCAGACACCAAGCCGCGGTTCAATGATGCGGTCGGTGACGTACCAGATGATGGGTAAATAGAGGAGCATTAATGCAACGATAAACGTCCAGTTCCCCGCAATGTTCATACTCCAGCTACTCTCGAGTCCGGAGCCCTCGGCTGCCGCTTCGGTGATGCCAAACAACAGAGCATCAAGCTGACCCGGAGCAATGTTGGCAGAGAACCCGCCAGACACACCGGCGAACGCGGCAGCGATGCCCGCCAGCGGGTGCCGCCCCGCAGACGCAAACAAAATGGCGGCCAGAGGAATGAGTACCACGTAACCGGCGTCAGCCGCATGGTTTGACAACATGGCAACCAGGGCCACAACCGGAGTCAGTAAGAACTTTGGCGCGCCTTTCACGGCCGATCGTATGCCTGCTGCGAATAGTCCGGAACGCTCCGCCACACCGGCACCGAGCATGACCACCAGCACGTAACCCAGTGGATGAAAGTGGGTAAATGTCTTGGGCATATCTACCCACAACCGCGCGATGTTCTCGGGTGCGAGCAGGCTCACGGAGGTGAGCACAAGCGCTGAGCCATCTGCCGCAAGTTTGGTTGGATGCAATGCTGAAACCCCCAGCAGCGAACAGATCACCGAAATGATAATGAGAAGAGCGATGAGGTACAGAAAGAGGAACACAGGGTCGGGCAGTCGATTGCCCGTGCGTTCGACAAAACCCAGAAAGCCACGTTGACTGCTGGTGGTAGATAACTCGGTCATAGGGCGTCCTGTTGTAGGCCTGTAAGTGCCTGTTCCCGGGTCCGTTAGTGTAGCTGGCATACCCCCGACTGCCCAAAAAAAGTACACTGCTCGACCTCGATTCACCTGGGAGCAGTTATGGTCGCCTCAACTCAACAAGACCTCGCCGGCATGCGTGCCTCGGGCAAGCTGGTGCGCCGCGTTTTTGAATTGATGAAGCAAGCCGCAAAGCCCGGTGTAACTACTCAGGAGCTGGATGCCATTGCGATCCAGGAGTTTGCGAGCGTCGGTGCGCGATCAGCGCCGGCGCTGTACTACGATTTTCCCGGAGCGACCTGTATCAGCCTCAACGAAGAAGCCGCCCACGGAATCCCTGGTCCGAGAAAGCTGCGCCACGGCGATATGCTCAACATAGATGTCTCAGCCGAGTACCGTGGTTACGTCGCCGATATGGGAGAGTCGTTTGTGGTTGGGCGTGGTCGCCGGGCACAGGTCAGGATTTGCGACGCCGTACAAAAGGCGGTTGCTGCCGCAATCTCTGAGTTACGCCCGGGGTGTGGTTTGAACGTGGTGGGTGCCGCCGTCCAAAAAATTGCAGATCGCCTGGGTTATCGCATCGTTGCAAATCTCGGTAGCCATGGGGTCGGCCACAGCATTCACGAAGAACCGTCCTACGTACCCTTTGATAATCCTGCCGAGACTCGTCGCTTGCAACTGGGTCAGGTATTCACGATAGAACCGTTCTTTACCACGGGTAACCCCTGGGTTGATGAGCAGAGCGACGGCTGGACGCTTAGCGTTGCCAAGGGAGAACTGGTAGCACAGTTCGAACAAACTGTGTTGATCGGGGCACAGGGTGCAGAAGTTCTAACGGCCTAGATCATCAACCAGAAAACCAAAACAATTACACTTCAGGAGTAAGCGATGTTTAAAACGGTGAGCAAGTTGCAGGAGTGGCAACCCAGGTCCGCCTTAATGTGGGCAGTTGCCTGGATCTGTGGTGTATCAACAGCGCTTGTGCCGGTGCACGCTACCGACCTTTCCTACAATTACGGATCGATTGGCTATGCGAATTTTGATGGTTTCGATGGTTGGTCTGGTGGCGGCTCCTATGAGGTGGGTGGCAGTGTTCGTATTGCGGCAGGAGTCAGCCGCTTCGACACGGATGCGTTCACCTTGCGCACCATCACCTTCGGTGCGGGTTATATCGCCCGTTTGACACCTGAGGTTGATGTGATTGTGGATGTTGGTTTCCTTAATGCCGAAAACCAGATCGCCTTTTTCGCTGTAGACGAAGACGAATGGGGTGGCTTCGGCGGGCTATCGCTGCGATTCGCGGCCGGCGACCGGTTTGAGCTGGAACCTTCTATCGCATACACCAGGTTGTTTGATGCGCCGCTTGGCATTGACGAAGATGACTTTGTTTATGGTTTAACGGGCCGGGTATTGCTGGGTGGTCGTGTGCATTTGGAAGGCGGCATTTCTGGTTCAAGCAACAGCAATGAGCCGACGTTCAGTATTGGCTTGCGTTTTGGTCCCAAGTGGCGGGCCCGCAGGACGCAATGAGTCCGTCAGCGCCTACTAATGTCTCGGCAAATGAGTTGGATCCTGCAGAGGCTGACATGCGTGCGCGCATTCGCGGCTTAATGGAGCAACAGGCGGTAGCGCCGCTGCTGGAAGCAACACTTGAGTACATCCAGGCCAACCCTGATTCGGGTTGGGGCTGGCTGGTGAGCGCGCCCACCCTGATCGATCTTGGGCGCTACGATGATGCTAAGGCGGCGTTAAAAAAAGCCCGTAAGCTTACCGGCAAGGGGGCACATCCGAGTATCTGTTATTGGCGTTGTATATTGCACAAAGAACGGGGTGAGCTTGCAAAGGCGCAAAAGCACATCGAGAAAGCGATTGAGCTTGAGCCCCGTAGTGGGGCGTTTCGGGTAACCCTTGGCGATCTACTGGCGCGCCGCGGCAAACTGAAGGCGGCCATCAAGGTGTTGAAGTCAGCCATCGCTCTTGGCGATTCGGCAGGGGAAGATTCAGTAGCGGCCGATATCGATCTGGAAGAGGCGTACTTCAACCTTGCACTGGTGCACCGCGCGCAGCGGCGTTACCGCGATGCGTTGGTGGCTGCGGACAAGGCGCTCGGTATTGATCCCAACTACGCAGCGGCACAGGCGTTAAAGAATGATTTGGAGGCTGTGTTGCAAGGCGGCTGGTGAGCCCTTAACGGCTGAGCTAGAATTTGGCGATCGGCGTGTAGCGCAGTCTGGTAGCGCATCTGTCTCGGGGTCAGAGGGTCGGGAGTTCGAATCTCTCCACGCCGACCATTTTTTAAGCCATACTTTTTTCAGCGCTACTCTTAAATGATCAAACGATCAAACGAGCAGGCGTTCGCTGCGGTACAGGCGCGTTGCCAGCAGGTAGAACACGCCAGCAAGCAGCAGTGTGGTCGCGGCACTCAGCACTGGCCAAAGCGGCTCGATCGGGCCATCACTGATAATCTCGCTCACCAGCAACGATTGGCTAAGGCTTGGAATCAACATTAGCGGGGTAGTCGGGTTAACGCCCATAATGCCGGTCACAATGAGCGGCAGTGTTGGCACAAAGATCACGCCCGACAGGTAGGTTTGGGCCTCTTTAAAACTCTTCGCAAAGCTTGCCACCACGGTCAGTAGTGCGGCCGCCAGCAAGATGAGCGGCAGGCAGAGTGCGATAATCAGCGCGATCTTGCTGGCACCAAAGGTGAGTGACATACCAATGCGGTGGAAGGGCACAAAGGGCACGGCCAAGGCAAAGATCACCAGGAAGACGATAAGAGCGAGCAGGCTGAACGCGCTGGTTGCCCCAAGTTTGCCGAGCACCAACGCATGGCGTTGTACCGGCTGCGTGAGTAGCGGTTCAAGCGAGCCATGGTCGCGCTCGCCGGCCGTGGTATCTATGGCGAGATAAAATCCGCCCATAAAAATGACCAGTACCAGCAGGTAGGGAAAGCTGGCCAGAATAGACAGCGCTCGCGCGGCGGGCGATGCGGTATCGATACTCTGCACGCTAATCGGCTCAATAATTTCTGTAGAAATGCCCCGCACCTGCAAGCGCATGCGACCAATCAAGCCACTGTAGCCACGCAGCATGGCGCTCAGCTGTGCGTAGTGGCGGCTGGCATCACCAAACTGTGAGCTGTCGTGGATGAGTTGCACGTGTCCCGCGCCTGCGTTGAACGACTCTGCGTAGGTGGCTGGAATACTCAGCACCAGGTCTGCAACGCCATCCTCAACCGCACGCTGCGGGTCTGGCATGTCGCTAACCGACACCTCGGTAAACTGCGTACCCTGAGCCTGTAACCAATCAATCAATGCGGGGGCGTGTTCGGCCCCGATCAGATGTGCTTCGGGTTTGCTGTCGCTTCTCCCTACAGCCTGATCAAGAATGAACACCATGAGACCCACAAACAGGATAGGGCTGAGCACGCTCAGGCTAAACGACGAGAGCAGTGTGCGACGGTCGCGCAGATTGTCGAGGGTTTCCTTGTTGAATATTGTACTGACCTGAGTCCAGTTCAAGGCACAGCTCCGCTTTGATTGTCGCGGTGAATCTGGACATTGGCCTCTTCGATAGATTCAGCATCGTCGCTAAGACCGAGCGCGGCCACAAAGGCGTCCTCCAGGTCATCGCAACCGGTTTGGTTGCGAATCTCGTCGGCGCTACCTCTGGCGCGGACCTGACCCCCGGCAATGATCACCAAATCATCGCAGAGGCTCGCGACCTCCTGCATGATATGGCTCGAAAACAGTATGCACTTACCCGCGTCTTTCAGGCCGTTGATGATGTCGCGGAGAGCGCGTGTGGCCATGACATCGAGGCCGTTGGTCGGTTCATCGAGCACCACGTTGTTGGGCTCATGGATGAGTGCACGGGCCAGAGCGGTTTTCATTTTCTGGCCTTGCGAAAATCCCTTGGCCTGCCGGTCAATGAACTTCTGCATATCGAGTTGCTCAACCAGCGCTTCGATTCGGGTTTCGAGTTCAGCGCCACGCAAGCCATTTAGGCGTCCAAAGTAGCGGACATTTTCCCGTGCACTCAGTCGCTCGTAGATTCCGGCGTTGTGGGGTAGAGCGCCGAGGCGTTCGCGCACACCCAGCGGATCGATTGCGGTATCTATGCCATCGATCTGTGCACTGCCTGTGGTTGGCGTGATCACTGTGTACAGAACGCGCAGGGTCGTGGACTTACCAGCGCCGTTGGGGCCCAAG
>CAZSYU010000067.1:0-10409 GCA_964611345.1 uncultured Pseudomonadales bacterium
AAACCACAGTAAAACACAGGGAATTAATGTGAAAACTACTGCCAGAATTATTACAGCAACAACACTTTTTACCGCGAGCCTGCTATGCATGGCCACAGCAACTGCACAAACGGTAGAAGAATAGCTAGCTACTACCGACGGTGAGGTCGTCACGGCAACCAACGAGGAAGGGGAAGCACTCACTCAACCAGAAAGCCTGAGCGAAGAAGAACAGGAATACCTGGCATGGGCCAATAAAGTGCTTGAGAGTCTCGATCCGCGCACTGGTGAGATCGAACTAAGCGCCGCCAACGCCACCCTAAACGTGCCGGAGACATTCTTTTTTTCTTGGACCTGAAGATTCCAAAACCGTGCTCGAGGAGGTATGGGGCAACCTGCCTGGTAACTCCGTTTTAGGCATGCTGTTTCCAGCGGGTCAAACGCCACTGGATAACGACACCTGGGGCGTCACTATCGAGTATATCGACGACGGTTATGTCTCTGACGAAGACGCTGCGGAAATCGACTACGACGACATGCTCAAAGAGCTGCAAGCAGACACCCAGACAGAATCCAAAGCGCGAGTAGAAGCCGGCTACGAGGCGATATCACTGGTGGGCTGGGCATCTCCCCCCTACTACGACCCAAGCACCAACAAACTGCACTGGGCACAGGAGTATGCGTTCGCTGACGTCGAAGAAAACACTCTGAACTACAACATTCGAGTGCTAGGTCGGAAAGGTTTGCTGCACATGAACTTCATTGCAGGCATGAGTCAATTGGACACTATCAAGGACAATGTCGACACCGTGCTGGCTCTCGCAGAATTTGATCAGGGTTCCACCTACGCCGAATTCGACCCTTCGATGGACAAGGTTGCGGCCTACGGACTGGGTGCGCTCGTAGCCGGGAAGGTGCTGGCCAAAACCGGGCTTATCGCAGCAGCCATTATCTTTCTGAAGAAATTTGGTGTGTTTATTGTGCTTGGTCTGGGCGCACTGGTTGGCAGACTGTTTAAAAAGAAGTCGGCTGATGATAACGATACGGCCGTAACCTGAGTTCAAAGCCCCAGTACTGCCTTCGCGATGATATTGTGCTGCACTTCGCTGGAACCGCCTGCAATGGTGTAACCTCGATGGTGATACCGACCAGACGCTACATACCCTGTATGCGCTGGCCCAACCTGCACACTACTTCCGCCCAGTCGCTCTTGGGTGGCACAATCGAGCGGCAACGCCCAATGCCCTACCGCTTCGAACAGCAGCTCGTCCATTGCCTGCACCAGCTCGCTGCCTTTCAGTTTTAACATCGACGGCTCCGCACCCACCTGACCGCCTGCATCTGCTTCAGAAAGCAACCGCAAGCTGGTCATTTCCAGTGCCTGCAGGCGCACATCAAGCTCATCAACCTGCCGTCGATAATAAGCCAGCGCATTCAGCGCCTCGCCAGCATCAGACTCGGCCTTTAGCACCTGCTGCGCAATGCCCAGAATACGCTTGTTTTCTGCAACCCGGCTCACCATCAAGCGTTCGTCACCCAGCAAACTCTTTGCAACGGTCCAGCCTCGATCTTCTGCGCCCAGACGATTGGCCGTTGGAACACGCACGTTGTCAAAAAACACCTGATTCCATAAGCGTTTACCGTTGAACGCATACAACGGCTCGATGGTCACGCCAGGACTCTTTATATCTAACAACAAAAAACTAATGCCTTTTTGTTGCTGCACATCCGGATTAGTGCGAACCAAACAAAAAATCCAGTCAGCAAGCTCCGCTGCACTCGTCCAGATTTTGCTGCCGTTAACTATGTAGTCGTCGCCATCGCGCTCGGCTCTCGTCGCTACCGATGCCAGATCAGAACCGGCGCCGGGTTCTGAATAGCCCTGGCACCAATTGCGCTCGGCGTTGAGTATCTTTGGTAAGTGTTCGGCTTTTTGTTCGGCAGAGCCGTACTTTGCAATGGCAGGGCCCACCATAGTGATGCCGAAGCCTGACAGGTAGGGTGCCTGAGCGCGGCGGCACTCCACATCAAAGATGTGTCGCTGCACCAGATTCCAGCCCGTGCCACCATATTCCACGGGCCACGCCGGGGCAGCCCAGCCTTTCGCAGCGAGCACCTTATGCCAGTCCCGCGTTTCCGCCGCACTGATTCCCTCGCCGCGCGCCACTTTGGCAGCAACACTGGCAGGCAGATTGGCTTGTAAAAACGACCGAATCTCGTCCTGCAAGCCCTGCTGCTCGGGAGTAAGAGACAGTTGCATAAAATTTCTCCATCACGGTGACTTGCAGTGTTCACGTCCCCGGCATATAACTCAAGAGGTACGCAGCAGTATGTGGCGTGCCAACGGCAGTACCAACTAACCATCCAGTTAAACATGCAGACTGATCGAACCCAGGACATGCCATGACCAGCAAAACACTGCTCGGCGTTGTACTCGCCGGCATCCTCACCTTCCTGTGGGGCTTCGCCTTCTGGGGCGCTACGACAACCCCGTACCAGGCATGGGACAGTGTGAACAACGATGCCGAAGTACAGGCGCGGTTGGCAGAGCTGTTTCCTGAATCGGGCTACTACAGCATTCCAAGCATGACAAACAACAGTCCCGAACAATTCTCTGCGCTCACCGACAGCGGCGTGTGGGCCATGGTGAACATAGATCACTCCCCACCCCAGCAGGGCGACCCGATAGTACTCGGACTAGGCCTTGCGCATAACATTGTAGTGATGTTCCTGCTGGCGCTGTTGATCAAACACGTCCCTTCGAATCGCCTGCGGACCGCCTTGTTCGTGGGCGTAACCGCCGCTGTGTACTCCAATATGGGCGATGTGGTTTGGTGGAACTATCCACTGAGCTGGAAAGGCACCATCATGGTCTACGACCTGGGATTTTGGCTGCTGGGCGGGTTGGTGCTGAGCTACTCCATGCGTGAGACTGGCTAAGGCTGGTTTTCACCGGTAGAGAACGCGAGCACGCGAGATATCTCTGTTAACGATCGACCACTCTCATCCATCCATTCATTCAGCGCCGCCTGCACCTGACCCAGGGCCTTCTTGCTGGTCGGGTCTTTATCAATAACACCAGCCTGTATAAGTGCCGCCACTACATCCCGCGACAACACGGGCGTGTCTTTGCCCATGAAGCGCAAAAAATAGCGGCCGGTTTGGCCACCCAGTCGATCGCCACGTTTCTTCAGGTCAGCCCACAACCCAACAATATCGCTGACTGGCCAATCGGCAATGTAGGCGGCAAAGCTGCCGTGCTGCTCTTTAACGTCACGCACAAACAGTGCGTTATTACGCACCGCATGAATTTTTTTGGCGTGCCGCACAATGCGCGCATCTTGCGCAATCTCTTCCAGCTCTTCGTCACCCAGCATCGCGCAGGCCATGCTGTCGAAACCGTGAAACACCTCTTCAAACGCGGGCCACTTGTTCTCGATAATGCGCCACACAAAACCGCTACGAAAAACACAGGCTGTCATCTCAGACAGATAGCGGTCGTCAGTTATGCGCTTTAGGGAGCGTGCGGTTTTCGGTCGCACCAGCATGGCATCCAACGCTTTAGCCCCACCCTTGCGTGCTGCTGCACGTTCGTAAATCTCCCCAAAACCAGTCATTCGATTCGGCACCCAAACAGTTAGAATGGGGCATGGTGGACGTTATAGACAAACAGCGTCAAGAGCTCGACCCTGCAATTAAGCGCATGCTCGATGACGGCAAAAATGACCGCTCATTCGTGTTTTGCGCCGCCTGCAGCGCAGTACTGGGTCACAGCAAAGACGCCATCAACATCAACGGCTCACATCAACATTTTTGCACCAACCCGCACGGCATCGACTTTAACGTCCGCTGTTACAGCGATGCGCTGGGTTGTGCTATTTCTGGCCAACCCACGGCGGCCGACAGCTGGTTTGCGGGCTATAGCTGGCGTTTTGCTACCTGCAGCGACTGCAACACACATTTGGGGTGGCTGTTCGAGAACAGCTCAAACAACCATTTCTATGGGCTGATCCGCGAGCGCATTCAGATCGACGCGGCACCGAACGCGGACTAGTCGACAATGGCTGGGTAAACCAGCGACTTCAGCTGCCCGCGAAAGTTAAACGTAGCGCTAGGCATAAACTGCGTCATAAACACCACAATCAGTTCTTCCACCGGGTCGACCCAGAAAATAGTGCTGGCGGCACCTCCCCAGGCATACTCTCCGGCTGAACCTGCCGTTGCAGTTGCGCCCGCCCCTAAATTGACAGAAAACCCGAGACCAAAGCCATAGCCTTCATTCGCCGTTTCTGAAAACGACCCCTGGGCCCAGCGGGTAAGATCCTGATTGCCAGGTAAGTGATTGGCAGTCATCAGCTCGATGGTTTTACGCCCGACCAGGCGCACGCCATCAACGCTGCCATTGCCAAGCAACATACGTGAGAACTGCAAATAGTCAGACGCCGTTGAAACCAACCCACCGCCGCCCGATAGAAAACTGCGTGGCCGTATGTAGGGGCTGTCCTGCGGATCATCCTCAAGTACCAACTCTTTCTTGGCATTGCGCATGTAGTTCGCTGCGAAACGCTCGATTTTTTCGTCTGGCACCGTAAACCCGGTATCACTCATGCCCAACGGCTTGAAGATTCGTTCGGCAAAAAACACGTCGAGCGATTGACCTGACAGCACTTCCACCAATCGGCCGCACACATCGGTCGCTACCGAGTAGTTCCAGGCAGTGCCTGGGGAAAACTCGAGTGGAATGTCTGCAAGCTTGTCCATCATGTCGGCAAGGGTTGCGCCTGCAACTTCGCCGCCTACCTTCGCTCGCCGGTACGCATGGTCTACGTTGGTGCGGGCCATGAAACCGTAGGTTAGACCTGACATGTGGCTCAACAAGTCCCGGATAGTCATATGGCGATCGCAGGGTCGGGTTTGAAAATGTGGGTACACCCCTCCCTGATACACCCTCAATTTGGCAAACTGCGGAATAAACCGTCGCACCTCGTCCTGCAACTGAAAGTAGCCCTCTTCATAGAGCATCATCAATGCAATGGAGGTGATGGGTTTGGTCATGGAGTAGATGCGAAAAATAGTGTCGAGCTGCATGGGTTTGCTGCGCTCGATATCCATGCGCCCAAACGCACGCGCGTAGGCCAGCTCGCCCTTGCGATACACCACAGGTAGCGCGCCGCTGATCTTGCCGGGTTCAATAAACCGCGACTCGAGATGCCTGCCAACTCGCTCCAGACGCTCTCCAGACATGCCGGCCGCCGCAGGATTTTCACGCAGCGCCGAAATGTCCAGTCCAGCCCCACCCGCACTGTTTATGTCCCTGTTAGTTAGTGTATTCATACTGATTTCCCCTGCCGCCAAAACGTTTGAGTTAGGGTAGCATAGGGCCATGAGCAGCACTTCTGACGTCACCACGATAGAAATTCACAAGGAATACCTGCATTTCTCCTGCGCGCATTTCACCCTGTTTTCGGCCACGGAACGCGAGGACTTGCACGGCCATAATTTTCAGATTGGTTGCGAAGTAGAAACCCGAATTGGCGCTGCTGGTCTGTGTTTCGACTACAACATCGTGAAAGAAGCCCTGAGAGCGCTCTGCGCAGAAATAGACGAGCAGATGCTGCTGCCAGAAAATTCACCCTGGCTACAAATTGAGCGCACGGACGACATGATTCTCGCCCTGTTCAACGGTGAACGCATTCCGTTCCTGCCCCGCGACGTCACCCTGCTGCCGGTACGCAACATTACCGTTGAGGAACTCGCAGGCTGGGCATTGCAGCGCATTCTCAAAGCACCACAGATGGCCGACTTACCCATTTCGAAGCTGCTGGTTCGAGTTGCCTCCGGCAACGACCAGTGGGCACGATCAGAATGGGTTGCCGCCACTTAAGACGATCCAGGGATTTCTCTATGAGCACCACCAACAAACTGCTGGTTATTACGGGCGCGAGTTCTGGCATTGGACTTGCCTGTGCCGAAGCGTTTCTTGCTGACGGTTACCGGGTGGTGAATCTGTCGCGGCGCCCCTGCCCTAACACCAGCGTCCACTCCATCGCTTGCGACCTCGCTCAGCCCGATTTTGACACTGCGCTTACAAGCGAGCTCGACACGCAGCTAACGGACGCCTCGCATATTAGTGTCGTGCACAATGCGTCGCTGCTAGCAAACGACAAAATCGGCGAAACCCCCAGCGCAGAGCTGCGACATATCTACGAAATCAACCTCATCGCACCCAACACCCTTAACAACCTGCTGATCAAGCACATGGGCACGGGTTCGAGCATTCTGTACATCGGGTCAACGCTCAGCGAAAAGGCGGTACCCAACTCGTTTAGCTACGTCACCTCAAAACATGCGACCGTGGGCATGATGCGCAGCACCTGCCAGGATCTCGCAGGCGGCACTATTCATACCGCTTGTATATGTCCGGGCTTCACCGATACGCAAATGCTCCGGGAGCACGTGCCCGCCGACGCTATGGACTTCGTGGCCGGTATGTCAGCGTTTAAGCGCTTGATTGAACCTGATGAGATTGCCGCAACCGTGCTGTTTGCGGCTAACAACCCGGTTATCAATGGTGCGGTGCTGCATGCAAATCTGGGCCAGGTAGAGGCTTGATGAACAGGCCCGCCGAAGGAACGGGGATAGTAAGCGCAGAGATTCGGGAGCGACGCGAGCGGGTCTTTCTCGTTTTGGCCGGTGTATTTATTTGCGCCATGACCATGCTCAATATCATTGGCATCACCCGTTTTATTCAGCTTGGCCCTCTGTCTCTTGCGGTGGGTGTACTGCCTTACCCACTCACCTTTTTGTGCACCGATCTCATTTCAGAAATTTACGGCAAGGCCCGCGCCAACTTTCTGGTGTGGGTAGGCCTCGGCCTCAACCTGTTTATCATCGCCATCATGTGGCTGGGTAACAACTTACCTACCGGCGACTCCCAGGCGCCATGGCAGGTACTGCAGTTAGCGCAAGGCATCTCTACACCCAGCGGTGCCACCATGAATGGCACCATCGAGCTGTTTGAGCTCTTGTACGCTTGCACATCGGGCGCCGTGCTTGCTTCCATGCTTGCCTACATCGCGGCGCAATTCTGCGATGTGCAGCTCTTTCACTTTTTCAAGCGTCTCACCAACGGCAAACACCTCTGGCTGCGCAACAACTTTTCAACGCTAATCAGCCAGATGGTCGATTCGTTTATGGTCATTACCGTAACCTTTGGTGCCGCCTATCTCGCAGGCGAATTCACGCTTGCCGCCCTTGGCACACTGATGCTCGGCAGTTACCTGTTTAAGATGGTGGTAGCATTGCTCGATACAGCACCGTTTTACTGGCTAACCGCCTGGTTGCGAGGTTATCTTGAGATACCGGTTGATGAGAACAACACAGGTATCGCTATCGGCTAATAGCTGCCGGGCAAAAACTCTGAATTCACGCAGTTCTGCAGGCGCCCGTTATCAAGGTACTCGATAGCAACATGAATCCCCTTGGCACGCATGTCGCGCATGCTTTCGGGTGTGTAGAACGCTGAATGCGGCGTAATCAACAACCGGTGGGCAATCCACTCTTCGTCGTTAGTCCAGGCTTTCAACAGTGGGTGCTCAGGGTCAGCAGGCTCAACGGGTAACACATCAAGGCCGGCCGCCTGAATCTGGTCGTTCTTTAACGCATGGTGCAGCGCATCGAGATCAATGATCGGCCCACGCGCCGAATTGATGACAATCATGCCGGCTCTTGCGTGCTTGAACGCATCGGCGTTTAACATCTTCTCGGTTTCATCTGACAGCGGTACGTGCACGCTCAGAACATCGCTGGCTGCCATCAGCTCTGCCAGAGAATTTAGCCGCGTGACACCAACCGCCAGATCGGCGCCATTGGGCAGATAGGGGTCAAAGAACACCACATTCATGCCAAACGCCTTGGCACGCAATGCGGTCGCCGTACCAATGCGCCCCATACCTAACAGACCAAAGGTACAGTCAGAGAGACGCCGACCGTAGGGGTTAAGTGCAGGGCGCCAGTTACCCTTAATATCATCCTTCAGCTCTCGCGTATGAAAGGTAATGCCTTTCATCAACGACATCATGAGCGCGATCGCATGATCGGCAACCTCCATGGTGCCGTAATCAGGCACGTTGCTGACCGGAATACCCAACGCACCCCAGGCCGCCAAATCGATGTTGTCGAAACCCACTTTTGGCGTGATAAAGATGCGGCACTTCTCTAACTTGGCACGAAACTCAGGCGGAATATCAGGCGCAGAAACGACAACGTCTGCCTCGGCCCATTGCTTATCGGTGACTTCACTGTAGCGATTCGCAAAAATAGCGTCATGGTCGGGTCCCACCGCATCAAGCTCAATGTGCCGGTCATCGGGCCAACGCATCATTGGCCATAATATTTTGTAACCCATGTTTCTCCCCTGTTACCCAGTCACCTGTCTATCAGTGCCCGAGTATTTCTGGTAACCGCTGCGCACTCAAGCGGAGCGCCTCTTTATCTACGCCCTCTAAGCGCAAGCGAGTGGCAATGAGATGCGTCACCCCAAGCTCACCGGTGTAGCGCGCCACCTGGGCTTTGACGTGCGCGGCATCGCCAACAATAACAATGTCGTCGAGATCAGCTGCCGCCGCTTTGGCAAGATGCATGGGCCCGGTCGCAGCAGTGGCCTTGATCTGGGCAGCAAGTGACTCACGTAGTGCGGCAACCAGACTGGCATCATCCGAAACAAACATGGTGCGCATAACGGGCACTACATCAGGGACCGCGTGCCCCGCGGCAATACTGGCGCTCGCAAGCGCGGCGAGATTTCCGACCAAATCGTTACAGGACTCCACCGGTGAGGCCAGATATGGCAACCCAAGCGATCCAACCTGGGCCAGTGCTTTTGGCCCAAAGGCCGCCACCCAAAGCGGCGGATGCGGTTGTTGGCGGGGTAAGGGCGCAAGAGTTACCGGAGTTGCCCCATCAAGCATCACCAGCTCTTCACCCGCCCAGGCACGCTTGAGCAACTTAAGCGATTGCGCAAAGATGGCGCGCTTCTGCCGCATGGCAATGCCAAAGGCTGCGTAAGTGGGGGCCTGGTAACCTCGCCCCAAACCCAAAATCAGCCGCCCGGCCGAGAGTTGATCGAGCACGGCGACTTGCTCGGCGGCCTGCAATGGGTGGCGCAAGGGCAGCAAATAAGAGGTGGTCCCAAGCTTTATACTGGTGGTGGTCGCGGCCATACCGGCAAGCAGCATGAGGGGGTCAGGCAGCGCGGCAAATCCAGAAAAGTGATTTTCAGGTAGCCAAATGGATTGATAGCCCCACTCTTCTGCGAGCCGTGCCTGCTCAGGCATTGCGGTCGGATTCATAGACCAGGGCGTAAGACCCAAATGCAGCGCCCCCGTCATTCCGTCTCACCAAACCAATACAGCGGTAGCCACAGCGCAACCAGTGGCTGCACACACAACCAGATACCGGCAAGCCAGGCGTCGGCATGCAGGGCCCTCAATGCCAGCAGGGCCGCAATGTTCAGTACTATCGCGGTCACGATGGCGACGATAAATCTTGTCATCCGGCCTTGAGTTAAAACCAGCGCACGGTGACCTTTAGCGCTTGCCACGAGTGCAAGGAACACATACCCGGCAAGCATGGCAACAAGCAGCAGTGAACCACTCTCGACTAGGCCCATGGTGCCGGTTTGCCCAAATCGCTCCTGCGCTGCTTCGAATCTCACAACCCACTCAGCAGGCGCGACAAAGTCTTGGCGAAAGGCAAATACAAGCCAGCAGATGACTCCAACAATGGCAACGGTCGCAATGCTTGTGGCCACCCGTGAATTCAGGGTCATAGCGCGCAACCGCGCCTCGAGTCCGGGCAACAGTTGCCAGACAAGCAAACTAAGGGCGACGCCAAAACCGGTACCCACCAGTACCTGGGCGGTTGAATGCACGCCATAGTAAATGCGCGAGAGGCCCGTAAAAATAATAAAAGCAATCACCAGCGCCAACAGCGCACGACCACGCAGCAGCAGCCACAGCCCCAGCCATAGCGCGGTTGCCCCCTGCGCATGCCCAGACGGCATGCCAAAGCCAGCGGTAGCCCGCAATGGGTTAACGGACTCGTCTGCCCAGTAGGGCCGCGGCTCTGCCCACAGCCACTTCAACAAGGTGTTGGTCACGGTGGCGGTAAAAAGTAGCCAGGCCAGGCGCAAACCCTTTCGGGTGCCGAGCAGCAAAATCACAAATTGCAGTACCACCCACCAGCCCACCGGGCCCAACACATCGGAGAAAAAGTCGTAGAAGGCGGGCCAATTCGTGTGCAACTGCAGCCAACCAGACAGACCATTACTGGTGGCAGACTGGCCAACCAAGGCGTCACTCATTGGCGGTTAGATTACGAATCTGGGACCGCACCATCGAACTGGCAGCATCTTCCGTCTCAACGTCTTC
>CAZSYU010000067.1:10509-22368 GCA_964611345.1 uncultured Pseudomonadales bacterium
TCTTCCGTCTCAACGTCTTCAAGTTGAGTGTCTTCCATCCGAGCGTCTTCTGTCTCAACGCCTTCAGGCTGAGTGTCTTCCGTCTGCGCAGCTTCGGCTTGTTGATCTACAGCGTCCGTGCTTGCAGCTTCCGTGCCGCCAAGAGCACTCGCTCCCAGTCGGCGTAACTGCAGACTATGCAACACGCGCATGGTACCCACCACGGCATCCACATGACGAGCCTGGGCAAATTCTTCGTACAGCGGGTCTTTATTCAACAGTACGCAACGCTCGTCCCCGCAACGAAAACTGGTGCGCGCGCCAAAGCGATTGCCTGCGGGACCGTACTCGCCGAAATCAGCAGGGTCACTGGCGAGCCGCCAAAAGGACTGCCAGGTGGTCGGCATGCCCGGGATGGGCTGCCTGATGGCCGTCAATGTCTGATTGGCAGTCGCCGTAAGAACGGCGGAGTAGTCAAGTAGAGTATCGGCAAGTACGGCATCGCACACATCCGTCAGCTTCGCGGCGAGCTGCTCTTCCTTTATCTTAACCGCCCGAAATCGGTCATGGGTGTTAAACCGCCAAAATCGGGCGGAGTAAATTGGCACCACACGCACCGGCGAAGTCACGTCCTGAACGTAAGCCGCAATGCGACCCGCCACCGGAAACAACTCAGCGTCTGTTGCCGCTGCTTCCGCCTCCGCCACCAGGGAATTAAAATGCTGATGCATGCGCGTTTCGATAACCCACAAAGAGCTTTTAGGGGATTGTGCTTCGCGCTCGTAAAACCCCCAGCGAAACATGCGCCGCACAAAGCTCGCCTCGGCCTGGCTTACCGCCGCTTTGGCTGCGTAGCGCACCTGCAACGCCGACAGGCGCAGCTCTGGGGTGTCCTTAACGCACTCGTTGTATTGGCGAGCCGCCAGGAACATCAGTTGCTGATGGGTCGCGCCCGGATAGGAATGGGCGAGTTGTGCAAAACCCAGCCCGCTCACCAACAACAACATCCAGACGGAAGCCTTGATCCCCATACGTTCCATCGCTACATCATAACAGCTGTTAGTCGCCTGACTGCGCAGTCTATCTTACTAGGGCCCGTAGCAAAGCATCCGTCGCTTTGGCATGCTGAGGTTTGTCTCCAGCGCCTGCTGGACTGGTCTGATTCGGGAGAGAATGCCAATGAAAGCTGCCGTACTGCGCGAAACGAACACCCCCCTGTCAATTGAAGATGTGACTTGCGGTAACCCTGGCCCGCGGGAAGTACTGGTACGCACCGTCGCAGCCGGCGTCTGTCACTCAGACCTGCATTTTGCAGATGGCTCCTACCCCTATCCGCTGCCGAGCGTGCTTGGCCACGAATCAGCCGGCGAGGTGCTCGCCGTGGGCGACGCCGTGTCCTACGTTCAGCCAGGCGATCACGTCATTACCTGCCTGTCGGCGTTCTGCGGGCATTGTGAACACTGCATTACCGGGCACATGTCACTGTGCCAGGAGCCCGAGTTGCAACGCGCGGCAGATCAGCCCTCGCGCTTGAGCGTGGGCGGCGAGCCCGTCCATCAGTTTCTGAACCTGTCGTCCTTTGCTGAGCAAATGCTCATCCACGAACACGCCCTGGTTAAGGTGCGCAAAGACATGCCTCTCGATCGCGCGGCCCTCATTGGGTGCGGCGTAACCACTGGCGTTGGCGCCGTGATTCACACCGCCAAAGTGGCACCCGGTGAAACCGTTGCGGTTATCGGCTGTGGCGGCGTTGGTTTGTCAGCCATCAACGGTGCAGCCATCGCCGGTGCAGGCCGCATAATCGCCATCGACATGATGCCGCAAAAGCTCGAACTGGCGCGCAAGTTTGGTGCCACCGATACCATCAATCCCAACGATGGCGACCCGATAGAGGCGATTCGTGAAATGACCGGAGGTGGCGTCCACCATGCCTTTGAGGCCATCGGCCTGAAAGTCACCACAGAGCAAGCGTTCAAGATGCTCCAACGCGGGGGCACCGCCACCATCATCGGCATGATTCCTGTGGGCACGCAAATTGAGTTGCACGGTCCCGAGTTTTTGATGGAGCGCAAAATCCAGGGCTCAAACATGGGTTCGAATCGGTTCCGCGTTGATATGCCGCGCTTTGTCGACTTTTACCTGAATGGCAAACTGCACCTTGATGACCTGATTTCGCGCCGCATAAAGCTGGAAGAAGTAAACGAGGGAATGGACGCGCTAAAGACCGGTGAAGTGGCCCGGTCCGTTATTATGTTCGAGTAGCAAAGCAGCGGCACGTTTGTGCGACCGCGGCACAACTAACGCAGCGTAATCCTGCCGTACTGACCGTTGCGGTAAACCTGCAGCGACACGGGTTGGCCACGACGAATCGATTCAGACAGCTCAGCCAGGTTACGCGTACCCCTGTTATCGACGCCCACCACCAGGTCACCCGAGCGCAGACCATAGCGCCACGCCGGTGATGACTGTTCCACCTCGGTAACCAGCACGCCAACACCGTCTTCGACGTCGTCACCTTCTTCGGCAAAGTTCTGTAACTGCGTGCCAGAGAAACGCGGGTCTATACGAGCGCCCTCAACCACGCTTTCGCTGCTCTCAGCAATACGCATGGTTACACGCTTTTCGCGTCCGTTACGTAGCAGATCAAGATTCACCTTGTCGCCCACCACCATAATTGCGGTTTGGCTGTGATAGTCAGAAACCTGCATAACGTCTTTTTTACCCACCTTGGTGATGATATCGCCAGGTTGCAGGCCCGCCATGTCTGCTGCGCCACCCGGCTGCACTTCCACGACGACAACCCCGTCGCGCTGGCTAACTTCAAACGCCTTGGCCAGCTCTACGTTCAATGGTTCAACACTTAAACCCACGTAACCCCGTCGCACTCGACCGTGCTTGATCAGCTCACGCATAATCGAGCGCACCATATTGGCGGGAATAGCAAAGCCAATCCCCACGTTGCCACCGCTGGGCGCGTATATCGCCGTGTTTATCCCTACCAGGTTGCCGCCAAGGTCAACCAGTGCACCACCCGAGTTACCAGGGTTAATTGAGGCGTCGGTTTGAATGTAGTCTTCGAAGCTGGCTGTGCGTAAGCCACTCCGACCAAGGGCGCTGACAATGCCGGAGGTGACGGTTTGGTTGAACCCAAACGGGTTACCAATAGCAACCACAAAGTCGCCAACGCTGACCTGACTCGAGTCGGCAAACTCGAGTTCTGTGAGCGCCTCTGCAGGTACCTTGAGCACCGCCAGATCCACCTTTGGGTCTTTACCGACCAGCTCTGCTGTCAGGGTTCGCCCATCACTCAGTCCCACGGTAATCTCGTCTGCTCGATCAATAACGTGGTTATTGGTAATGATGTAGCCGCGGCGGGCATCTACGACCACCCCTGAGCCTGCACTCCTGGTGCGCCGAATATTGCGGCGACTGTCCGGCACATTGAAGAAGCGCCGAAAGTACGGATCGTCGAATAGCGGATTGGCTACTTTGACGTTTGCATAGGTTGCGATATTGACCACGCTGGGCGACACCTGTTGCAGCATCGGCGCAAGGCTTGGAAAGGGTTTGCCGTCTGCATCAACACTGGGCAATGCGGCCTGAGCCAGGTGGCTAGGCGCCAGGCTTACCGCCAGCAGCACGGCACCAGCGAGCATCAGTGTTGCCAAAACATTACTCTTAATATTCAATAAGTTACCTAGCAACCCTACTTTCTCCATAACCAGCCTAACAGGACACCTGCCGACAGAGTCCAATTGTCCCCATTTCGGGTCAGTACAGGCAAGAGAATATGCGACCGGCCCTGAATATCAGCCAAACGAAGGTATTTGGGCGTAACCGTTGCGGTTTGGAGCGGGAAACGGAGGCGTCAATACTAACGGGTTATGAGGCCGCCTGGGATGCCGACTGAGATGAGGGTCGCGGTGGCAAGGAACTCACCATGCTGCGCAGATCAGCCAATGGGAAGGGCTTCGACAGGAAACCGACCGCTGAATCGTTTTTGAGCGATGAGGCAAGCTCTTCAGTGCGATAACCGGACATGAACAGTATCGGCATTTCTGCGGAGGCTTGCCTAACTGCAGAGTAGACCTCTGTGCCCGACATACCCGGCATATCCACATCAAGAAGCACCAGGTCGTAGCTACCGCTCCGACATTCGTGCACGGCTTCCCTGCCAGACCCAACGGATACCGGCACATGCCCCAACCGCACCAACATGCGACTCACGATCTCACAGATACCCCTATCGTCATCGACGACCAGCACCTGCCGTTTCTTGTACGACACCAACGACACTACTACTACCCTCTATCCCTCAGGGTTAACTCCGGGGACTATAGGCAGCTAGACACCGGGCCGTAAAGATCAGAGACATGTATGTTGCAGGACTTATTTATTTTTTTACATTTACGCACTAGCTGTCAGTCTTTACAGACCTTGTGTGTCACCTTCGGGTTACAGCGAATCGCGCCCCCACCCGGCAAGGTCACCTGATAGTCGGTACCGAAGTGGCTGGCCGCAATGTAATAGTCGGTGCTAACAAACTGCGCGCCACTGGCAAAGGCCGCATCGCGCCGAGTGGTGGATCCGGTTCGCGCCTCGGCCGTATCCGCATCTGCGCGAGTGCGCACCAGCAAGCCGCGCTGCAACGCTAGCGCAATCTCTTTTGCGCCGCTCAGTGGATCATTGATTACCCGGATCGCTGCACGCGGATCATCTGCCGGCACATTCGCAAACAGTGCAGGCTTTGCCACCGCAGCCAAATAGGTTGCGTGTTTCGCCGGCCCTTCATCGAGCAACAACAGCACTCGACCACGCGCTTCGCTCAGCGCGGGCCACTTCGGCCCGTCCGGTGCCAACACCTCTGCAGGGTTAATAATGCGCGCGCCAAGACTCTCGCGCAGCACCCCATCAAACTCTTGCCACGCGGTCATGTCGAACTCGTTCGGACGAATAAACCCAGGCTGGTCTATGACATCCGTTTTAGCATTAAAGCTAATCATTAACGGCTCGTGGTCAGGATTGGCTAACGACCAATCGACCACGCTTGCAAGACACTCGCCCAGATTAATGCAGTGACTGCCAGTGTCGATGTTCTGCACGTGCAGCACGGGAAAGTCACCAGCTCGCCCAAACAAGCGCTGTTGTGGGTCGTAGAACACATCAAACTCGAGCACCCGCAAGCCCGCGTCGAGCTGCGCGGCGATCGGCGCGTGCCAGTAATCCAAAGCCAGCGCAGCCTGGGGATTCACCGCGCGCAGTTGCGCAAGCGTCGCTGGCGGGATGGCCGTCTTGTAGCTGTTGTGGGAACCTAAAAACTGAAAATAGTTGAGCGGCAGTTGCTCAGCTGACACCAGTGCCTCAGACCCGGCCGCGGGACTGCTGCGGGGCACGCTGGTGTTACCCCCTGCACAGCCAGCCAAACCAAGGACAAAGAGACCTGCGCACAACACTCCGGCGCGTTTGTTCCTGCTCATATTTTTCAAATTCACTTACTTTCTGCGCCTAGATTGTTACGACGATCGCGAAGATCAATACGCCGAACATGATTGCCCAAACAACCCACTGCGCACTGGGTTCGTAATTGTCGTCCGCTCGCTCTGAAACGCCACTCTGCGGCTCCACAGCACGCTCATCGGCCGCCATAGCCTCAGAGGCGCCCTCTCCAACAGTATCCTGATTAGACCCCACCAAACCCCCAAAAACCTTCAACCCGATAACCCAGCGCAGGTTCCTCCAGCCGCCAGAACCGGTCAACCCGTTATTGGGGGAGTTATTGGCGGAATGAGCGGTGGATTGCCTGTCCAGAGAATTTGTTCGACGACCTGACGTGAATTTCTGTATAGTTTTGTGACAAAATTTGCATTCTTCAAGCACGTTCGTAGGGACAGTACCGGTCTATTGTGGTGCAATAGCAGCAGTTCAAGCCTGCACGGTTGTATGAACTAGTCCAATATTCGCGCTTTTGGCAGATCCATTGACAAGATGGCTTTCCATTTAGACCCAATAAAGGGTTAATATGGCAGACTCTAAACGGGTGTTAACCTCACTAATTGGCAGAAGAACCAGAAAGACATGGACAATCATCCCGAATCCGAACCCCAAGAATACTTAATGCGCGGCCTGTTGCGGGCGTATTACTGGATGGATGAGAGCTTGCAAAATGGGCTCTCTGAAGCGGGCATGGGCACCAGAACCCGGACGCAGACGATGATTCTTATCAACGTCTCCAACGGTGTGACGCGTGCCGCCGAACTGGCGCGCATACTCGGCATTTCACGCCAGGCTGTGCAGCAACAGGTCAACGAGCTCGAAAAAGAAGATATCGTGACGCAAATTCCGGACCCGTCCGACAAGCGAGCGAATCGAATCGTGTTCAGCGAAAAAGGGGCTCGCCTGATCGAGCGGGCGCTTGCGTCCCTTCGTGATGCCGAAAACCGGCTTGCACAACGCATCGGCCCAGATCTTATGCAGCAGCTCCGCCGCGCGCTCATGTCCGACTGGGGTCCGGTTGTTGGCGAACAACGCGCGCCCGGTCGCAAACGCAGTATCGGCTAGCAGGAAATTTGCGCCGTAACGCTGCTGGACTAGACAAGCGACATCTAGCAACAGCCATTCGCACAGATGTCCTTAAGTGGGTATCGTTTGTGTATTGATCTACAAGCGAGTCCCCATGAAGTTCGAACTGCAAGCACTGCCCTACGATAAAGACGCCCTAAAAGATTTTGTTGGGCCACAAACCGTCACCATTCACCATGAGAAGCACCATGGTGGTTATGTGAAGAAGCTCGATGCCGCCCTGGCCGACGACGCTCGTCGCGAGCAATCCCTCGAATCGCTGGTGCTGTCAAGCTCAGGCAAAATCTTCAATCTTGCCGCGCAAATCTGGAACCACGACTTTTATTGGCAAAGCCTGACACCACAATCGAGCGCGCTGGGTGCCGGCGACTTACTTAGCCAAATCGAGGCGAGCTTTGGTTCCGTCGAACAATTCTCCGAAGACTTCAGCAAGGTCGCCGCGGGCGAGTTTGGGTCTGGATGGGCGTGGCTGGTTTACACGCCGGCCGACAAGCGCAAGAAGAGCGACCCAACACTATCTGTTGTCAGCACCTCTGATGCTGGCAACCCAATGCTGGCAGGTAGCGTGCCGCTAGTTACCCTCGATGTTTGGGAGCATGCCTACTATCTGGATTACCAGAACGAACGGGGCCGCTACACCAAGGCGTTTCTCGAGCACCATATAAACTGGGAGTTTGCAGAAGCGAACCTTAAAGCTGCCCAGTAAACCCGCCAGCCCAACAGGTTTTAGGGCAGTACCGTACTCACCGCTACGCTGGTGGAACCACGTACATTGCCTGTTGCGTCGGTAAACACCACCTGTATGCGATTTTCGTCCGGCGCAAAAACAACATCTGCCGCCGGGCTTAGAAACACGCCGAAGGTTGGCGTTTCGCCCGCTGCAATATTAGTGGTGACCGACGCTGCCGGAGTTGTAATGCACCCACCGGTCCCCGGATTCGTTTGACAGATACTCAGCGCGAGCGCCGGATTAGAGAATGATACGTTTGGCGTGGCCGTTATCACTTCGGTTGCGCCTACATTTACCGTCGCCACAGAGAAGGCACCCGGCGCATCTCGACCGGCAAGCACAACGCCGAGTTCAGTCGTTGTGGCCGCAAGCGCCACCACATCAGCTACCACGTTGTTAGATGCCGACAAAATGACCGTGTTCAACCCACTGATTATTCTCGCTATACCAATATCGTCGCAGCTAAAAATGAAGGGGATTTCGACGGGGCCAAGTGGTTGGCTCGCGACAAAACTCATCACCAACGTTTGCGCTGCACCGCTCGTCAGATCAAAGGGCTGATTGGCAGTATCATTGAGTGGCTCGTTGGTCACCGGGTCGGTTTGAACATAGTCGAAGGTTGCAGGCAATCCGACGTCGGGGGTTACCGAACAATTTGTGGCGGTTGCCGGCGACGTGTTTATCAAGGTGGCAAACACGGTTGCCTGGTCACTCACTCGAACGGAACGGCCGGTTGGGAGCGTTGATGTGACTAATTGCTCCACCAAACCAGCGCCGTCAACATTCAGCCTGACGCTACCCGAAGCTCCAGCGAAGCCATCCACAGCGATGTGATAGACAGTCCCGGCAGTTGCGGTGAAGCTGACCTGGCTCAACAACCCAAAGGTATCGTCGTTAGCGGCGACAGGCGTAAGTGCAGCAACAGAGCTGCCCGTATAGACCGCGAGTACCGTATCGAAGTCACTGCCCAGGGTGTTTATGACCACTTGCTCGCCACCACTCGCTTGCCAGCGCCACCAGATCGATCTCTGTCCACCAACATTCGCATGCGCAGGCTCACCTGGCTCTCCTGTTGCGGTGAGCGTGTCATTCAAAGACAGTCCAACAACAATGGGCTGCGCGTCGCTAAAGTCGTCCCCGAGCGGACGACCAGTGCGCATCTCTAGATTCAAGGCGATGCTGCCTGTCGCACCTCCAAAGCCGTCAACAGCAATGGCGTAGGTCTGACCAGCAACCGTGCCAAAACTGATGCGGCTCTGTAGTCCGGGGCCGTCATCGTTCGACGCAACTGCGGTCAGGCTCGTGACCGATGTCCCTGTGTAGGCCGCCAGTACCGTGTCAAAGTTGCTATTCCGCGTATCCACAATTGCAGTACCCGTAGCTGGCGCGGTCCATGTCCACCAAACCGATGCACCGCCCAAAACTCCAGCGTGATTTGGCTCGCCAGGCTCCCGGCCGGTTTCTGTATTGGTTGCGAGTATGGTCAATGGACCCGCTCCGTTGATAGTATCTCTATCGACAAAGTTGTCCTGTGACGAGCCGTCTGCATCAACCGTGACAGCAACCGTTCGACTAATGCCATTAACGATCAGGCTACCCGTGCTGGTACCCGGTCCGAGTGCGCTGGCGGCAGCATTAACGCTCACCGTCACCGTGGTGCTTGCACCGGCAGCCAGGCTGCCATTTACGGTGTCGGCGCTTACGAACGCACCGTTAGTGAGAACATCAAAGTCAATCACGCCAGCGCTGGTGTTAGTTAGCGTGTAGGTTCTGCTGGCAGGCGAAAACGGCCCGCCAAGGTTGCCGGTGGCAAATAAACCTTCTACGGGTGTAACAGCCAACGAACCGGTAGCGGCGCCCTCGTCGGTGTAGTCCCAGTTCAGCACTACGTTGCCAGAGGCGCCGTTGAATCCATCAACCGCGATCAGATAGTTGGTTCCTACGTCGACGCTAAAAGTTACCTCGCTGTTAACTCCACCGCTGTCATCGTTGCTGGCAATACTGGTCAGTGCACTGACGTTTGCCCCCGTATAGACAGCCAACAGGGTGTCAAAATCACTGCCAAAAGTATCAATGGTGAGTTCGCCGTTTGCAGGCGCAACCCATTGCCACCAGATCGATCTGCCACCGTTGTTCCCCGCGTGGATGGGCTCGCCGGACTCTATTCCAGCCTCAACGGTGCTCCCGAGAGTGGAACCCGAGTTTTCGGTCAACAACACCGCGTTACTAAACTTGTCATTGGCAGAACCGGCACCTTGCACCGTGAGCGCAGCGGTGCGAATCGTATCGCCACTTGAGCCGTCAGTGTTATCAAACAACACAGATGTACTGTAGGCGCCCGGCAACAGAGCTGTCGCCGCAGCAGATAAAGTCACGGTTACCTGGGTGCTGCCCCCTACCGGAATAGAGCCGCTCGCAGGCGCAACAGCTAACCAGGACGCGGATGTGCTCACCACAAACGGCAATGCGCTGTTACCGTTGTTGGTTAGGGTATAGGTAATTGAGTTTGGCGTGAACGGCCCACCCGGCTCGCCACTTGCTACGACACCATCCAAAGGCTGCACTGCAAGGGCGGCATTACCACCGATACCAAGCCCAGCTATGGCCTGGTTCACCCTAATGCGCGGCCTCACCAACTGGTTACGTGCATCGGTAACCGGTAAGCCTGTCGCGCTCAGTGCATTGACTATGTCATCGACCGTGGCCTGCGGAGATGCCGAGCGGATGGCAGCAAAGGCACCAGCAACGTGAGGAGCGGCCATCGAGGTTCCACTGAGAACATTAAATCCGCCACCGGGAAACGATGAGTTGATTTGACTGCCGGGTGCAAGCAGCGTCAAAAAAGTCGCGCTGTTACTAAAGCTGGAAACTGTATCACTCTTCGTTGTCGAACCAACGCTCACAGCACTAGAGATACAGGCCGGACTGCTGATGGCGTTTGTTTCTCCTTCGTTACCCGACGCAACTACCGAAGCGATGCCTGCACCACGCAATGCATCAATAGCAGCTCTTACCGGATCGCCATCGCAGAAAGTAGTAGACGAACCACCACCAAGACTCATGTTAACAGCGGCAATGTTTAAAGTGGTGCGCAGCGCAAACACTCTTTCCAGCCCGGCGATAATGTCCGATGTAAAGGCCGCAGTACAGGGTGCTGGATTCGGCAGACAATCGTTGGTGCTATCAACACGGGAAAACACCTGCACACCAATAATGGTTGCTTCTGGAGCAACACCGTTGAAACTAGCACTACTTCCGGCGGCTATACCTGTGACATGTGTGCCATGAGAGCAACCGTTCGCATTGCAGGGTGCAGCAGCACCTGGGCCGATCTGTGATTGCTGACCATTTGGACACACCGACGACGTCGATCCGGTGTTACTCGAAAAGCACGCCTCTTCAATCACTCTTGGGCTGAGAAATGGATGATTGGCATCCACACCCGTATCAAGTACTGCAATCGTTTGCCCTTGCCCGCCAAAGCCTAACGACTGAGTGGCGTTGGCCTCCACCAGAGGCACACTCTGCGCGAGCGTAGGGTGATGAAGCCGGTCTTCAACGACGCGTTTGACTTCGGGCGCAGCGGCGAGCGCTCGCAACCCTGCTTCATCAACCTCAGCACGTAACATCGGTAAATAGTTGAATGTTTTTATTTTCTCTGGCGCAACAGACATGCGCTGCATGACATTCCGGCTTGCGCGCTTAATCGCCAACCGCTCTTCGATGCTGACATCACCCGCACCCAACTTTTGTGTGCTGGCGTTGGCAATGAGTTGATCGGCGTTTCGACTGCTCAGGTTGTTTACGGTTGGCGCGCCGGTATCGAGCATGACAATCACCCGTACCTCACCTTTGGCAGCCGCCTTGCGAGTAAGCGCCGTGCTGACCTTATCCGTCGCAACATCAGCTGCAAGTGCCGTTGGCGCCTGCACTATGCCTGCAGCCAACAGGAATGCGCCGGCCAACAACCAGGCAGGTACGACCTTCAATAAGTTGTTCATCGTTCTTGTGGTACCTGATCAATTGGCTGCGTGCTGTAACGAGCCTCAAGGGAGGTCGACGCCACCATAGGATCTGCACTCAGCGCCTTAAGTTGGTCGGCCGGTAAATCGATAACCATTTGCGAAAAGCCGGGCATGGTGCGTACCACCTTTGCATCGGGAAACGCACTCGCCAGACGTTGCACTGCCTGGTCGACCGCGTCTTTTTCGGTGGGTCCGGTGGGTTTCAGGGTGACAATGACACGCTGCATCTGGCTGGTACTCACAGTTCGGACACTTTGGGCGGCTGCGGAGGGTTCGACAGCGGCGGTGGTTGTGGGTTCGCTGGAGCAGCCAAGCACGCTCAACAACAAAACAGCGGCCAAAGCCTTCGCTCCTGGCGCACAAGCAGGGGTGGTCATTGCCGTAACTCCGTCGTCTGGTCTAGCGTCTCACTGTACTAAGTATCGGAATCGAATTCTTAAGATCCGGGTTAAAGCTTTGGTCTTCGCAGGGATCGTCTGACAGGTTTTAACAGTTGTTCAATACACTCTTTGACACACTCTTTGACACACTCTTTGACACACTCTT
>CAZSYU010000068.1:0-8006 GCA_964611345.1 uncultured Pseudomonadales bacterium
CTGATGGGCATGCAGCACACCAGACTCATCGATAAATACCGCCTCTCCCGGTGCCACATCCCGCACCAGTTCAAAACCCAGCAGATCGAGCGCGACGCTTTCTGAAGCAACCATGAACTCTTCGCCCCGCTCGGTGACGCGTCGGCCGTAAACCAACGGTCGAATCCCGCAGGGATCCCGAAACGCTACAACCCCACAACCGATAACCATCGCAATCGCCGCATAGGCACCGCGACAACGCTGATGGACACCCGTAACCGCCGCGAAAACATGCTCGGGACCCGGCAATATCGCTTTTTGCTGCTGCAACTCGTGCGCAAACACATTCAACAAAATTTCTGAGTCGCTATTCGTATTCAAATGTCGCAAATCGGTCGCGTACAGATCCTTCGCGAGCTCTGTAGCGTTTGTGAGATTGCCGTTATGCGCCAGCGCAATGCCATAAGGAGAGTTCACGTACATGGGCTGGGCTTCGGCGGATGTTGAAGAACCTGCCGTTGGGTAGCGAACATGGCCAATACCCATGTCGCCAACCAGTCGTTGCATATGGTGTTGCTGAAACACATCACGCACCAACCCGTTGGCCTTGCGCAGATGCATTCGGCGGTCTTGTGCCGTCACCATACCTGCTGCGTCCTGACCACGGTGCTGCAACACCGTAAGCGCGTCGTAGATCTGCTGGTTAACGGGGTATCGACTAACCAATCCTGCAATTCCGCACATCGCCCAGTTGCTACCTTGTGTTGTGTTGTGGGGTGGTGTGTGACTGCACTTGTTCTAGAACGCCTGCACTATTGAGATGGTTTCGCAGCTTCATGCAAATCAGAAACGGCACTGCCTGCGCGCCCCAGTAACTCGAGGGTGACGTCTTCAAAGCCCAGCAGAATGGGTACAAGCTGCGACGCCGCCCACCAGTCGCTCTCTTGAAAAAAACCCCGCACCGCGATCAATCCAATCAGGCACACCAGTGCACCACGCAGGGCGCCAAAAACAAACCCGAAGAAGCGATCAGTGCCTGACAGACCACTACCTGTCAGCAGCTTTGCACCCAAGTAGCTGAGTATGCCGCCAACAATGAGCGTGCCGATAAACAACACGCCAAACGCCACGCCGTAACGCAGCGACCCATTGCCAAACTGTGACACCAGCGACTCTGACATGGCAGGTGCAAAGTAGGTGGCAACCAGAAAGGCGCCAAACAGGGTTACCAGCGAAAACACCTCGCGAAACAGTCCGCGCATCAGGCCCACTACCGCAGACAAGGTGATGACGATGAGCAGTAAAATATCGAAATTGGTCATACTTAATTCGCTAACTTTTAAGCCAGAGTAAACGGAACAGGTCGACCATTGACAGCCACCTGCTGATCGCACCCATCAGGGTTCCATGTGTACGACAATTGCAGAAACATCATACTGACCAGAAACCAGGTCGCGCATTCGCTCAGCGTCTTCCCGACCCAGCAACGGTCCGATGGCCACACGGGTACGCACCGATCCCCCTGACTTGGCGGTGGACGTCCAGGCTTCAAATCCATCCTTGAGCAGCTTATCCCGCAACGCATTGGCGTTAACCGGACTTGCAAAGCTTGCCAATTGTACGGCCCAAATCGCCCGCTTGGCGAGGGGTGAAGTGCCATCATTCGCCCCCACCGGCGGCGCTGTACGCGTTCGTTTGGCGTCTGTAGCGAGGCTAGTTGCGCTGCCGGGTGGCGGCTCCCCTGGCGTGGTCGAGACAGGTGGCTCAGTCACCGGCTCTCCCAGTTCAATCACTTCCCGGAGCACCGGATCACCGAGCTTGGTGTTGTCCGCGGTGTCAAAACCCTCAGCGTCGAGCAGGCCCTCTGCCGCCGCCATCTCTTCCCGATGCAAATCCAGCGCTTCCGTTGGGATTTGCAGGTCCGCGAGCTCCTCATCACTGGGCGCTGGGGGGAGCGGCGCAGACAGCTGCGGTAGCTGCTTCACCCGAACCCCCTCGCCGTCGAACACCATGGGCAGCACGATGATGGCGAGCGCCAGCAAGAACACTGCCCCTGTCACGCGATAACGTGTCTGTTCATTCATTTGCGCGCTCTGCAGGGAATATCTGTTCTCGAACCAGCTGTACCAACTGGAACGACCCGAAAGCGACAATGATATCAGCCTTACCGGCATTGGCACCCGCTGCCGCGAGGCCACTTGCAGCATCAGCGCAAATAACGGCATCCGCGAGAGTGTCCGAAGCACCGGGCGGTACAGCGCCTGCCAGGGCGGGTAGCGCTTCCAGCCCACGCTGCTGCGCACTAGCCGCCGCCAACCCTCGCGGCCCCGTGGTAGATACGAATACCCAGCGCGACACCAGATCCAGAACCTCTGCCATTATTGCCGGCACATCCTTGTCGGCCAGGAATCCTACACAGGCTGTGATTCCGCGCCTCGCCTCGTCTGGATAGGCAGCTCGGAGCTGGCGGGCAAGAAATCGCGCACTCGCGGGATTATGGGCTACATCAAGAATCAAGGTCCGCTGCTGCCAGCGAAGAGTCTCAAACCGCCCCGGGTGGCGACACTTGACACTCGCCTCTTGCAGCTCTGACGCAGACGGCACGCGCGTTAGCTGCGCAACCGCCGCGGTGGCCAGGGCCGCATTGCGCAGAGCAACGCGGGGCTGCTGCGGACTAGAGGGGGCCGTTGCATCGATCGCTTTTGACAGGCGTACCTGCCAGTGGGTCGCAGTACGTTGGTACCAAAAGTCACGTCCAAAGTGTTGCACCAATGCGCCGCGTTCATTCGCAAGTTCGAGCACCGAGTCCGGCATGTCGCCACCAAGCAACAATGGTGCGCCGCGGCGACAGACCGCCGCTTTCTCTGCGCCAATCTCCTCCAGCGTGTCACCCAGGAAACTCTGGTGATCAAGCCCGATACTGGTGACAACGGCCACCTCGGCAGCAACGATGTTGGTTACATCCAAGCGGCCACCGAGACCGACTTCCAGCAGGCAAACATCGAGTTGTGCCTGCCTGAAGAGCCAAAACGCCGCCAGGATCGAGAATTCGTAATAGGTGAGCGGTGTACCATCGCGCCCCTCATCCACTGCCTGAAACGCCGCCACAAGCGCAGTGTCGCTGGCTTCGCTACCGTTAACGCGGACTCGCTCGTTGTAGCGATGCATATGCGGCGAGAGTGTTGCACCCACTCGAAAACCTTGGGCAAGCAGCAGCGCCTCGGCAAACCTGACGGTTGAGCCTTTACCGTTTGTACCCGCAACAATCAGGTTGCGGGGAGCGAGTGGCAACAGGTTCATTTGCTGTGCGACAGCGCGGGAGCGCTCTAGCCCTAACGCAATATCTTTTTCGTGCTGGGTTGAGATGTAGTCAAGCCACTGGGACAGCGAGCCCTCAACTCCGGGCGAGGTAGTTTGGGTGGACAACGGTCTGGGGCCTGCGCTAGCTCAGGGTGTCGAGCGCAGCGCGCAGCGCCTCAACCTGACCGGTCAAGGCGGCGTCTATCTCATCCGCTGGGGTCTCGCCCATTGTGCGAACGAGAGCAGAACCTACAACCACACCATCTGCGGTTTGCCCAATCGCCTGAGCCGCAGCTGCATCTTTAATACCAAAGCCAACCATAATCGGCAGCTCTGTCTGAGCCTGCAGTTGTACTACCTTCGCCTGCACACTATCGATATCAATAAGCGCCGCACCTGTGATGCCCTTTAGCGACACGTAGTACACAAACCCGGACGCTGCATCGAGAATTTTTTGCGCACGCTCAGGAGTGGTTGTTGGGGCAATCAAGTAGATGATGTCCTGGTCATGAGCCTTAAGCTGCGCGTGCAATTCCTCCGCTTCTTCCGGCGGCAGGTTAACCATAATTAGTCCGTCTACACCCGCCTCGTGCGCAGCCTTGGCGTACACCGCCTCCCCCATGCGCAAGACGGAGTTCAGGTAGCCCATGAGAACAACGGGAGTCGCCGGGTCATCGCGGCGGAATGTCCGCACGAAATCGAGCACGTGCTTAAGCGTTACGCCGTGTGCCAATGCCCGTTCGGAGCTGGCCTGAATGGCCGGACCTTCCGCCTCGGGGTCAGAGAATGGTATGCCCAGTTCGATCACATCCGCACCACCCGCCACCAGTGCGTGCATCGCTGCCACTGTGCTGTCGGGATGCGGATCGCCCGCGGTGATAAACGTGACCAGTGCACGCTTGCCACTGGCCTGCAAATCAGCCAGTCGAACACCGAGCCGACTCACAACTCGATGCCCGCAAGTTTTGCAACAGTCAAGATGTCTTTATCGCCACGCCCTGACAGGTTGACTATCACCACGTCATCCTTATCCATTGCCGGACATTCGCGCATTACCCACGCCAGGGCATGAGCCGATTCAAGCGCAGGCAATATGCCTTCAAGATGATTCAATGAATCGAACGCAGACAACGCCTCAGCATCGGTGACACTTGAGTATTCAACCCGCCCGATGTCTTTCAGATGACTATGCTCGGGACCGACACCTGGATAATCCAGTCCGGCAGAAATGCTGTGGGTCTCGGCGATTTGCCCATCACCGTCTTCCATTAGATAGGTGCGGTTACCGTGCAGTACGCCAGGCACGCCAGCATTCAACGGTGCCGCGTGGGCCCCGGTTTCAAGTCCTTTACCGCCCGCTTCAACACCGACTATGCGCACATCTGTGTCATTAATGAACGGATGGAACAAACCGATGGCGTTGGAACCACCCCCAACACAGGCGACAAGCGTATCGGGCAACGCACCGGTAAGCTGCAGACACTGGGCTCGCGCCTCCTGCCCGATCACCGCCTGAAAGTCGCGCACCAGTTGCGGGTATGGGTGCGGCCCGGCTACCGTACCAATAATGTAGTGGGTGTCATCGACATTGGTTACCCAGTCGCGCATGGCTTCGTTCATCGCGTCCTTTAGCGTGCGACTGCCTGATTGCACAGGAATAACATCTGCGCCAAGTAACTTCATGCGGTACACGTTCAGCGACTGGCGCTGCACGTCTTCCGATCCCATGTACACCTGACACTTGAGGCCCAACCGGGCGGCAACCGTTGCCGTTGCCACACCATGCTGCCCAGCGCCGGTTTCAGCAATAATGCGCGGCTTACCCATCCGCTTTGCCAGCAAGGCCTGACCAATGGTGTTATTTACCTTGTGCGCGCCGGTGTGATTGAGGTCTTCGCGTTTTAAAAACACACGGGTACCACCTACAGCCGCGCTCAAACGTTCTGCAAGATACAGCGGTGTTGGACGCCCAACATAAGACGCCAAATCCTCATGAAACTCACGTTGGAATTCCGGGTCGCTACTTGCATCACGATACAGCTCGTCCAGTTGGTCGAGCGCATGAATCAGAGTTTCGGCAACGTAGCGACCACCGAACTCGCCATATTTGCCGGCGGCATCGGGGGCGCTATAACCACTTGCTTCTGTGTTATCCGCCTTGTTGATCAATCTAACCTCTTCACGTTTGCGCAAAACGATTCAACCTTTGCAGGGTCTTTACGACCGGGAGCACTCTCGACACCAGAGGCAACGTCGACGCCCCAGGGACGTGCCGCAACGATGCCTGCGGCAACATTGTCAGGATTCAAACCGCCGGCAAGCCACAGCGTGCGGTCTGACCATTGGGGCCATAGTGCCCAGTCAAACTGCTTACCCGTACCACCCGCAATAGTGTTGCCGGCCGCGTCTACCGTGACTGCATCCAGCAACAACGCCTCTGCACTGGCATAACCTTGCGCAACGCTAGCGAAAGCGTCGCCATACGCGCTGCCACCAACTGGCAGCCTAACAGCCTTCCAGTAAGGCATGCCAAAACCTGCACAGAACGCCTCGCTTTCGTCACCGTGAAACTGCAATACATCAAAACTTAGCTGGTTCAGCACCCGCTCAACGTCTCTCGGCTGGGCGTTCTGAAACAACGCCACGCGCTTAACGTCTCCCGCTAGCTCTCCCCACCAGGGCAGCAGTTCTTCCGTCGTTACACAGCGCTTGCTGCGTTCGATAAAATTCATGCCAAGGTAGTCAGCACCGGCGTCGAGGGCATGCTGAGCGTCAGCAAGAGTGGTGAGGCCACAAATCTTGATGCGCGTCCCGGCGCTGGCTTCCGCGCCGGCTGACGCTGCAAAATCGCTGGAAGTCATGGCTATCTAGGAGTTACCGCTTAGTGAAGATCGCGTCGATCAGGGCGGCGTAGTCTAGGGCACAACCGGCATTGAAGCCAGCGAGCGGCGGGCTAACTCAGCGCAGTGAAATCTCGCAACGCGCGTAACGGCGGCGGCAAGCGACCACCCGGTAACGCAAGGTCGGGCGCGTAGCTCACCTGAGTCAAATACAGCGCCTGAGGCGGCGCGGTGACACCCAGCGGGCCACGATCTCTGCCGGCCAGCAACTGGGCAACCCAGCCTTCAGGCCGCTCCCCGCGCCCTACCTGGGCAAGCATCGAGGCAATGTTGCGCACCATATGCAGCAGAAAAGCGTTCGCCTCAATATCCAGCACAACCAGATCACCAAAGCGGCTCACCGCCACCCGGTGCACACAACGCCAGGGCGTGGGCGACTGGCAAGCTGCAGCACGAACTGCGCTGAAATCCTGTTCGCCGAGCAAGGCTTGCGCCGCCCGATGCATCGCATCGCTATTCAGGGGTGCGCCGGCCCACCATTGGCTACGACCCAGTGCCGAGGGTGCTTCTTCTGCGTAAAGATAGAGGTAGCGTCGCGCGAGCGCCGAGTATCGGGCGTGAAAATCCGCTGGCACAGGGCGTGCCCAGGCGACCGATACACCTTCGGGCAGGTGGGCGTTGGTGCCGAGCCGCCAGGCCTTTTCTAACCGTTGAGCGTTGGTGGTGAAGCTTGCCACCTGTGAGGTTGCATGCACGCCAGCATCGGTTCGACCAGCGGCTGCCACCTTAACCGGTTCGTCTGCAATCTTGCTAAGAGCGTCTTCGAGGCTCTGCTGAACAGAGCTTGCATGTTTTTGTCGTTGCCAACCGTGGAACGCCTGGCCGTTGTATTCAATGCCAAGCGCCCAGCTTGTCGACTGCTCGCTAATACTAGAGCTTGTCGAGCAACTCGTTCGCTTCGCCTTTTTGGTTCGTGTCACCTTCGGAAATTACTTCACCGAGAATTTCACGAGCTCCATCGTCATCACCCATATCGATGTAGGCGCGCGCAAGGTCCAGCTTGGTCGCCGAGGTATCGGCGTCATCATCGAAGCTGAAATCGCCGTCGTCACTGAGCTCTGGAGAAAGCAGGCCATCCGTCTCAAGCTCGTCGAGACTGCGCTCGATTTCATCGAGTAGCTGATCATCATCTTCCGCGACAACGCGCTGGAGTTCATCAGCATCATCCGTCAAATCGAGCCCCAGACCACTATCCAGACTGTCTACGTCGGCTTCCAGGTCGGCAAGCTCTCTCGTCTCACCAGTGTCAACTTCGAGATCGAGTTCAAAATCATCGGCAGTGTCTGCAGAGGCAATTTCTACATTGGTAGCAAACTGGTCTGTATCTACGCCGGGCTGGTCAAAATCAGCCGCCGCATCGTCAGCAATCTCATCAGCCAGAGCGCCCAGATCGCTGTCAGCGGCGTCTTCGGTATCGAGCCCCAGATCAAGTTCAAAATCGCCGTCTGACGCATCTTTATTATCAGGCAGTTCTGCAGCCAATTCTTCCAGCGAGCTATCGATGGATGCATCTTCAGCATCTAGTTGTGTCACTGTGGTGTCGAACGCGAAGGGTTCAGCACTATCACTTGACGCATCACTTGTACTGTCGGCAGACAAAACGTCGTCTTGCAGCAAAGACTCGGCGTCAGCTTCAGCAGCAGATTCGGACTTATCAGTATCGTCTGAGTTACCAAACACGCTGGCTGCACCCGCGGCAAGCGCGGCACCAGCAGCGCCTGCAGCCGCACCAGTACTTGAGAGCAAACCACCCTCGTCACTGTCATCACTCGCGTCAGTGTCCTGATCCGTTGCTGATGTCGAAGCTGATGTCGAAGCTGATGTCGA
>CAZSYU010000068.1:8106-22340 GCA_964611345.1 uncultured Pseudomonadales bacterium
GCTGATGTCGAAGCTGATGTCGAAGCTGATGTCGACGTTGCATTGGCACTCAGCGCATCAACCTCTGCACGGAAATCGCTATCGAGCGACTCATGGAGCGCATCAGCAGCTCTTAGCGTGTCGGCATCATCGCAGTGCTCGCGCATCGCCGCCATATGAGTCACGTAACTTGCAGCGTCATTAGTTTCTGCCGTTACCTCAAGGAGGCGCATACGCACCGCGTGTTCATTCGGATTGGCTTCAACCGCACCGGCGAGCAGTGCAATGGCTTGCGGGTATCGACCATAGGCAATGTAGATATCAGCCTCACCAATGACATCAGAGGTTTGCGCCGCATCACCGCTCGCCGCTGTTTCCGGCTCGGCATCATCCGCGGGACCGAACAGCTCGTCGTCAGTAAGTGCGTCATCCTCATCGAGAGAATCACTAACGGCTTCAGCCTGCGCCAACTCGGGATCGACATCCATGGCCGCATCAGCTTCTTCCAGATCACCTACCAAAGTCGCATCACCAAGCGGTGTCGCTTCAGCCGCTGCACTCTCACCAAGCTCAAATGAGGGTTCATCGCTGTCGAGATCATCCAGCGCCAGGTCCTCGGTATTGCGACGGCGGCGGCTAAAAACTGCGGCGACCAACAAAGCTAAGAGCGCAAGGCCACCACCTATTACGTACGATTCCTTCCACCAGGGGGTAGCTTCCTGCGCCGGGGTTTGCTGGGCATTAGTATCAGCAGCAGCAGCAACATTGCCAGCGCTTTCGCGCAGCGCCTTGAGTTGCGCTTCAAGCTGCGCGATCTGCTGATCTTTCAAATTAATCGTGTTGTCGCGTTCGGTAATCTGTTGTGCAACACCACGCTTCTGTAGATCGAGTTGATAGGTCAACTCATCAATCTGGCGGTTTAAATCAGCCAATCGTTCCTGCGCCGCAGGGTCGCCAACCGATGCCGCAGTAGCGTCATCGCTAGCGCCCGCTTTTTCAATGCTATCTACCGGACCTGTTGCCTCAACCGAAACAATGCGCAGGCGGCCATCACTAGTGGCGGGGGCAGAACCTGCGTCACCCGACCCACGCGAAGTCGCGTCGATCGTTGCGCCCTGTTGTGCAGACGCCGACTGTTGCGCTGCCCTGTCAGCAGCGGCTAAGGCACGCGCTGGAGCGCCACTGCGCCACGCCTTGGTTTGCTCTCTAAACTCAGTAGCAGCCTCATTGGCAGATAGCGCACTCGCCTCGTTTTCAGTGGGCAGACGCAGCACAACACCTCTTTTCAGGAGGTTTACGTTGTTATCAATGAACGCGCCTGGGTTCAGGCGCTGGATCGCGAGCATGTTTTGCTGTGGCGTGACATCGCTTGACGGCAACGTCTGGCTAGCTATAGCCCACATCGTGTCGCTAGGCGTCGTGCGGCCGTAGGTGTTATCGGATGAATTTATCCGGTTGCGTCCCGTCCCGGAAGGCGACGTCACCGGTTGCGTCTGCGCAGGCAGGGTTGCAGATGGCACATCCCGCTGAATACGTCCTGCGGACGCGACATCAGTCTGCTCACGGCTCGGCGCTGCAACCGGTGCTGCGGCACTGTGTGTGAAAGTTGGCGGATCAAGCAGTACGGTGTACTCCTTGAGCAAGCGGCCGCTCGGCCACAGCACTTCCACCAGGAAATTGAGGTAAGGCTCGGTAATAGGCTGCTTTGACGTCGCCTTGATCACCAGATTGCCACGGGCATTGCGGGTGACTTCAAACTGCAGGCTAGTGAGAAAGAAGAAGCGCTCCACGCCAACCCGCCGGAAATCGTCGGTTGAGGCCAGCGATGCCAACACTTCACCAGGCTCCAGAGAGCGGGTATCAAGTAATTCGATTTCTGCTGCGAAGCGTTCGTTGAGTGCGGATCGGGTATCGATCTCGCCAAGGCCCAACGCGGCGATAGGCAATGTGCCCAGTGTGCTCGCTGCTATGCAGATTGCGGCGGTTGTCGCTACGCCTGCAGACAATGCGCGCTTGCGCCATTGATTCCAGCCCGAACTAACCATAAACAAACCCTTACCTTCCAACCCAATCATTAGTATCGTCTCACTCGAATGCTGACATTCGGCGTTGTTACTTTTCCTGCGCCTCAAGACGCCTGGAAACCAACGCAGTATTACAAATGGAAGTGGGCGGGCATTAGACGCCTGGGTTTGAAAACCCACAGGCCGGCCTGAATTGACTCACATCCTTTTGCGTATCTGACGTTCAATCTCGAACGCGTCACAAAACTGTCTCGTGCCTGTCACTGCCTGCGAACCAGTGGAAACCACATCCTTCGCTGACCGTAATTTACAGACAGGCGCACAATACCTTAGCTCCTCACCCGAGAGTATGGCGCTGTTCCCAATTATTACATCTATTGACGCTTAATTGGCGTTAGTTGAGCATCCCGTTGGTCAGCAGCAGCTCGGCGATCTGGACACTGTTGAGTGCCGCGCCTTTGCGCACGTTGTCACTCACCACCCACAAATTGAGCCCATTGGGATGGGATAGGTCCTGGCGCAGACGCCCAACGAAGACCGGGTCTGTGCCAGTCGCCTCCTTCACCGGTGTCGGATACGCATTTTCATCAAGTAAAGTGACGCCTTTAGCGCTCGCAAGCAGTTCTCGCGCCTTGGCCACTGGCAGAGGCCTTTCAAGCTCTATACCGACGGCTTCACTGTGGCCATAAAACACCGGAATACGCACGCAAGTTGGATTAACAAGAATATTGTCGTCTTCGAAGATTTTTCGGGTTTCGTGAACCATCTTCATTTCTTCTGTGGAATACCCGTTGTCTGCGAAGTCACCGATTTGGGGTATCGCGTTGAAAGCGATCTGGGTGGGGAAGGTGTCGGGCTCGTGTTCCCGGCCGTTGAGCAGCGCGGCGGTCTCGCCCGCAAGCTCGGCAACGCCCTTTGCCCCTGCCCCGGATACCGCCTGGTAGGTCGCAACATTAATCCGCTTGATGCGGGCCGAATCATGCAATGGCTTGAGCGCCACCAGCATCTGGATCGTCGAACAATTTGGGTTGGCGACAATCCGCCCTTTATAACCCTCAAGGGCGTGCGGATTTACTTCCGGCACCACCAATGGAATCTCTGGATCCAGCCGGAAGTGCGAGGTGTTATCGACCACCCAACACCCTGCCGCCGCCGCAATTGGCGCGTATTGCGCGGACACGGCGCCACCGGGTGAAAACAGCCCAAGCTGCACCTTGGAGAAATCGAATTCTGCCAGGTTTTGCACTGTGCGCGCCTTTCCCAGTGCACGCACGGAATTGCCTGCAGAACGCTCACTCGCGAGCAGGTGCAGTTCACCTACCGGGAACTTGCGCTCCGCAAGAATTTCAATCATCGCCTCGCCCACCGCGCCAGTAGCACCGACAACAGCAACATCAATCTTCGAACTCATCTCATTGTGCTCCGCTGTTACTCTTTATTTCTTAAGTGCGCCATAACCGCGGACGCCATGCTGGTGGTTGTCTCTTGATTACTGTCGGTAACGCCATGCAGATCGGCGGTGCGATGGCCGGCGGCCAGGGTGGCACTAACAGCAGCTTCTATACTTTCTGCGGCGGCAGGCATACCGAGGCTGTAACGAAACATCATTGCCACAGACAGGAACATGGCCAATGGGTTGGCCAGCGATTTGCCTGCAATATCGGGCGCACTGCCGTGCACCGGTTCATACATGCCCCGACCATCGGCGGCGAGGGACGCAGAAGGCAGCATGCCCAGCGATCCGGTCAACATCGCCGCCACATCACTCAAGATGTCACCGAACATATTGCCTGTGACAATTACATCAAACTGTTTTGGCGCGCGCACCAGCTGCATTGCTGCGTTATCGACATACATGTGTGACAGCTCTACATCGGGGTAATCCCTCGCCACCTCAGTGACAACATCGCGCCACAACTGGGTCACTTCCAGCACGTTGGCCTTGTCTACGGAACAGAGTTTGCCGTTGCGTTTCTGGGCGAGTTCAAACGCACTGCGGGCAATGCGTTCGATTTCCCAATCGCTGTAGACATAGGTGTTATAACCCCGGCGTTCGTTGTTGTCGGTGCTCACCCCCCGCGGCTCACCAAAATAGATGCCTCCGGTGAGTTCTCGCACAATCAGAATATCCAGGCCGGCAACCAGTTCGGCTTTCAGCGACGACGCCTCTGCCAGGGCGGGCGCGAGCAGCGCGGGACGCAGATTGGAAAACAGTTCAAGCCCCTGTCGTAGACCCAGCAAGCCCTTCTCTGGACGTTCACTCATGGGCAAGTGTTCCCACTTATGGCCACCTACCGCGCCTAACAGAATCGCGTCAGCGGTTTTGGCCGCTGCGAGGGTGCTCTCCGGCAGTGGCGTGCCTTGCGCATCTATCGCGCAGCCACCAACCAGGGCGTCGCTGACACTCAGAGTAACGCCTTCGAGTGCCGCAGCCGCGTGCGCAAGCTCGACCGCAGGGGCCATTACTTCCGGCCCTATCCCATCACCCGGTAACGCGAGAATCGTTTTGGTTGTTGTCATTGTTGTTCTCTATTTAGTCTATTTATCGCGCAAGAAGGTCCAGGGGCGCCGCTGCTTATAGCTCGCTTCAAAGTTACGAATGGCGTCCGCCTGTGCAAGTGTGGCGCCAATTTCATCAAGACCATTTAACAGGCTGTGTTTGCGTTGCTCGGTGATTTCAAAACGGTACGTTGCGCCGCCGGAACTGACCGTCTGTGCTGTGAGATCAATCGCCACCTGAACGTCTTCCCCAGCCAGCGCGCGGTCAAACAGCGCAACCACTTCAACTTCTTCTAAAACAATGGGTAATAAACCATTCTTGAAGCAGTTATTGAAGAAAATATCGGCGAAGCTTGGCGCGATGACACAACGAAACCCATACTCCGCCAGCGCCCATACCGCGTGCTCTCGGGACGACCCGCAGCCAAAATTCTCCCGGGCGAGCAAAACGCTTGCGCCCTGGTAGCGCGGCACATTAAGCACAAACTCGGTGTTTATTTCGCGCTCGTTCGGGGTCTTGCCCATGTCCCCTTCGTCGTGAAAGCGCCAGGCATCGAACAGGTTATCGCCAAACCCGGTGCGTCGAATCGACTTCAAAAACTGCTTGGGAATAATCTGATCGGTGTCGACGTTCGCGCGATCGAGCGGTACCGCCAAACCCGTGTGCATAGTAAACGGTGTCATACGAACTCCCTGCTATCGACAAAGTGACCCGCAATGGCGGCGGCCGCTGCCGTTGCCGGACTCACCAGGTGCGTGCGCCCGTTGTGACCCTGCCGACCTTCAAAGTTGCGATTCGAGGTGCTCGCACAGTGCTCCTGTGGCTGCAGCTTGTCGGCATTCATGGCCAAACACATCGAGCAGCCCGGTGCCCGCCATTCAAACCCGGCGTCCACCAGAATTTGCGCAAGCCCCTCTTCTTCGGCTTGCGCCTTCACCAACCCAGACCCAGGCACCACCATTGCCTGGGTGACAGAGCTTGCGACTGTGCGACCTTTGGCCACCTGCGCTGCCACACGAATGTCTTCAATGCGAGCGTTGGTGCAGCTGCCGATAAATACCCGGTTGAGCGCAATGCTGGTCATGGCCTGACCCGGCGTAAGATCCATATAGTTACAAGCGTTGCGAATGCCCTCTTCTTTCGGGCCCACCGGCTCAGGCACAACGCCATCGATAGCCACGACCATTTCAGGTGAGGTGCCCCAGGACACCTGCGGCGCCATATTAGTGATGTCGATATTGGCAGTGCTATCAAACACGGCGTCGGCGTCACTTCGCAGCGTTTGCCAGTACGCGAGCGCCTGCTCCCAAAGTTCACCTGTTGGTGCAAGTGGGCGCCCCTTAACGTAGGCCGCCGTTACGTCATCAAAGGCAACCAACCCCGCTCGCGCACCGGCCTCAATCGCCATGTTGCACAGGGTCATGCGGCCTTCCATCGAAAGTCCACGAATTGCCCCACCCATAAACTCAATGGTGTGCCCGGTAGCGCCAGCCGTGCCCAGCTCGCCAATAATTTTCAGCACCAGATCTTTGGCGTAAACGCCATGCCCAAGTTCACCGACAATATTCACCGCGAGGTTTTTGGTTTTGCGTTGCTGCAAACATTGTGACGCCAGCACATGTTCAACCTCTGACGTGCCAATACCCTGCGCCAGTGCCGCAAACGCACCGTGGGTTGAGGTGTGACTGTCGCCACACACGATGGTCATCCCCGGCAGCGTGGCACCCTGCTCTGGACCCATCACATGCACAATGCCCTGGCGCTTATCGTGAATGTCATACTGTTCGATGTTGTAGGCCCTACAGTTGTCATCAAGTGTGGACACCTGAGTGCGGGCGATCAGGTCGGTGATACCGGCGATGCCTGTTTCGCGCTCTTTGGGATCGGTTGGCACGTTGTGATCCGGCGTGGCCAGGTTGCCACCGATTCGCCACACCGGCCGATCAGCCAAACGCAATCCTTCAAACGCCTGGGGCGAGGTCACCTCGTGCAAGAGCTGTTGGTCGATGTACAGCAGCGCACTGCCATCGTCCTGTTCGGCAACCAGATGGTCTTGCCAGATTTTGTCGTAAAGGGTTTGGGCCATGCCAGTACTCCCCCCGGAGCAAACGAACCGAGACTAATCGCCATGCTAGGCCTCGACTTGAAATTACACAAATTCATTGTTTTTATAAATAAGATAACTTTCTGGAATACCACCCACGCCAGGAACCTGATCAACAGTACAGCGAGTCACACGCCATGGATCCCCAACAACTCCGCGCCTTTCTGGTGGTCAGCGAACACGAATCATTCAGCGCCGCAGCCCAGGCGCTCGGCATCACTCAGCCTGCAATCAGCAAACGTATCGCCGCACTGGAAGCGGATCTCGACACCCGCCTGTTTGATCGGTTGGGTCGACAGGTGCGCCTTACCGAGGCAGGTACTCTGTTGCGCCCTCAGGCGGAAGATATTTTGCAGCGCATGACGGATGTGCGGCAGTCGCTGTCGGTGACTCCCGAGGCCGTTAGCGGCGTGTTACGGCTAACCACCTCACACCACATTGGTTTGCATCGACTGGCTCCGGTGTTGCGGCTATTTCGACAGCGCTTCGCGGGCGTGCAACTCGATATTCGTTTTGAAGATTCTGAAGTGGGCTATCAGCGGGTGCGGCAGGGCACCGGCGAACTGGCGGTTGTAACGCTCGACCCGCGCGATCAACCCGACTTAACGAGCGAGGTGTTGTGGCAAGACCCACTACGCTTCATCCAGTCCCCGGACCCAAGCACTGACGGGACAACCGCTGCGACAAAAAACACGACACGCGTAACCTTACGAGAACTGGCACGCCGCCCCGCCATTTTACCCGGTCCGGGTACTTACACAGGCAGGCTCATCACTGAACTGTTTGCGCGCGCTAACTTGCGTCCATTGGTTGCCATGCAAACCAACTATCTGGAAACCATTCGCATGCTGGTAGCAGCCGGCTATGGCTGGAGTGCGTTACCTGAAACGATGATGGGTGATGACTTGCAGGTATTGAGTGGCAAGTCGCTAAGCGCACCTGCTCGCCAACTTGGATTGGTTACGCACCCGCGTCACACCCCTTCGGCCGCGGCAAATGCGTTTATTCATGTGGTGCGAGAATTCGCCGACCAGTGACAAGCCGCTGTTATGGCCGACTCCCAGCCTGGTCCGGGTTCTGCGCGCGCTGCCGCATCGCGTGGTCCATAAGCACCAGCGCCAGCATCGCCTCTGCGATTGGCGTCGCGCGAATGCCCACACAAGGGTCATGGCGACCTTTGGTGACGACTTCCACTTCCCTACCTTCTTTGTCGATGCTCTTGCCTGGAATCGTCAGGCTCGACGTTGGCTTGAGTGCAAGTCGCGCCATGATGGACTGACCTGAGGAGATACCACCCAGTATGCCGCCGGCGTGATTACTTAAAAATCCATCGGCGTTCATCTCATCGCGATGCTCACTACCGCGTTGCGCGACCACGTCAAAGCCATCCCCGAGTGCGACGCCTTTAACCGCGTTGATGCCCATCAGTGCACCAGCGATGTCCGCGTCCAGCTTCGAAAACACCGGTTCGCCCCAGCCAGCAGGCACGCCTTCCGCCACAACCGCAATTTCAGCGCCAATGGAATCGCCAGCGCTACGCAGGTCATCGATGAGTGTTGCTATCTGCGGCACCAGTGCGGCATCGGGACAGAAAAAGTCGTTATTGGGTACTTCGTTCCAATCAAGCGTGGTGGCCTGCAGATCGCCGATGCGCACCAGGCCACCATAAATTTTGACGCCCCAGGTTTCGCGCAGGTACTTTTTGGCAATACCTGCCGCCGCGACGCGCATTGCCGTTTCGCGGGCGGAGGAACGTCCGCCGCCGCGGTAGTCGCGAATGCCATATTTCTGCTGATAGGTGAAATCCGCGTGGGCCGGCCGAAACTGATTCTTCACCTCACCATAGTCGCGACTGCGCTGATCCATGTTGGTGATTTGCAGGGCTATGGGAGTGCCTGTGGTTACCCCCTCAAAAACGCCGGACAAAATTTCCACCTGGTCCGGCTCGCGCCGCTGGGTGGTGTATTTGGACTGCCCTGGAGCCCGGCGATCCAGGTCACCCTGCAAGTCGGCTGCCGCCAGCGGCAAACCTGCCGGACAACCATCCACAATGGCACCCAGCGCCCGCCCATGGCTTTCGCCATAGGTGGTTACAACAAACGCATCTCCAAAACTGTTACCGGCCACGGCGAGTATCTATCCCCAATCTGTTGCTAACGCGTCAGTATGTTCAGCCACAACGGTGGCATCAAGCAGCAGCACACCCTCCCCACCACAATGCAGCTCTGGCCACACAAAGGGCACCTGCGGCCATCGGGCTTCAACCACATCGGCCCACTGCCCCACTTCTATGACCAGCAGTCCGTCAGGCGCGAGAAACTGACCTGCTCGCGCCAATATGCCAGCGACCAGATCCATACCCGTGGTACCACCGTCGTAGGCGAGCGCGGGTTCGTGCCGAAATTCTGCGGGACGCACCTTTGAGTCGGCGCTGGGCACATAAGGTGGATTGCTCACGATCAGATCGTAAGTCGCATCCGTTGTTGGCAGCGGCTCATACAGGTTGCCTGTGAACGCCCGTACCCGAGCGCCGAGATCATGCAGCTCGATATTCTGCTCGCTTAAACCAACGGCAAGCGGATCAAGGTCGATGAGATCCACCGCGGCGTCGGCAAATTGCAACGCACAACTAATCCCAATGCAGCCACCACCGCTGCACAAATCAAGTACTCGCAGCGGCGCGCGTTTGAGCCAGGGTTTAAACCCCTGAACAATCAACTCGGCAATGGGGGAACGGGGAATCATCACATTGGGCGCAACCAGAAACCGATGCCCGGCAAACCGGGCATGTCCGAGCAAGATGGGCACCGGCACTCGCTCGTCTATGCGGCGGGTGACAAGTGTGGTTATCTCGTTATCCTGCGCATCGGTGAGTACCTTATCGAGCACGGCCTCGTCGTCAGGCAAATTGAGCGCACCCAGCGCAATGGCCACTGCTTCGTCCCAGGCATTGTCGGTACCGTGCCCAAAGGTTAACTCGGCTTGCTCCAGTTGAAGTGCTGCTTGCGTAAGCCACGCACGCAGAGTGGTCATTCGCGCAACAGTCTCGATGGCACAACTAACTCGATGCGATTGACAGTGCCCTGAACAGGCTGCAACGGACCGACGCCAAAGGACTTAAAGACTATCGACTCCGGTGGCTTGCGGTTTTTTGAATCCGCAGCAACACCATCCACAGCGGCGCTGGTAAGACCTGCCTGCAATGCACTCACAGCAACTTCTCCACACCGGGTGCTGGCAGCGAGTAACTCTGCAACCGATTCTGCCGTTGAAACTTCGAGACCTGTTGCGCGGCGCTCTTTGCGACTATCACCCACCGTGCGTGGCAAACCCGATCGATACAGATGACAGACCGCATAGATCTCACCAGCGCCAAAACCGGCAAGCGAGGCCCCTACCTGTTCCAGTTGAGTCCGGGTCTCGGCAGACAGACTGCCGTCAACCGCCGGGACGGCAGCAAGACGAGCAATCCCGTTTTCAGCGAGTGCCGTAACCACCCCACCACGACTAACCTCGGCGGCGTTCTTCACTTCCACATCAGTGATCTGCTCATACAGCGCGTGCACCCGCCGATTGCCCCGGCGAACGACATACAGCAGATGCACATTACCGGCCTCGTCCCGCACCACGCGATAGTGTTGATACTGACTCGGACCGTAGATCAGTGCTTCACCAAACACGAGCGTAGACCAGACGTTGCTGCGCCCACAGTCAGGCCCTTCGCAGTCGAACAACACCGTACCTTGTAACTGATCGGCCAACTCAGCAAACACTTCCGTCTCTGCGGCACCACGTGGCCACTGCCACAGCTTTCGCGTCCGCTCGCCTGCAATCACGAGCTCATTTTTAACCAACAACTCACGGCCCGTTTTTTCGGCGTTACTCAGCACGACGGAGTAGCCGCTAACGCGATCTTGCGTCGCACCAAGCTCGATTACACTGGCGTCAACGACCGGCCCGGCTTGCAACACCCCGGACAGAAGCCCAAACCCGAGCCCAACCAACCACCTGCACCTGATTATTCGCATGGTCACTGACTCACTTTGACGACGTCGTTACACTAGCTGCTGAAGGTTGCGCAAATTCCACATCATTGCCCTGCTCACTGCCCATCAAACTACCAATGACTGTTGTAATAGGTTGGCCCTCAAACACCACGGCAAACAGCGCACTAACCAACGGCATGTACACCCCCAGCTCATCGCTCTTAACTTTTACCACACGGAGGGTGTTAACACCTTCTGCCAGTTTGCCAAGCGCTTCTACGGCCTCATCCAGGGTATTACCCTGAGCGAGCTTAAAGCCTAACTGATAATTGCGACTAAGCGGCGAGGTACAGGTGGCCATCAGATCACCCACTCCGGCAAGACCAAGAAAAGTAAACGGGTTGGCGCCCATGGAGACTGCAAACCGGGACATTTCTGCCAGGCTACGCGTCACCAACATCGATATCGTGTTCTGCCCAACCTCAAGCCCGGCCGCCATTCCGCAGACAATGGCGTAAATATTTTTCAGGCTGCCCGCAAGTTCAACCCCAAAGGGATCCGAGCTTGCATACACCCGAAAGGTCTCACTGTGCAGTAACGTCTGCGCGCGCCTACACAGCTCAGCACTTTCACTAGCAACGACGGTACCCGTGTAGTGCCCTGTCGCCATTTCTTCGGCCAGATTAGGGCCACTGATCGCACCCACTGCACCACAACCAGTTTCTGCAGCGATGATCTGACTCATCAGCACAAAACCATCACCTTCGATGCCCTTGGTGCCACTTACGATCATGTCACTGTTGGAGACGTGAGGGCCCAGCGCCCTCGACACCACACGAAAAGACGAACTGGGAACGGTCACTATAATAAGTTGCCGGTCCCGTGCCGCCATTGCCATGTCTGTGGTTGGCAACACACGCTCATGCAATTTGTGCCCAGGAAGGTAGCGACGGTTTTCACGGTGCTTGATCGTATCTTGTACCTGCACCTCATCACGCATCCATAGGGCGACATCAGCGCCACTCGCAGCGGCGATGTTGGCGACGGCAGTACCAAAGTTGCCGCCACCGATGACAGCAACCGTCAGCTTGCGTCTCCCAAGAGTTCAAGCAACAAGGCATTTAAGCGGTTGGAATAGGCGCCGGGGTCACCCAGAGCATTCCCATCAGCCAGCGTCGCCTGATCGAGCAGAATCAGCGCAAGATCTTTAAAGCGATCTTCGTCGGCCTCGGTATCCAGACGCCTCACCAACGGGTGATCCGCGTTGAACTCGAAGATGGGTCGCGATGGCGGCACGGCCTGGCCAGAGGCCTCCATAATACGCCGCATCTGCGCGCCCATGTCGTTGGCACTCAACACCAGACACGCCGGCGAGTCGGTTAGCCGGCGCGATGCCTTAACTTCCTCTACCCGATCATCAAGCGCAGTCTTAATGCGCTCGGCGAGGTCTTTGTGCGCATCACTGTCGTTGTCATCATCTTTGTCTGCGTCGGGCAGATCTATCTCGCCACGCGCCACGTCCTGGAACTGTTTGCCGTCGAAGTCGGTCATGGAGCCCATCAACCACTCGTCGACGCGATCAAACATGAGCAGCACTTCGATGCCTTCTTTCTTGAGTGCTTCGAGGTGTGGCGAACCCGCTGCGGCAGCATAGCTGTCAGCGGTTACGTAGTAGATCTTGTCCTGGCCTTCATTCATGCGCTCGAGATAGCCTTCGAGCGTAATCGCCTTGGTGGGCGAATCAGAACCGTCGTTGACGGTTTCGGTCGACGCAAAGCGCAACAGTTTTGCGATGGCCTCGCGGTTGGCAAAGTCTTCGCCGGCGCCTTCTTTCAGCACCTCACCAAACTCATCCCAGAACGTTTGGTAGTTCTCTGGCTCTTTGCGCGCCATCTCATCCAGCATTTTCAGCACGCGCTTAGTGAGCGCATTACGAATGCTGTCAACGCGGTCGTCCTGCTGCAAAATCTCGCGAGAAACGTTTAGCGGCAAATCGTTTGAGTCAACAATACCTTTCACAAAGCGTAAATAGATAGGCAGAAAGCTCTCGGCCTCATCCATGATAAACACGCGCTGCACATACAGCTTAAGCCCTCGGGGCTGCTCGCGGTTCCATAAGTCAAAGGGTGCTTTCTTGGGCAGATACAAAAGCGAGGTGTATTCCAGCTTGCCCTCAACGCGATTATGGCTCCAGGCGAGTGAGTCTTCGTAATCGTGGGACAGGTGCTTGTAAAACTCCTGATACTCTTCGTCCTTGATGTCGGAGCGGCCACGCGTCCACAGGGCCTTGGCCTGGTTAACGGCCTCCAGTTCTGGCTCTGGTGCAGCTTGTTGCTCTTCCCCTTCTTCCGCGGGGGGCGCCACGGGCGTGTTGAACATCATCACGGGTACGCTAATGTGGTCTGAGTATTTGCGCACAATAGATCGCATGCGAAAGTCTTCGGCAAACTCCAGCGCGTCTTCTTTCAGGTGCAATGTTACGGTGGTGCCACGCGGTACTTCCGTCACGTCATCGACACTGAACTCAGCCTCGCCGGCAGACCTCCAACGCACGCCGTTGCTATCGCCCGCACGCCGAGTGAGCACTTCGATGCTGTCAGCGACAATAAAGCCACTGTAGAAACCCACCCCAAACTGACCGATCAACTGCGAGTCTTTGGCCTGGTCGCCGGTCAGAGACTTCACAAACTCGGCGGTGCCGGAGCGGGCGATGGTGCCCAAGTTCTTAATCACCTCATCCCGATTCATGCCAATGCCGTTGTCGCGAATAGACACCTGCTTGGCGTCCGCATCAAAGGTAATCTCTATGCGCAGATCCGAATCGTCTTCCAATAGGCTCGCGTCTTCAATGCTCTCAAAGCGCAACTTGTCGATGGCGTCTGAGGCATTGGAGATCAGCTCCCGCACAAATATTTCGCGGTTGCTGTACAGACTGTGGATCATCAACTGCAGGAGTTGCTTGGCCTCGGTTTGAAAGCCAAAGGTCTCGCCGCTCGCTTCGCTACTACTGGTACCCGGGGAGGAATTGGAGGGCTGCTCGGTCGTCTCGCTCATCTTGATCTCGTGAACTCTGAATACGTTGGAAAAATGCTATTTTGGGGCGGGCCGACTAAATTCAAGCCCTACACCTGGGGAATCACCGATTGGATCCCCCCGGGCTATATCGGGAAGTCGCGGACTAGGCCCAGCCAGTCACTTCCGACAGCGCATCGCCAATGTCAGCAAGGCTGGTTACGGTACGAACACCGGCCGCTTCAAGCGCTGCAAACTTCTCTTTTGCCGTACCCTTGCCGCCCGCGATAATCGCGCCAGCGTGACCCATCCGCTTGCCTGCCGGTGCCGTAACCCCGGCAATGTAGGACACGACGGGCTTGGTGACAATGGCCTTGATAAAGTCGGCGGCTTCTTCTTCGGCCGTACCCCCAATCTCACCCACCATCACTATCGCTTCGGTGGCGGAATCATTCTGGAACAGCTCGAGAATATCGATAAAGTGACTGCCCGGTATGGGGTCACCGCCAATGCCCACGCAAGTGCTCTGGCCATAGCCACGGTCTGTCGTTTGCTTCACCGCCTCGTAGGTCAGCGTACCGGAACGAGACACCACACCTACCTTGCCTGGCAGATGAATCTCACCAGGC
>CAZSYU010000069.1:0-22093 GCA_964611345.1 uncultured Pseudomonadales bacterium
CCGGGAAGTGTTTGGCACCTCGGGGCCGCGCATTGCGCCGCGGTTGTTTGCCGGCTGGAAACTGGCGGACACGCTGTGTGAGGCCAGTGATCGCGATGCCCAGGGTTATGCGGGTGGGGTACCCATGGGTGGGGATTTGGCGGTGGCGGCTAACGCGGACACCAAGCCGCGCTTTCTTGCCCATGCCAGTAAAGATGCCGCTGGTGGCGATCTGGTTGCGCTGCAATTGATCAAGGGCTGGGTGTCGGCCGACGGTAAACTGAACACGGCGGTTCTGCCGATGGTTGAGGCCAAAGAAGGCAAAGCGGCGTTATGCAGTGTTTACACTGACGAGTCGTTCGATGCCGCACAGTCGGCCTACTACTACTTGCGGGTTCTCGAGGCACCATCGCCGCGCTGGCACACCTACGATTGCGCGCGAATTCCCGAAGAAAACCGCCCTGCGGTTTGTACCAATGGCGAGTACCCCGACACCATCCAGGAAATGGCCTGGAGCTCACCTATCTGGTATCGGCCTGCCACAAAGGGGTAGCTACTCGTGACTGGCACCGCATTGCGATTGGGTTATCTGTTGCTTGGTTAGGCGCACTCTAACGCTGCTGGCGCTTGGTGCGCTGCGTGCACTTCTTGCGTTTCTTGCAATTGGAACTGCGAGTAGCGCGCACGCGCTGACCTGGCACGCCGGTGCTGCCAGCACAGTTATCAATCCGCCGACCGGGCATATGCTGGCAGGCTACGATCGCGATCGTGCGTCGACCGGTGTGCTTGATAATCTGTTTGCCAAGGCCGTGGTGATTCGCGACGAAGAGACCCGGCTGGCACTGGTCACCATAGACAACATTGGCCTGACTCGACCAGACATCGAGCGCTTGCGGGTGCTGGCCAGCGCGGCGCTGCCCGGCTTTGTCGGTGACAATCTGGTGGTGTCATCCACTCATACCCACGCCGGGCCAGATGTTGTTGGTTTATGGGGGGAGTCGCTGTGGCGCAGCGGTCGGGACGAAACCTACATGCAGGCGTTGTATCAGCAGGTGATCAAGGCGCTGGTGCAGGCGGATAAAAACGCGGTGCCGGTAACGAGTCGGGTAGGCAGTGTGGCCGCACCGATGCACTGGGTAGAAAATCGCAGCGAGCCCGAGCTGATCGATAACACGCTTGCGGTGTTACAACTCATCGATGCCAAAGGCGTGAGCGTTGCCACGCTCACCAACTATGCCTGCCATCCAACGGTGCTCGATGGCGACAACACCAAAGTCTCCAGCGACTACGTGGGCGCATTCTATGCGGCCATGGCGCAGGCACTGCCTGGCGAACATCTGTTCCTGCAGGGTGCGATCGGCGGTTGGGTGCAGCCGCTTACGGAGCCGACCGACGTGACCCGGTCTGATGTTGAGCTGGCAAGCGCCTATGGTGAAGCGCTGGCAGCGGCGGCGCAGAAGGTATTACTAGTCGCCAAACCTAATCCTGTTTCGAGGATTCAAATTAACTCTCAAGTCTTTGATATTGAATTGGAAAATTGGGGATTTCAGCTGATGATCTGGCTCGGTGTGCTGGAACGGGAGACTTTCGACGGGGCCATGCGCACGGTCGCCACCTGGTTCAAGTTGGGGGCGGCTGAGTTTGTCACCCACCCAGGAGAAACGTCGCCCGCCTATTCCTTTGCCTCCAGAGAGTTGCTGTCGAGTCGCCACAGCTTTGTGCTCGGGCTGAGTCAGGATGCGCTGGGTTACATTTTAAAGCCGGACTATTTCGCGTCTGCTGCGAGCTACCCGCACGGTGAGTATTTGCAGTCTGTGTCGGTGGGACCGACAGCAGGCCCTGCGTTGATGCGCGAGTTACGAAAACTTGTTCCGGCTGGAAACTGACTTCTATAAGTCGATATTAAAGCGGGCAGCGAACAGTTCGTTGTACTCCTGATCCGTCAGATCGTCGCCCATGTCCACCCATTCTTCATCGGTCATTTTTGCGCGCCCGTCGATCATGCTGTGCGCATCAGGGCCAACCGGCCAGCGCAGCTTGTAGTTCGCGGTTTCGCTGGCTTCCAGAATGACGGCAGCGACCTCCTCCGGGGGCGTAGCTTGTTTAAAACCAGCGACAAACATTTTGCCGTTGCGGCGCATGATGTCTTTGTAGGGGGAGGTCTTGTCGTAGCGAGTGGCCGGCGCCGAGTTTTCGAAGATCTTTGTCATGATGACTCCCGGCTCGATGATGACCACCCGAATCCCAAAGCGTTTAACCTCATGCGCGAGGGCTTCGCTCATGCCTTCGACGGCCCATTTACTGGCGGAGTAGGCGGTCTGATCAGGTACGGCGAGTATGCCCTCAACGGAGGAAACGTTGACGATGGTGCCGCTGTTGCGTTCCCGCATCTCGGGCAACACGGCTTGAATGCAGCGCACCGTGCCAAAGTAGTTGGCCTCGAACATTTGCTTGTGCTCTGCCATGGGCACAATTTCGAGCGGAGTTGAGCCGCCAACGCCTGCGTTGTTAACCAGTAGATCCACCGGCCCGGTTTCGCGTGCCTTGCTGAACGCCGTCTGCACGGAATTGTCGTCGGCCACATCAAGCTGGAGGACAGTTAGTTCGACGCCGGCTGCGCTTGCAGCGGCTAGCAGATCGTCTGCTTTGGCGGTGTTCCGCATGCCTGCGAACACATTGTAGCCGGCGCTCGCGAGGTGAATGGACGTGCTCAGCCCGATGCCGGAGTTGGTTCCGGTGACTACCGCGTTTTTACCGTTCGGTTTGGTTGCTGTTTGCGCGTTCATTGGTGGTCTGCCTGTGCAGTTCTGGATTGTTGCGAGTGTACGGGGAGATCTTTGGACCTACCAGCCACATACCAGGGGGAATCGACCTGTGCTGAAAAATCCCTCAAACTGAAGTTTTGCTCTGGAGCAGTCTTTTGTCGCAGCGTATTCCTGTTTTGGTTGGTGTTGGCCAGCACGTTGTTCGTGATCCTGACCTTGGGTCATTGCCAACGCCCGTTAGTTTGGCGGTTGCGGCGTGCAAGGCCGCGCTGGCCGATTGTGGCGGGTCCGGGGTGGCTGAGGTTATAGACACCTTGGCGGTCGTGCGGTTGAACAGTGATTCTGTCGCGAGTCGCAGTGGCCCCTTTGGGGTGTATGGCAATCTGCCGCGGCTGGTCGCCGCGCAGATCGGCGCCAATCCCGCGACTGCCATTTTGTCTGTGGTTGGTGGCCAGTCGCCGCAACAGCTTGTGAATGAGATGAGCAACAAGGTGGCAGCCGGCACAAGCGAGGTTGTGCTGTTAACGGGCGCGGAGGCGATTGGCGCGATGAAGACCGCGCTGCGCGCCGGCGAGAAACTTGCCTGGGACGACGTGGCAGAAGGTCAACTGGAAGATCGCGGTATGGGGCCGCAGCTCATCGTGCCGGATGAGATCGCGGGGGGTATGGGCTTTCCACCCCAGGTGTACGGTGCGTTTGAACACGCCTGGCGCGGCAAGCAGGGCATGACGCAAGTGCAGCATATGGCCCACATGGCCAGCCTGTTTGCGCCGTTCAGTAAGATTGCGAGCGAAAACCCGTATGCACAGTTTCCTGTTGAGCGCAGCGAAGAGTTTCTGAGCACTTCTGCGAAAGATAACTACCCCATCGCAGACCCTTATTTGAAGTGGCATGTGGCCCAAGACGCGGTGAACCAGGGTGCGGCCCTGTTACTGACGCATGAGGAGCGTGCCCGTGAGCTGGGTATACCCCAGGAGCAATGGGTGTATTTGCACGGTGGCGCCGATACCCAAGATAAACTGGTGAGTCGGCGTTCGGCCTTGCACGAGTCGGCAGCAATGGCAGCAGCAACCAGTGCTGCGTTAGATGCGAGTTCGTCGAGCGTTAGCGATATTGATCACCTGGAACTCTACAGTTGTTTTCCTTGCGCCGTGCAATACGCCTGCGATGCGCTTGGGATCGATTCGCGTGATCGACAACTCACCCAAACCGGCGGCCTGCCGTTCTTTGGCGGCGCCGGTAACAATTACAGCATGCACGGCATCGCCAGCATGGTGGAAACCTTGCGTGCCGACCCGGGTAGTCGCGGTTTGGTGTTGGCCAATGGCGGCTTTCTCTCGAAGGAATCGGTGGGTATTTATTCAACCGCTCGCCCTGACGCTTACACCCCGGTGGATAACACGGCGGCGCAACAGGCGATTGATACGGTGCCCGATGTTGAGCAAGCGACGGCACCAACGCGAGGCAACATAGAAGCCTACAGCGTGCTCTATGATCGCGGTGTACCGCTATTTGCTTACGCCTTTATGCGCGATGGCGCCAAGCGCTTTCTGGCCCGCACCAATACCAAAGACACCGCTGCAGCGGAACGGTTATTGGTGGGCGACCCGCTTGGCCAGGAATTTGCGGTTGAGGTGAGTCCCAAACGCATCACTCTGGTGACCTGAGTCGTGCCGTCACTCGACCCCAGCGTTGTTGATATCAACTGGCTGATCGCTATTGGCCTTGGTTGCCTGTGGTTGGGCGCGCAGATTGTCTGGGTGGCGCCATTGCCCAGGCAGGTCAGACGCCTTTTGGGAGAAACAGATATTCCCCAGGCAGCCAAAGGCAGCCCAACGGCCTTCAGTTTGTTCTGGATTGATCAGTACGGCTGGATTGGTCTTGTGCTGTGCGCACTTGGACTGGTGTTGGCTTTAACTGGTGCACTTCTATGAGCGTAGTGGCGGTGCAGGTCACGCTCATTTACGCCGGTATTATGGGCTTGCTTGCCGTCTTGCTGGCAAACCTTGTGCTCTACGTGCGGCTGCGCGGCAAGTCCGAGCCCGCGTGGCGGGCAGACGCGACGCTGCGGGTGCAGGCCAACTTTGTGGAAAATGTGCCACTGGCGCTGGTGCTTTTACTGTTGCTTGAACTCGCGGGAGCAGAGCCTGTGGCGCTGCATATTCTGGGCACAGCACTGGTGCTCTGTCGCGTGCTGCACGCCTGGGGCATGAGTCGCAATGAGGGCGCGAACTATCCGCGCCTGATTGGCGCACAGGGCACGTTTTTATTGCTGGCGGTGATGGGGGTTGCACTGCTATGGGTGGGTTTGTCGGGAGAGGCGCAATGAGCAAACAACAGGGGCCACTTGAACTGTCACAATTGCACGGCACAGTGGCGGTTGTAACCGGCGCGGGCAACAACGGCATTGGCTGGGGGCTGTGTTGTCATGCCGCCGGAGCCTTGGGCATGGATGTGGTGTTGCTCGATTTGCACGAGCCGGTGGTTGAGTCGGCACGAGCACGACTGCAGGCGCTGTTTCCTGAGGTGCAGGTACTCGGCGTTGCGGCTGATGTTACCAAACCGGACGACCTTGCTCGTTGTGTGCAGCGCATTGGCGCGGAACTTCCGGGCAAGTCGATTGGCGCTGTGTTTGCCAATGCCGGCGTGATTTTTAATCACACGATTCTAAAGAGTACGGCCGCTGAGTGGGCAACCACAATGAACGTGAATGTCATTGGTGTGGTTAATACGATTCAGGCCTTCGTGCCAGTGTTGCAGGCGCAAACCGGGCCAGCCGTTTTTTCCGCAACGGCTTCTATTGGTGGGCTGGTAAGAGGCGATGGTGGCAGTGCGTCATACCAGGCCAGCAAGCACGCCGTAGTTGCAATCAGCGAGACACTGTCGTTTGAGTTGGCGAAAAAGTCACCGCAGGTACGGGTGCATGTGCTGTGTCCCTGCATTGTCAGCTCGGGGCTTGGCAAGTCGAGTGTAGTGAATCAACAGGTACAGGATGGAGCAACAGAGGCGGCGAATGTCGAAGCCGTTGTGCCGTACGAATATGATTTTGCCATGACGCCGCAGAGACATGCGGAGCAGGTTTTTGCGCACATCGCGGCCGGCAACTTCTACATGATCACCGACAACGTGCGCCCGTATGTTGATCATGATCGTCCATTTGACGGTTTGGCCATCGTGCGGGAACGCTACGAGAATCTGCTTGATTTGACCCTGGACAATAGCGACGCCTGGGTGGATAGACCCGGTATGGCGCCAAGTTCGATTTTGAAGGGACCCATGTTCAATCCGGACTTGGCTGTGCAGACGGACGAGGTGCCTGGAGGTAACTCATGACAGAGCTCGAACGTTTGCTGATTGAGCGTGAGTGCGAATCGTTGTCGATCGCCTATGCGCGCCACCTCGATTACCACCAGTACGACGCCTTTGCTGATTTGTTTACCGAAGCCGGCTACCTGAACGCCGGCGCTCCGCTTGATGGGCGCGAGGCGATTCGAAAAATCATGGACAGACGCAGCGATCGCCTGCGCTCCAGACACGTGCTTACCAACATCCATATCGATGTAATCGATGCGGATAATGCGACCGGTATTTCCTATCTCACGTTGTTTCGCCACATCGGCGATGAAAGCCTTGCGTCAGAGCCTGTGGAGTTTGCGGCACCCGCGGCGGTAGGGCATTACACGGATCAGTTCGAACGTACTCCGGAGGGCTTTCGGTTTGCCAGCCGGGTACTGGAGTTTGCCTTTAAAAACTCTGCAAAATTCTGAGGGTTAGGCGCGTTTCCGGACGTGCAACCTAGTAGACTCCCTGCATTCGCAATCTGCACTGGAGTGCCTGTGTGAGCGGCCCGAAAATCACTTTCATAGGTGCAGGTTCAACGGTTTTTGCCAAGAATCTGATCGGCGACCTGCTGAGTTATCCAGAGCTCACTGCGGCCACGCTGACCTTGTTCGACATTGACCAGGAGCGTCTGGGTACGTCAGAAATTGTTGCGCACAAAATCGCCGATGTGCTCGACGTAAAACCCTTCATCGAGGCCACCACAGATCGACGCGCAGCGCTTGCCGGTGCGGATTACGTGGTGAGTATGTTCCAGGTTGGCGGTTATCGGCCGAGCACGGTCATCGACTTTGATATCCCCAAAAAATACGGCCTGCGGCAGACTATTGGCGACACGCTGGGTATTGGCGGCATCATGCGCGGTCTGCGCACCATTCCTGTCTTTCAAAGCATGCTCGCCGATATGGAGGAACTTTGTCCTCACGCGGTGCATCTAAACTATGTGAACCCCATGGTGATGAATTGCTGGGCCATGAACGCAAGTTCGAGCATTCGAACTGTTGGCCTGTGCCACAGCGTGCAACATACGGCGGCGGACTTGGCAAAAGACATTGGGGTGCCGATCGAAGAGATTGATTATCTGTGTGCGGGTATCAATCACATGGCGTTCTACCTCAAATTCGAGCGTGATGGTAAAAGCCTGTATCCGCTGATTGAAGAGGTTGCCCGGAGCGGCAAGATACCGTCGCGTGGCGATATCGAACGTGCCGACGGCGGCGTGGGTGGTTTGAGTGATGCGGTGCGTTACAAGATGTATGAGAAGCTCGGTTATTTTGTGACCGAATCCAGTGAGCACTTTAGCGAGTACGTGCCCTGGTTTGTAAAGAACGGTCGGGAAGATCTGATCGAAGAGTTTGGTATTCCGCTGGATGAGTATCTGCGCCGGTGTGAGCATCAGCTTGATGGCTGGCATAGTCTGCGCAAGAAGTTGGAAGATCCGAACACGCGCTTCAAGGTGAGGCCCAGTGATGAATATGGCGCAACCATTATTCATTCCATGCACACCGATCAGCCGAGTATCATTTATGGCAACGTCACCAATGGTGGCGATACAGACACGTTATCCTCGGGTGCGGCCACTGATAGAGCGCTGATAGAGAACTTACCCCATGACTGTGTGGTCGAAGTGCCCTGCGATGTCACAAGCAAAGGCATTGCGCCGCGCCAGATCGGCAAACTGCCACTGCAACTTGCAGCGCTGATGCAAACCAATATCAACGTTCAGGCCTTGACAGTTGAAGCCGCGCTTACGGGCAATCGCGAGCATGTCTATCACGCGGCGATGTTTGACCCCTTAACCGCTGCGGTGCTGAGTGTGGACGAAATATGTGCGTTGGTTGACGAACTGATCGAGGCACATGGTGAATACTTACCGGAGGCGATCCGTTAGGCGATAGGGCGCCAGCGTAACAAGCGACCAAATTATGAAGCAACGAGCGGAAAATTTACGAGCACTGGGCGAGCAGGAATTTGATGTCCTGATCGTTGGCGGCGGCATTAATGGTGCCGTTGCTGCGGCGGCGTTGGCTGCCCGGGGTGCCAAAACGGCGCTGGTCGACAAGGCGGATTTCGCAAGCGAGACCAGCTCCCAATCATCGAACCTGGTTTGGGGTGGCATCAAGTATCTCGAGAGCTTTGAGGTGCCGCTGGTTTACAATCTATGCAAGAGCCGCAACCTGTTAACCGAGATGTACCCGTCTACCGTGAAAGAAATTCGCTTTCTGACCGCGGTGCGCAATAACTTCCGCTGGCCCGCCTTTGTGGTTTTTTTGGGCGCCGTTTTCTACTGGGTGCTGGGTGGGTTCAAGACCGAGCGGCCGCGTTATTTGTCATGCAAAGAAATTCGGGCATTGGAACCTGCTTTGAATGTCGACGAAGCACGGGCGGGTTTTGAATACTCAGATTGCTATTTACACGATAATGACGCGCGCTTCGTGTTCAATTTTGTTCGCTCCGCACTCAAGAGAGGTGCGATTGCTGCGAACTATGTGAATGCACAAAGTTATGAGCGCACGGCTGCGGGTTGGCAGGTTGGTATCCGCGACGAGTTAACCGGCGAAGAGTCTGTAGTGCGGGCCAGAGTGCTCATTAACGCCTGCGGTCCTTACGCGGATGCACAGAATGAAAAGAGCGGCATCACAACCGAGCATCGTCATCTGTTTTCCAAGGGCGTACATCTTGTGGTCGACCGGGTCACCCCTCATCAGCGCATACTGACGTTTTTTGCCAGTGATGGCCGGCCGTTCTTTGTGATCCCGATGGGCACCAAGACCTGTGTGGGTACCACAGACACCCAGGTGACCGACGCCGATGTTGGGGTTACCGATGAGGATCGACGCTTTATCCTCGACAACGTGAATGCCGGATTGTCGCTCCAGCGACCGCTTGAGCTCAGCGACATTATTGCCGAGCGCTGTGGTGTTCGACCGCTGGCGGTGACTGGTGGTGAAGACTCTGACGACTGGTTACAGCTATCGCGCAAGCACGCGATTGATGTCGATGAGGACCAGGCCCATATCAGCGTGTTTGGCGGCAAACTCACGGATTGCCTGAATGTAGGTGATGAAATCGCTGCAGTGGTGGCGTCGTTGGGTGTGCCATTGCGCGAACCAGAAACACTCTGGTACGGCGAACCCTCGGCACAGGTGAAAGCGCAGTTTGTGGCCCAGGCGGCGGCGATCAACCTGGATGCCATGACCGGCCCCGGTATAGAAGAGAAGTTAACCGAGCGACTCTGGCGGCGCTATGGCCAGTCTGCCTTCGAGTTGTTGGCAAAAATTGAACAGGACCCGACACAGGCAGAAATTCTCATCAGCGGTGCCGAGTACATTCGCTGCGAGCTTGAGTACGTGGCCAGACACGAGATGATCACCAGGCTCGATGACTTCATGCGCCGACGCTCGAAGATTTCGCTGGTGATATCAATGCAAGACATCGCTGCGGCCGATGGCTTGTTGACCGCGTGCGAGATGCTGTTCGGCGATGAAGCGCAGGCAAAGCTTGCGGAATACTTCAAAGACCAGGGCGTTGAGTGGACCGGAGCTCGGGTAGCCTAGGTTAGGACTTAACCCAACTCTCAGCCGCGTAAGTGCCGTTCATTAGCGATTCGCCGGGCATAACACGCAGTCGATAAGGCGTGAGTTTTAGCGCATCGAAACCCTCGGAGTCTGCGTTCTCCCAGCCGGGAATCATGGCCGGGTTATAGCCCACCGGTTCGGGGCCGTTCACGTAAGAATCCCAGACGTGATGTTTTAGCTTTGCACCTTCTACCCACTCTGCGGCACATTCTGCGACGCATGTGTCCTGCGATGGGGCCCAGTAGTTGCAGGATGCGTGGGCGCTTTGGTTGATGTCAGCAAGCTTGATGGGTGTTTTACCTGTGGCGATCCAGCCGGTGAGTTCGGTGCCATCCCACTCCCAAATGGGGTGCAGTACGCGCGAACGTGGTCGCCCCCTTGGGTCAACTGTTGCAACAGTGCACCAGACAATTTCATGAGCCATGGCGAGGAATTTGGGGGCGACTTCATTGAGTGTTGACATGCTGTCTCCTGAGGTAAGCGTCCGTGCGGGTTAGCTTACTCCAAGACAGCACCGGAGGGTTCCCGGATGTTAGTCTTGCTGTTTAACGAATATGCATCTGGGGACATAAACATGGGCCGACAGGCGAACACGCCATTGGGCGTAACTTTTGGCAGTCTGGGTGTGCTGGGGCCGAAGGCGGTGGTTGATATTGCCCAGACAGCGCAGGGCTTGGGGTACCGCTCGATCTGGACGGTTGAGGCAAACGGCACTGATGCGCTCTCATTGTTGGGTGCTGTCTCGGTTGCGGCACCCAAGCTCGATCTGGCCACCGGCATTGTGCCAGTACAGGTCAGAACGCCGCCGCTGGCAGCCATGTCTGCCGCTACCTTGCAGGCGCTGAGTCCTGATGCTGATGTTTGGTTGGGGGTAGGTGTGTCGGCTCCCGGCATTCTAAAAATGCATGGCCAGCCGAAAGTCACCCGGCCCATCGCCATGATGCGGGAGTACGTCGCGCTGTTACGTGAGTGCCTGTCTGGCGAGTCGGTTACTTTTGAGGGTGATTTTTGGTCGGTTAAGCGCTTTCGGCTGGGCATGCGCCTTGGTGAACGCAAACCCAAAGTAGTGTTGGCGGCACTTGGGCCGCAAATGCTGAAACTGGCGGGTGAAATTGCTGATGGGGTGCTACTGAACTACATTCCCGTGAGTCACGTAGCGGATTCAATCGCCAGGGTGCGCAGTGGCGGGGACGCCAAAATATTCGCTTACGTGCATGCCTGCGTTGGTGATCTGGAACGCTCTGCAAAGTCTGCGCGCCGCGACCTCTACAACTACGCGATGGCGGATGGTTACGCCAACATGTTTCGTGCGGCGGGCTTTGCCGATGAAGTGAACGAGCTGCGGGAAAGACACGCCGCCAAAGACCGCGATGGGGCAACCCAGGCGATTTCAGAAGCGATGATTCAGGCCATTGATTTCATTGGTGCAGCGCAGGAAGTCACTGATTTTGTTCGCGGCTATGTTGATGCTGGCGTGGAGCACCCGGTGCTGATGCCGATGCCGTGGGGTGATGACCGACGCGCGGTTGCACAACATACGATGGAAGCCGCCATTGCAGCGGTCTGACGCAGAACTGCGAGGTAGTTTATGACCACAATAGGCATTGTGTTTTTCAGCGGTACGGGTACCACCCGTGCGCTGGCAGATTCGGTTCGCGAAGGCGTGGATTCGACGGGTGCGACCTGTCATGTTCTGGAAGTGCTGGGTGGGGACATCAACGAAGGGCGCTGGATGAATGATGCCATGGGCTCAACCCTTGACGATTGCGACGCCATTATCTTTGGCACGCCCACCTATATGGGCTGTGTTGCTGGGCAGATGAAGTGTTTCATGGATGCAATGGCGGGGCGCTGGTACAGCAACGCCTGGAATGGCAAGTTGGGCGCTGCGTTTACCGTGTCGTCGCTTGGTTCTGGCGACAAACTAAACGCGCTAATTGATCTGACCACCTTTGCCATGCAAATGGGCATGCAGTGGATTGGCACTGGAGCGAGCCCTGCAGATGGCTTAAACCCGAACGGGTTTTATTTTGGTGTTGGTGCACAGGCAAGCCATGCGGGTGAGCTCACTGACATCGATAAGGCAACCGCGGTGCATTTGGGTAAGCGCGTCGTGGAATCGCTTAAAACCTAACTCAGGTCGGGGTAGTGTGCGGCCACGTTGTCCGGGTAGCTGCGACAAAAGTAATTCCATAGCTGCTCGCCATACACGGCGGGTTTGTGGTCGCTGCGCATATCGCCAATGCCTGCGGCCGTCTCTTCCGCGCGCGCCATAAAGCCGGTGTTTTGATGGCGCGGGCTGTTAGCAACGGCGGCACTAAAACGGGCGGCCAACTCAATGGGCGCGAGTTCCATGTCGAGCGAAGGGCCGTGAAAATAGGCGGCGGACTGGCGCGGCTCGGTGGTTACCACCCGGTGTGGTGTTGCGAGCAGGTAGTTGCCGGTAATGGATTGCAGAATCTCGCCAAGGTTCACAACCAGAGTGCCGGGCACGAGAGGTACATCCAGCCAACTGCCATCCGCCGTTTCGATTTGCAGGCCCGGTGTTGTACCTGGTGACAACAAGGTAAGGAACGCTGCATCGTGATGCGCATTGACACCAAACTGGCCGGCGGGTGTGGCCGGATAGCGAATGAGTTTGGTGAGTGCCATGCGCTCGGTACCAAACGCGCGCTCAAAGTAATCGGGCGCCAGGCCGAGGCCAATGGCGAGCGCTGTCATGAGTTCGTCCGCAGTCTTACCCATCTGCTGAAACCAGTCTTTTAAGGCAGTTTCAAAGCCTGGCACCAGCCCATCGCTGGGCCACAGATTAGGACCAAGGAGTCGGTGATAAGGGGGTAGAGCATCTTTGGGGCGAGCGGGGTGTTCACTCCACAGGTCGATCTGTTCGCGGATGTCGGGTCGACCATTGGTGTATTCGCTGCCTTCTGCTTCCCAGCCGCGAAAATGTCTCGACTTCTTTTTGTCGATGCTCCGGCGGTCTTCGCGGGGTAGGTCGAAAAATTGGCGGGACACGCTAAATACGTGATCTATCAGCGACTGTTCTATGCCGTGGTTACTCAGCAGGAAGAAACCGACCTCGTGGCAAGCCAGGCACAGCTCGTTGGCGAGCTGCGCTCGACTGGCTGCGTCGCTTTCTGTGTTGCGCCATTCCTGCAGATCGAAACCAGGCAGTTGCGAAGGTTGTGAGTTGTAGTTGGACAGGCTCGACACAGTGGTCAGAACTAATCGCGCTTGGGCAGCTTGGCGCGCGACTTTCTGCGCGCCTCGCCCTTGCGTGCCAGTGCTTCGCGATTGCTGTCATCTACCCGCGAATAAACGCTGCGCCAATCGTCGTTGTCGGCCCAGACAAATGGCGTCTGCGCGCTGGTGCGAGGTGCTGTTGCGTTATGCAGCATGCTTAGTGCGAGCTGGGTGTTGGCGAGCTGCATTGCGCTGTCGCCGGGTTTGCCAATCGGATTGCCGAGCGGAAAATCGGTGAACGAAAAGCGCGGTACGCCGCAGTGCTCAACAATATCAAGTGCGCTGCCTGCGATAACGGTTGGAATGCCAGCAGCTTCCAGATGGCGTGCAACCAGACCCACGGTCTGGTGACAGACGGGTCACAAGGGTACGAGCAGGGCGATATCGGCCTGATCTGCGATGACGCGATCGAGAATTTCCGGGGCGTCTTTATCCAATGTTTGGCGTTGACTGTATTCGGTAGGCACGCCGTGGTAGCGCGGCGCAAGGCTGCCGAGTTCACCGTTTGCAACCAGAGTGTGCAGCGCTTTCAGTGGTAGATAGCTGGCCGTGTCGTTGGTGTGGGTGGTTTCTTTGTCCCAGGCGAGGTTATCCGTGAACATCGCGGCAGGAATTTCTGTGCTGTCTGCGGACCAGACTGCGGGCACGGTTTTGCTGGTTGTGCCGGCGGGGCTGGTAGTCGTAATCAGCGCGAGCCGCAGTTCGCTCAAGGGGCGGGTGGGTGTGGTGAAAGGCACGCTGTCATTCTTGGCCCAGGTGTAGTCCTGCCTGTAACCCAGCGCACGATAATAGTCGCGGGTGCGTTGCATGTAGCCGACGGCAAGGTTTCGGGAGGGGACTGTGTAGTTTAGCTCGCCAGCAGTGTTGTTCTGCGTTGATAACTCGCTCATCCGTTGTATGCCTCTCGCCTGTTTGTTGGTGGGGTGGCTACGCGCTCTAGAATAGTTAATTAGTAGGCGGAGTACTAGAGCGTAGTACTAGAGCGGAGTAGTAGGTCAGAACAGTTGGTTCAGGGCCGTGTACGGGCGTTACACTGACGTCCTGTTTACCTTTGAGAATGTCTGCGCTGAACACCCAGCGCATCACACTGAGCGCGACTCAAGCTCGCGCGATAATTTCCTCAGTGACGCGCCAAAGGCGATCTTGCCCCCAACAGGCAAACGCGTTGGCGCAGCGTGGGCCCTCGCCGCCCGTAACCCGAAAGCTGGGTACACCCCAGAGTCCTGCTCCGAGCATGCTGTTGACGTTGTCAGTGAGCAGAGCCTCCCAGTCGTCGTTCTGTGCTTCTGTTTTAAGGGTATTTAAGTTGAGTCCTGCGTTGTCTGCCACGCTTGCAAGGCCAGACTCGGCGCTGATGTCTATACCCAGTGCCCACGCTGCAGCAAGGTAGGCGGTGGTAAACTCCATGCCTTTGCCCAGCCGCGCCGCTGCAGGGAACAGGGCGAATGCACGTTTTACCGGGTCACCGAACGGATCGACAAATTTGCCGAATGGAACGTCGTAGAAGCGCGCCTCACGGGCGGCGTCGCTGATGATCCAGCGCTGCTTTTCGCGCGGCGCGGGTACGCCGCGCATGAGCATCGGCAAGACGGGCCGCAAGCGGACAGTCACGCCGGTGTGTTCGATGATGCGCAGCACACGCGGATGACCAATGGCGGTATAGGGGCTGCGTAGTGAGGGAAAATATTCGAGGGTGACCGAACTACAGTCCGGCGCCGCAGTTGCGAAGTCGGCGTCTGGTGGGACCGGGCAGGTTGGCGTGGACTCGGCCGGCATATAGCCCTCGTCTTTGAGGCGTGCCTCGAGTAGATGCAGGCGATCAAGTCCCCAATACCATTCGCCATCGAAGTAGAACATGGCGCCCTGATAGTGCCCGAGCTGCTTGCGCAGCTTATCGCCATTCGCCAATGCCTGGCTGGCGCTTTGCGAGAGTGTACTGCCGCTGGTTGCATCATTGCTGGGTGTTACAGAGTCGCGCTGCGCGTCGCTCCATAAGGCATGACCCAGCGCGATTGCCTGGTCGCTAAATTTCTCGAGGGTTGCGCTGGTATTGTCTTCAGCCAACACGGCTGCCAACTTGTTTTCAATGTGAGCAACCCGATCAACAGTCGGTGCCCTCAGTGCCGCACCAGATCCGAGTTGCACGCCGAAGCCTGTTGCGATGCTTGTTGCGTCGCGTAATGCCCAGTCAACAAAGCGCGCTGCGTCGCCTTGATACTCGGGTAATGGTGCGCTGACCAGATGTGGTTCAACCGGTATTTGGCACTTGGTGGCAAACTCTGCCAGTTTCTGCACGGCGAGGTGGCTGTACGGATCGCTCACTTGATGGAAGTAGTGCACTCTGGGCGCCTGTTTCGCAAGCACTCTTTGCAGCCGGGCTTTTGCTCTGCCGAGATTCAGCAGGCGCTCGGATGCCATGATACGAATGACGCGGGAGCGCAGGGCGGTGGATAGTTGCATGATGATATTCCGGTGCACCTAGTGCATGGCGCATAACAGCTTAATGTGCAAGTATTTAATAATGAGTAACATTAAGATACCTTAAGCATCGGTGGCATGGAAAGAGAGCTCGCGGGGTAATGAAAAAACTGACAATTGCGCTTTTGGTGCTGGCTGTTGCTGGTTACGTTGGCTGGCAAAATCGCCTCAATCTGCTGGTGTGGGCGATGCCGAAAGTCGCCGCCATTACTCAACCTATTGGTCCCAACATTGGTATTGAATGGGGGCAAGGGCCAGCAGACGCGGCAGCGCCGTTAGCAGAACGACCACCAAATATCATTCTGGTGCTTACCGATGATATGGGTTTCAACGACATTTCTCTCTACAACGGTGGTGCGGCAGACGGTAGCCTGCAAACGCCTAACATTGATGCGCTGGCAACCCTGGGCGTGCGGTTTAACAACGGCTACGCCGCCAATGCCGTGTGTGCGCCATCGCGAGCGAGCATTTTAACCGGCCGTTACTCCACACGTTTTGGTTTTGAGTTCACCCCGTTCCCGAAGGTGGGTGCCACTATTTTTCGCTGGATGAATGAGCTTGATCCCACCCTGCATCAGCCGGTGTTGCACGAAGATGAACTCGAGACTCTCCCCGCCATGACCGAGCTAGGCATGCCGCCGTCTGAGGTGACGCTGGCCGAAAGTCTGCGCGCTGCCGGGTATTACACGGCGCACATCGGTAAGTGGCACCTTGGTTCAGTGAACGGCATGCGGCCGGAAGAGCAGGGCTTTGATGACAGTCTGTATATGAAAGGCATGCTGTACCTGCCGGAAGATCATCCCGACGTGGTTAATGCCAAGCGCCCCGAGGACGGCATCGAACGCATGGTGTGGGCGAGTGCTCGTTACGAGGCTCAATTCAATGGCGGCGAGAGCTTTGCACCCGATGGGTTTCTCACCGACTACTACACCCGCGAAGCGGTAAAGGTGATAGAGGCCAACAAGAACCGGCCGTTTTTTCTTTACCTCGCGCACTGGGGCATTCACAACCCGTTGCAGTCCTTGCGCTCGGACTACGAGGCACTCAGCCATATCGAGGATCATACGTTGCGGGTGTACGCCGGGATGATTCGATCGCTTGATCGCAGCGTCGAAAAGATTACTGCGGCACTCGAGGCCAACGGCCTGACCGAGAACACCATGATTGTGTTCACCAGCGACAATGGCGGTGCGGGTTATATCGCGCTACCGGATGTGAATAAACCCTATCGCGGCTGGAAGCTGACGCACTTCGAGGGTGGCACCCACGTGCCCTTTATGGCGAAGTGGCCTGCGAAGATACCAGCGGGCACAGTCGTTGATACGCCGGTGCACCATATCGATTTGTTGCCCACAATTACGGCGGCGGCAGGGGCTGCTCATGCCCAGCCCGACATTGATGGCGAGAACCTGTTGCCGGTGCTTACCGGCACCCCACTGGCGGCGGATGCGCCACTTAACAGCAGGCCACTGTTTTGGCGTGAGGGTTATCAGCAAACCGTGCGGTACAATAACTGGAAGCTCATTCGCGCCGATCGACCTGATAAGCGTTGGTTGTTTGATCTGGCGAGTGACCCTACCGAGCAACACAATGTTGCCCAGCAGCACCCGGCGCGTGTTGCTGAGCTTGTGGCGCTGCTGGATGCGCATAACGCCGAGCAAATTGCACCGATGTGGCCGAGTGTCTGGGAATCTGCCCAGGCGATCGACAAGCACGGTGGACAACCCCTTGAAGAAGGCGACGAGTACATTTACTGGCCCAATTGATACGGGCTTATCTGCCAACCAACTAGAGTTGCAACTATGAAGTCACTAAGAACCCCGGACGAACGGTTTGAGAATCTGGACGGTTACCCTTTCGAGCCCAACTATTTGCAGATTGACGATGGGGATGGTGGTGAGTTACGCATGCACTACCTCGACGAAGGACCTGCTGAAGGTGAGATACTGCTGTGCCTGCACGGCCAACCGATGTGGAGTTATCTGTATCGAAAAATGATTCCTCCCTTAACAGCGGCAGGCTATCGGGTCATCGCTCCCGACCTCGTAGGCTTTGGCAAGTCTGATAAGCCAAGTAAACGCAGCGATTACACCTATGCCAGTCACGTAGGATGGCTCGAGCGTTTTGTGCTGGGGCTAAATCTCAACAACGTTACTTTGGTTTGTCAGGACTGGGGCGGTTTGCTTGGCTTGCGAGTAGTAACAGTGAATGTTGAGCGCTTCGCGCGGATAGTGGTGGCCAACACGGGTTTGCCCGATGCGAAAGACGTACCGGACGAGATGGCCGCACCGATGCGTGCGCTGTTCGACACTATTCCGGCGTTGTCGGTGCCGGAGATGGGCGAGAAGCTGCGCGAAAACGAGAATGGTGCTGGCTTTATGTATTGGATAAAGCACTGCGATGGGTACGCCGATTTTAAGGTGAGCAACGTGGTGGCGATGAGTTCGGGCGGCGAACTGTCGGCCGAATTGGGTCGTGCCTATGATGCACCCTTTCCGGCGGAGGAATACCAGCAGGCGGCGCGCCAGTTTCCATCGCTGGTGCCGATCTTTCCCGATGATCCCGCTATTGCTGACAACCGGGCTGCGTGGGCAATCCTCGAGAGTTTTGACAAACCAGTGCTCACTTCCTTTTCAGATAACGATCCCGTAACCGCAGGTGGCCATGTGCGCTTTCAGGAATCTGTGCCCGGTGCCAAGGGGCAGAAGCACGCCACGCTTAAAGGTGTCGGGCACTTCTTGCAGGAAGAAGCCGATGCGGAGTTTGCGCAGGTTATCATCGACTTTTGTGCCGCGAATCCGCTTTAAAACGCCGGTACAAATACAAATCAGGAGGACATGCCGTGAAGGTAGAAAATGCAGTGATTCCCAACGCAGAACAAATAGCAGGCTTTGCAGAGCCAGGCGGAGACGGCCCCATCTATATGGTTAATCTGCTTAAGTTCAAGGACAAGGCGGCCTATGACGATGGGCGCGACACCGATCTGACCGGTCAACAGGCCTATGGTCTGTATTCGGTTGAAGTAGCCAAGCTGATTCTCGAAGTGGGTGGTGAGCTGAAGTTTGGCGCGCGGGTTGAGCGCCTTATGCTGGGCGAAGTAGAAGAGCTGTGGGATACCGTGGCCATCGCGATGTATCCTTCGAGAGCCGCCATGCTGCAGATGATGCAAATGCCCAATTACCAGGAGATTGCAGTGCATCGCGCTGCCGGGCTTGCGGGGCAGTTGAATATAGAGACCGTGGGCGCGGCTGGAGACCTGGTTGGCTAAAGACAACGCAGATAACAAAGTGTGCCGATGCGCTTAACTAAACCCTGGCTGGACAGCGCCGCAGCGCTTGCATTGCTGCACGGCAATCTGGGGGTGTTTCAGCTCGGTGATGCACAGGGCCGGGTAGTGTTTATTGGCTACGCGGGTGGCAACAGCAAATTTGGCCTACAGGGCGCGGTGCGCGAAGCGCTTGCGGCACATAGTGATGCAACTTCGGTGCGCTACGAGATTACCACGGCGTATCACACCCGCTATCGCGAGTTGTTGATGTTACACATCGCCGATTTCGGCGCGCAGCCTGCAGGCAACGACGCAGAAGATGGCGTTACCCTGGGTCAACTGAGTCCGAGCTGATGGATCTGAACCTCACCGAAGAACAAACCATGATTGTCGGCATGGTCCGGCGTTTTGTTCGCGACGAGATTGTGCCTATTGAGATTGGGATGGATCCCGACGCCGATGAGTTACCCGCTGCGGACAAAGCCCGGCTCATTGAAAAAACCAAAGCGATGGGCCTTTACGGACTGGATATACCACCCGCCTATGGTGGCCCCGATATCGATCTGGTTACGCGAACACTGCTCGCCGTTGAAATGTCGCAACACCGTGCCGGGTTATATGCGCCCTGTTACGGCACTTTCGGGGGCGCTGGACTCGCGCAGCTCTTTGAGGCCACCGACGAGCAAAAAGAAGCTTATCTTTATCCAACCCTGCGCGGCGAAAAGCGCGGTTTCTTCGGCTTATCAGAACCCTCGGGTGGCAGCGATCCCGCGCGGGCGATTCAAACCCGGGCCGTGCGCGATGGCGATGACTGGATCATTAATGGCGGCAAGCTGTGGATCAGCGGCGCCGACAAGGCACAATTTGGACTGGTGTTTGCCCGTACCGATACCGACAAGGGTCGTAACGGCGTCACCTGCTTTATTGTCGACACCGATACACCCGGGTTTCATGTGCGTCGAGTGGTACACACCTTGCGTTCAGCGCACTACGCAACCGAACTGCAGTTCGAAGACATGCGCGTACCTGACAAAAATATCCTCGGCGCGGTGAATCGTGGGTTTGCGATTGCCAATGATCGCCTGACCCGGCAACGCATTCCCTATGCGGCGGGTTGCATTGGTGTAGCGATCAAGGCCCATGAAATGGCGCTTGAATATGTGCCACAGCGCGAGAAGTTCGGCGCACCCCTATCTACCCGGCAGTCGATTCAATGGATGCTGGTGGACAACGAGATCGACATCAAACAGTCATTGTGGATTACGCTTGAGGCGGCCAACAAGGCAAACAAGGGCGAGCCGTTCCGTAAAGAAGCCGCCATGGCCAAACTGGTGGCGACGGAAGCCGGCGGCCGGGTGGTGGATCGCTGCATGCAGATGTTTGGTGGCCTGGGTGTTGCCAAAGACCTGCCGTTTGAGCGCTGGTTTCGCGAGATGCGCATTCGGCGCATTGGCGAGGGTCCAAGCGAAGTGCAACGGCACGTTATTGCGCGCGAATTGTTGGGCGCATCACTGCGCTAGCTACTCTTCACTCCTCTTCACTCCTCTTCACTCCTCTTCACTCCAGAGCACGCTGGCCTCGATGAGTTCAGCGATCTCTGCTGCGCTGTAGCCGAGTTCGGTCAGTATCTCTGTGTTGTGCTGGCCTGCCAGCGGTGGCGCCGGAAACACAGGTGACGCGCCGTCAAAGCTCAGCATGGAGCCGTGGCGCTTATAGGCGCCCCAGGCGGGATGCGTGGCCTTACCACTGAGCTGGTTCGCCTCAGCCTGCGGGTGCGAAAGCCAATAGTCCTGCGGCAGGGTGGCGTCTGCCTGCAGGCAGGCCACCTGGTGCTCAATAAACAGTGTCTCCCAGTAGTGTGCTGGTTTGCTGGTGAACAGGCTGCCAAGACGGGTGATGAGTGAATCGCTGTTCGACGCCAGTGTAGTTTCGTCCAGGCCCTGTGGTGATTGCACAATATCGCCACTGGCAGCAGCACTAGCCAACGCACCCAGAAACCTGTTTCGTTCGCGTGCGTTGGTGAGCGCCAGAAATACCCAGTGGTCATCCTCACATTGATAGAGTCGATACGTCGCCGCGAGACCCTGAAGTTCGGCATCGGGGAGTGCTCGCGGTGGCTTGCCCGGATAACTTAGAAAATCGTCGTGGTTGGCGTACGCGTTAGCGCCAAACATATCCATGAGTATGCGCTGGCCCGTGCCGGTTCGAGCGCGTGCCACCAGGCCGAATAGTGCTGAGGTTGCGACGACCAATGCAGTGTTGGGATCGGGGTTAAGTTCGTTGGCACGCATCAGGCGGCGCGTCCACAACCGCAGACCGTCGATGTCCTGAATGGCATCGGGCACCTGTTCGCCCATCTGATACAGCACGCCGCCCATAGCAGCCCCCGGCACAGGATGTGTGCTTGGACGTTGGGCGCCCGGACCGTCAGGGCCATAGCCGTTGCTCTGCAAATAGATGATGTCTGGATTGATGGCCGCAACGGGGTCATAGCCGATGCCCAGGCGTTCTGGCACACCAGGGCGATAGTTGTGAATGAGGACGTCGGCGGTTTTGGCCAGTTCCAGCACAATTTTTTTGCCCTGTTCTGATTTCAGATTCAACGAGATGCTGCGCTTGCCAGCATTGACTCGTGACGAACCTACGCCAAGTAACATGCCGCGGTAGGGGTCGCCGCCGATTTGCTCAATCTTGACCACCTCCGCACCCAGGTCGGCGAGCAAGGAAGCGCCGAATGGGGCCGCAATTATTGTGGCGATCTCTAGCACTTTGACACCGGCGAGCGGCAATTTTGTTGAGCGTTGCGATGTGGGGGTTGGGCGCGGCGACGCTGCCCATCGATCTGCGAAAGGTTCTGCGTGCTGTGCGTCTGCCTGTATCGGCTCACCCGGATTGGCAGGGGTTGCCGTCAGGCGCGCTACGGGACCCAGTTGCACGCCACCCTCAGGTCTTGGCATGGCGTGACCATTGGCCACCACATCAGGGTCCGTGAGCGCCTGCTGTGTAGTTTGATAGGGCGTTGCCACGACACTGCCATTGGCGATGATGTCCTGCATCCAGTCGTCGGCCGAGCGGTCTTGAATACGTTTTAGCATACGTTCGCGAAACGCTTCGTGCTTGGATGGTGGCAACAACAGTTGTTTGGGGTTGAAGTCAGGGTCCGCAACGATGTCGATTAAGTCTGTGGTGACCAAAAAGTTATCGAACAGGTGTGGCAGCAAGTTACCAAACTGCATCCAGCGACCATCGCCCGCCTGAGCCGGATGGTAGTAAAGGCTTGGCATGGGCGGGGTGTGCTCGATTGGTGGCATGGGCGAGAAAGTGTCGGGATGCTGGGCCTGGAATTGCTGGCCCAGCATTGCGCCCTGTTCATAGGGCATGAGCCCTTGCAGCAGACTGGTGGTTAGACTGCGGCCTGAGCTGCCTTTGGCACGATTGAGCAG
>CAZSYU010000070.1:0-21779 GCA_964611345.1 uncultured Pseudomonadales bacterium
CACAACGCACTAAATGCCAAGCCCAGAAACCCGCTATTGGAAGCATGGCACTGGTTTAGTGTGAATCTTCCTGCGTCGGTGCGTACTCTGCGCAGTGAAATTACCTTTGTTACTGCGCTATTCATCGTGACCATCTTTGGCGGTTACATATGTGTTGCCATCTGGCCTGATACGGCAGATTTGTTTATGTCGCCAGAGATGATGCAAATGGTGCAAAACCGCAAACTGTGGACGGATGACCTGCTCAATGTCGTACCTTCCTCCATGCTGTCCTGGCAGCTCATGACCAACAACATCTCCGTTGCGTTAACAGCCTTTGCACTTGGGCTCGTGTACGGACTGGGCACTCTCTATATCATCTCTCTAAACGGCATCATGCTCGGCGCCATTTTCGCCTATACAGCTCAGTATCAAATGGACCTGCCGCTGTTTCGCTTTGTCATCGCCCATGGTCTGGTAGAACTCTCTGTGATTTGCCTGTCAGGTGCTGCCGGTATGGCCATAGGCCGGGCGCTGGCCCGGCCTGGTCCCGAAGGACGACGCGAAAGTATGCGCCAGACCGCAGTACCCGCCCTGGCTCTCGCTGCTGCGAGCATTCCGTTTCTTATTGGCAGCGGCATTATCGAGGGTTACGTATCTCCCAACGATAACTTTGAGCTAACTAGTCGGATTATTATTGGCGTGCTGTGGTTCGCAATATTTATTGCCGCGCTCGACGGTCGCATCTGGCGATTTTTCGTCAGAACAAATCCAGATTCAGACAGTCCTCGGTAAAGACACTACACCCGATTCTCGGCACGCAACGCTCGGTAGCGTTCAAACACCATCTGTTCCAGGTGCTGGGGTGGAGCTTCAACCACAATCGCGCCCATACGTTCTAGCATGGCAGTCGTTCGAGCGGCAGTGCGACGGTATTCTCTGGCGGCAAGTACCCTGTACAAGCCATTGGTGTCATTGCTGGTCGCTTGCGACTGCACTGCGATACCAGCGTCTTCAACGCTCACTATCATGGGCAAGTGCTGGGGTCGCAGCATGCCGGTTGCCTGTACCAACTGACTCGCTACATTCGCATCATCAAGACTTGTTACCAGCAAGACGAGCGCCCGTTGCGGGATGAGACGCTTGATAGTAAGCACCGCATCTAACGGGTTTGATTCTGCCTCCGAACAGCCTAACTCGCCAAGAGCATGCCGTATGCTACGCAGGTGACCAGGCCCCCGGCCCGCCGGGATTTGTACTAGCGGTTCATCAGCATAAGCAAGCAAACCATAGCGATCGCCCGCCCGATCGGCCAGTTCACTCATGCGCGCTGCGAGATTTATAGCGTGTGCCAGGCTATTGAGAGAACCATTTTGCAGCGCACTGCGAGCACCACAATCAACCAGAAAAAACAGAAGCAATTGCTGCTCTGCCAGGGTCTCGCGCACCATCAACTTTGAGGTTTTGGCGGTCGCCTTCCAGTAAATGGATGAGGGTGGATCGCCCGATGCGTAGTTTCGCAACGACCGAAACTCGCTGCCGCCAATAGCCCTTTGAAATACCGCGCGCGAGCCCATTTGTTCCAGGGCAATACGATCCCGCGCAGACTCCAGAACATCAGGTTCAACGCGCGACACAAACGCATCACTATCGACAGAGACGGGCGCAAAATACCTGATCCAGTTTGCCAATCCCAGTGGACCGCATATCTCTACGGGTTGAGCAGGCCAGGGATACTTTCCAAGAAACGTGGGCGTTTGCTCAAACTCCAGAGTCGATTCCGCCTGCCCGGCCAGCTTGCAGCTAACTTCTTCTACCTTCCCTGTAAAGCTGGCAGGAGCAAACGGACGATAGCGCAACTGCAACCTGGCCGACTGAAGATTGCGCAGGGTGTAACGCCATGAGCCGCGACGTCCCAGATAGGGAGTTGTTAGTTGCGTAAGTGCTACGCGCAGAACAAGCATTCGGGTAGCAACGTACTCAAACAGCAGGGCCACTAACCATAGCGCGGCCAACCAGCGCCAGAGTTGGTTCAACGGATAACCCTGCCAGGTGCCCACAACGCCACACAGGGCGATGCCGGCAATCAACAGCAGTGCTGGCCAGCGCAAACTCATTATTCGCTGGCTATCTCTTGCGCTGTTTCATCCGTTGGTGCATCCATCATGGGTGCTTCTATGCGCGGCACGGCAACCTGCGCAATCAGTTGTTCTACAACGTCAGCCGCGGACTGCCCAGCGAACGATGCTTCTGGTGTTAATACCAGCCGGTGAGCGGCTACTGCCGCCACCACTGACTGCACATCGTCTGGCCGAACGAAGTCGAAACCTTCGGCGCTCGCATTGACGCGAGCCATGAGCAGTAACGCTCTTGCCCCACGGGTAGACAGTCCTAGCTGTATCTCATCACTTCGTCTCGTGGCCTCACAAATATCGAGCACATAGTTAATGAGCGAGCGCTCCACTTGCGTAGCGGTTACTGTTGCCCGGGCCGCAGCAAGCATTTCTGCCTCGTCCGCTAGCGCCGAAAGAGGTTGGGCATGCGCACTTTGTGGCACACCGTACCTCTCAAGAATCAAAGCCTCGTCTTCTCGCGGCGTATAGTTCATATCAAGACGCACCAAAAATCGATCGATCTGTGATTCAGGCAGCGGATAGGTGCCTTCAAAATCGAGCGGATTTTGCGTCGCAATAACCAAAAAATTATCTGGCAAAGAGCGCGTCTCGCCATCGATGGTAACCCGTCGTTCCTCCATGGCTTCAAGCAACGCAGATTGAGTTTTGGGCCCCGCTCGATTTATCTCATCGACAAGCACCACATCAGCAAACAAAGGGCCTTCTCGAAACTCAAAGGTTGAGCCATCTGGCTTGAACAAGGTCACTCCCGTCATGTCGCTGGGTAGCAGGTCGGGCGTTCCTTGAATACGTCTAAAACTCCCACCTACAGTTTCGGCAAACGAGCGAGCAAGCAGCGTTTTGCCAATGCCTGGCGGACCCTGCAACAACGCATGACCACCAGCGATACGAGCCATTAGCAGCAGACGCACCGCGCCACTTAGCCCATAAACACGTTCTGCTGTCCGCGTTTGAATGTGGTCAACATAGGTTTGTACGGGATTCATCAATCCTCTCCCTGATCTGTATCGATATTAGTTTCAGTATGTGCATGCAGCAGTCTGTCTATCTGCTGTTGCAGAAGTAGCGGAGCCACCTTCCCGCCTCTTCCTAACTTTTCAAGACTGTCCTCAAGAACCCGTACCTTTGATGGGTGCTGGTCGCGCTCAAGAGCAAGACCTTCTTCCAGTGCATCTGCAGGCCGCAATTGCCACTTGCGCGCCAGATAGTCGCGCAACCGTTCTAACATTAACTGTCGCGTTGCACCCTTGCTCATACGGTTGCGCATAAAATTGGCGTTGGCTCGAATCAGATCCATTTGCCCCACTATCACAGCACCTGCTCGCTGGGATGCGCGTTGCCATTGCCCGGCATCTGCCAGGAGATACGCAACCCAGAACATCAGGAGAAAACCAACGGTTGCGTAAAAGCGTGAATCGCTCAGCAGATCGGCTGACTGAATAATGGAGTTCAAGCCTTGATGAGCATCGTCAAATACCACAACCCCATCCGCATCGAGATAGGTGTCAATCAAGCGCACACTAAAATGACGGTTATCAAACCGATGTACCAACGCGTTGGCCAACAAAGAGGGATGCCATAAAACCAACACTTGCCCTTGCTCTAGGGGAGCACTCAACAACGCCGGCTGGTCGTTGTCTGGGTGAGCAAGCAGCACCTGCCAGTCTGCCGCTGCGGGCGTGGGAATTTCGAGACAGCCTGCCTTTCCCAACAGAGATCGACGAGATGATGCTAACTCGTTGTCACAGGTCTCCAGATCTTTGAACCATGTCGAACTGGTGCGGACAGCTAAGGTTGTTGAGGGTTCTTCTTCTACCTCGTCTTCCTCGTCTTCCTCTTCTTCCTCGTCTTCTTTTTGGGCCCGAGCTTCCGCGCGCGCGACCAAACCCTCTAGCTGCGCTTCACGGTCTACCAGTTCCCAACGGGCGGCATCCCACGGCACCGTTAATGTTGCGAGGTTATCGCTAAACTCGTGGCGCGTCTGCGAACGCAGCTCAAGTACTTCGTCCGCACGCTGTTCACGCTGCCAAATCGGCGGCTCAGGCTTATTCTCAATCACAGCCTCAAGATCTTCCTGTGCCTCGACCACAACATCCTTAAGCGTCTCTTGCCAATCTTCTTTTTCGTTTTCTTGATCGTTTTCTTGTTGCTCAGCAATCGCATCGAGTGGTTCTCGAAAAGTAGCGACAGCCAATCCACTCAAGCGCCACATCGCACGGTCTATATCTAATCCGGTATACGCCCAATCCGGTCCTTCCAGATAGCTTGCAGCCACCAGCAAGGTATTGCCACGAGCGACCCATGCAAGCAGCGCCTGCACTTCCTCAGCCTCATAGAAGAGATCGCCCGGTAAATGCACAATCGCAATATTGCCGGTGGAACCAGCAATCTCAGCAGGCAAATCCGAAAGTCGTAACCGTTGGGAGTGAACTTCAACACCCGACCGCTGCAACCAGGTTCGCAGCGCAACAAGCCCCTGACCGGCCGCATCTACTGTGTTTGGTCGAGAGATATCATCGCTACTTTGCGAACTTGGCCACACCAACCACCAGATCAACAGCAACGTTGCACTGAACCAGCCCAGGGTGTGCCAACGACTCATGCCGATGCTTCGGAGTGGGACAGTAACTGCGTACGCGAAGTGAGCAACTGAGAGATATCTTCAGCTTGCGGTTGCCAGCCGCCAAACAATGCTCGATCAGCAGCGCTCGCCAGCTCACCCAGTGCACGTTTTTCCTTCGCGGGTAAATCGGCGTGGCGCGCCAGCATTTGATTGGTGCTGTCGGGTAATATGTCGAGGGAACCGCTCTGCGCAAGTTGCAAACAAACCTGATAGAAAATTGCTGCTGGTTGTTGCGCACTCGAAAGCTCAGCTAACGGCATCGCAGCCTGCTCACGCATGCGTTCAAACAAGGTATTGTCGGGAGCTTCAGGCAACGGCCTGTAAGCCCGCCACAGCCAATAAAGGGCGTAGGCTAACACTGCAATAATCGCAGCAATGCTTAGCCAGCTGATAACGCTCATCACCAGCCGCGCATCTGCCGGGTCGACACCAGACAGGTTGGAAAATACCGATTTCACCCAATCGCCGAGACGATCCAGCCAACCACCTTCGCCTCCGGTGATTGACTTTAACCAGCTAAAAACATCTTTTTGCAGATCATTAAACCAGCGCGATAATCGATCGAGCCCGCCCACATCTGCGTCGGGCAGCACCACTTCGTCGACAACTTCATCAAGCAGTTCGGGATCGAGTCGGCCGGACGAGGCTGCCACTGGTCGCGCTACCGGCTAGGCCTCAAGCGTATTGCTATCCAGCTCGGCAAGCCGATCATCAAGGTCGTCCCCTTCGCGCCGCAAAACTACATCGTTGTAAAGCACCAGCGCCATTGCCGCAGACAGCGGCGTAAGCAGCGTCATCATCACCCAGGTCCCCAAGCCTTCCACCAGTGTAATGATCGTTGTGTAATCCGTGGTCGTTTTGAGCACAGCGAAACCGCCCACTAAAATTGAAAAACACCCACTAACCACCATCGCAAGGATGGTAATGATTAACAGCGCACCCGCTACGCGCCACCAGTTACCGCGCCAAATGAGCTTATGGCTCCTAAGGAGTGACGACCAGACACTGCGGTCTTCATAAATAGGTACGTACATAAACAGGGACAGCGACACGCTGAGAATGATGCCAGGTACAATCAATAGCAGCATTCCGAGAGTCATCAGCAGGATGTACGCGAGCATCATCAGTGTGAGCGGAATCATCAGCTTAAGACCAAACAGCAGATCAGCCGCGTCGCTAACAGGTTCACTACGCGCAAGCGTCACGAGGCGACGGCCGACAGCAGCAAACATAAAGCAGATTGTGAAATACATCGGCAGGATGTAGATAATCACGCCGTTCATCATTTGTTCGGCTGCCGCGGTAACGGCGGCGGGATCCGCATCCTCCGCTAGATTGAAGTCGTCCATTGCCATGCTCATAGCCAGAGAAACAAGCGCGTAGGGGATGGAGGCGAGCAGAGAGATTCTCAGTGTTCGCTTGAATGTTGAGCCATAGAGGGAGACCCCTGCATCAACAACGCCACCGATCGATAAAGGTTGGGCTGGGAACACGGCAGAATCCTTTGCATTTCAAAAGCTTAGCCTGCCTAACCTGGTGCTCCGATTCAAGTGGTTGGTCAACAGAATACTCGCGGCACTACAATAGCGGTTAACCCGCCTTATCCAGCAAAGCCGCCAGCGGTCCCGCAACCACCTCGTTAAGGCGCTGCTGCTGGTGCTCCTGCAGATCTTGATTGGCCACAAACTCGGTACCTGCATACGGGTCTTTAACGCCACTACTTATGCCGGCCAGGGTCTCGATGACCGCAACCCCACAGAACGGCACATAAAAGTCACAGTACCCGCCCTCATGATTAGCAACCACTCGTCCAGCGCAAAGGTCATCCGCTGCAGCCATAACTTTCTGCGTCATCACCCGATAGTGATTGGCCACCAACAGCATGTGACTTAAGGGATCGAAATAGCAGGCATCAAAACCGCACGCGATCACAATGAGATCGGGTTTGAAGGCGTGCAACGCGGGCAGCACCACAGCATCCATCGCAGCCATATACGCACCACCACCACTTCCCGCGGGCAAGGGCACATTGATATTAGTCCCTGTCCCTGCGTCCTCACCAAGCTCACCCAGCGTGCCCATGTTCACCGGGTAAAGCATCTCTTGATGCAGCGAAATAGTCAGTACATTGGCATCATCATAAAACGCCTGCTGGGTACCATTGCCGTGGTGTACATCCCAATCCACCACCGCCACGCGCTCTACCTGTTTGTTGGCCAGCGCGTCCAGCACCGACAAGGCGACATTGCCGAAAATGCAGAAGCCGCGCCCACGATCACGCTCAGCGTGGTGTCCTGGTGGCCGAGTTAGTGCGTAGGCATTATTAACTTTGCCACAGAGCACCGCGCTTACCGCTTCGCTGCAACCCCCCACCGCAAGACGCGCAATCTCAGCTGAACCTGGGCCAACCAAGGCACTCTCACCGCAGTCTCCACCCATGTGGTCGCTGAGGTCCTGCACTTTTTGCACGTACTCCGCGGTGTGAAAGCGCAACAGCGTCTCATCAGTGGCAGGTATCGCGTCGATACTTGCAAGCGCTTGCGTTAACTCATAGGCATCCATCAGGTTCTTGAGTTTGCGTTTGGTCTCTGGGTTTTCCAGATGCAGACCCGGCTGAAACCGGCCTCGACCAGGCTGCAAACCCGCGGCTGAGCCGTTGTCGTGCCACATGTAGCGTTCGTGCCAAACAAAACCTGTTGCCATCGATTTATCCCGTTGCTCGCCTGTTGTGTCCCTCTGATGGTATGCCAAACTGTGCGGACATGCCTTCCTACACCGACAATCAGGACGAATACTTCGATACCTTCACAGTCAACGGGGAAAAGCTATCGCCTCAAAAACGTGGCCACGTCCACGCGAATGGTATTTGGCACCGTGCTGTGAATGTCATGCTGTACAGGAGCAACGGTGATCTCGTGTTGCAGCAACGCTCGGCCACCAAACGCGTGTGTCCACTCGCGTGGGATCTTAGCGTTGCTGAACATCTGCAGGTTAACGAGGGATGGCAAGCAGCGGCGCACCGGGGATTGGCCGAAGAACTCGGACTGAGTAACGTAACACTCAGCGCATGTGGCCCAGAGATTCAGGAGCGTCATGAGGTTCCGGAGCACGGTATTCGCAACTATGAGTTTCAGCGCTGTTTTCGCGGGATTAGCGATGACGAGCTAGTCCTTGATGCCACCGAAGTTGCGGCGGTGCGACAACTAAGTATCGTAACCTTCAATAACCTTGTTCAGCAGGAACCCGATTCGTTTACTCCCTGGCTACTGGAGTGGGCGCGTCGGCTCGAGCTACTGGACTCATAGCTTGTAATGGCAGCGCGCAGGAAGCCGCATAACTACGACTCCACCCGCGATTACATGCTCAGTAAGCCGGAGGCCATACTCGACTACCCGTTTGGACCCGATGTCGGCGTGCCAAAGATTCGCGGCAAGATGTTCGCGACGTTGGGCGAAGAAGAGGGCGTCGGCCGAATAAATTTGAAGTGCGACGCAGATGAGGCGATTTTCTTGCGCGACACCTTTGCGAGTGTCCTGCCCGGCTACCACATGAACAAAGTGCACTGGAACACGGTGGTACTGGACGGCAGCATCCCTAACGGTGAAATCGAGCGCATGATCGATAACAGCTATACGCTGGTGGTTAAGTCACTCAAAAAAGCAGAACGGGTGATGCTGGAAACCCGGCATGGGCGGAAGGCCCTGTATGGTGCTGGCGAATAACAATTGACAAGACGTTCGGGTGAATGACGCTGAGATATCCAAATTGAGACGCAAGCCACAGATCTGAACTAAGTTAGGGGCTTAGGCTGCAGTTGCACATTGCGAGCTGAACGATTAGCGGCGCCTCGCGTCGTATCCTTACGCGCGACACAATTCCAAATAGGACAATAAGAGGACGTGTATGAAGTGCTTGAACGGCTGCGGTTCTATGGAGAATACGCTCTATAAAGGGGCAGAAATCGACGTCTGTCCCAGCTGCCTTGGAGTTTGGCTCGACGAAACTCAACTCGCTGATATCGTTGCTGCAGCAGATGATCGTTGGCCTCCCGGTGTGATTGAGTGGGCCCTTGCGCGCACTGAGCGTCGTATGACTGTCTCTGCGAATGAGCACGAGCGACCACTGGAATGTCCAAGCTGTGCGCGCTCCCTGCACGGCGTAAACTACCAGGGCGACTCTGGTGTCATCATCAAGACCTGTCTGCGCCGGCACGGTGTATGGCTTAACCGAGGTGAGTTGGCGACCTTACAAATTGTTGTTAGGCATCGCCATTTAAAGCTGGAGTCGGCTTAGTTTGGGATGGGCTGTTCGGAAAAAGATCACCCATCAACAATACGACCATAGATTTCTTGGGCCGAAGCAAGTAAATCTTCAACGTTTTCGGGGCGGATCAGTTCCCCAATCTTGTAAACAACGATTTGGCGAGCGTTAACTTCGACGCAGTATCCCGCTTTGGTTTCGAAGAAAGTGAGCCGCTCAGGCGTGAAGAAATCTCGAAGGGGTTTTTCTTTGGGGCCTTCAAGCACAAACAGCTTAGAAAATTCAGGGTGTGATTCGAAGTTGATGTCTTGACCACCGAAGACTTTTCTCAATTTGACCAAGGGAGCATCTAGTGGCCACATTGAAAAGACGGGCGCGGTGATTTCAGCAGACTCCAGTGCTACGGCCGTTAGCATTTTTCTTATACGGTAACGAGCACTACCGACAGAGTAGTGAAAGTCAAAGATCGAAATCCTGACGTCGCCAACATACCCGAAGATAATATTTCTGGCGATCCTTCCATCCCCCATCTTCATCAGATGCATCCCTCTGAATCGATCAAGCATATCCAGTCGCTCGGGGTAAAATCGTAATCCCATGTCAGCTGCTAGTCCCTCAAACGCCGCCGTGCGCGCTTTATTATATTTCTTGCGGGAATACAGCACATAGATTCCAAAGGCCAAAGCCATCACTGCAAAAATTAGAGTGTTCGACATACCTTCAACCCGCCAAATTACATTTCAGAGTGCGCTATATGAGCGCGGCCCGCAGTTATGAAAGCTCACTTTCGCGTTGATTTTTCCAACTCGTGAACAGGCCCGGTCTCCGCAAACACCCATACACCCGCGGTGCGTTTATTAAGTGCCTTGCTTTGCGTGCGCTGGTCACGCGTGTCATTCATGGCCTTGATGACACTTTTGGAATCTTCCGCCCAGGCTTCATACAGTGCAAGGTAGGGTAACGGACAAGCGGTACCGACCTCGTCAGCCAGTTTAAAACGCTGACCGCTGACCCAGCCAGTTGTCGCCAGCACCTCATCAATATGGTCGTGTTCGTAATATCGATCAAACTCTTCACTCTGACCTTCGGTGGGCTCGGTGAGTACCAACACCATGTGTTTTTTGCCGGTTTGTGTGTTCATGAATTCCTTCGATTTTCGGTAGCGCAAAGCCTGCCATTCTACGCCGTACCTGCTAGTGTGATTAGTCCAAACCGGGATGGCATTCGCATGACAGACATTAACTTCCAAACCATTCAATCCAACGGCATATCCATGCGCATCGCAGAAGCGGGCAGCGGCCCGCTGGTGTTGTTTATCCACGGTTGGCCGGAGTCCTGGTATTCATGGCGCCACCAGCTCACCGGACTGGCAGAAGCCGGGTATCGCGTAGTTGCGCCGGACATGCGCGGTTACGGTGACACCGACGCGCCCGCTGAGGCCAGCGACTACCGGGTCGACATTCTGGCCAAAGATGTTGTGGGTATTCTCGATGCGCTCGGCGAAGACAAGGCGACGCTGGTAGGCCACGACTGGGGCGCGATGGTGGTATGGAACACCGCATTATTCCATCCCGAACGCTTCACCGGTGTTATCGGCATGAGCGTGCCTTACGGGCCAAGAACCGATCGGCCGCCACTGGATATCTGGCGTGAAGCCATGGGCGACAACTTCTTCTATATCACCTATCACAACGAACCCGGCGGCTTTGCAGAGGCAGAGTACGACGCTGACCCAGAAGGCATGATCACGCGACTGTACGCATCACCCGATACACCGCGAATGGATCCTGAAATTACCGACCCCAAGCGCAGCGCTGGCGGGTTTATTGGCCGCATCGGTGCGCCACAAGAAATGCCAGGCTGGATCACCCAGGAAGAGCTCGACTACTACATCAATGAGTTTAAGCGCTCAGGCTTCCGCGGCGGTGTTAACTACTACCGCAACTTCGACGCCAACTGGCACCTCACTGATGGTGTAGACCCTGTGTTGAAAATTCCATCCGCATTCATTGCAGGTGCGGCTGACATGGTCATCGGTGGTGCAGACGAAGCAGGCCTGCGCGCAATGATGGACCCTCAAATGAGCGACCTGCGTGAGATAACGTTAATTCCAGCAATGGGTCACTGGGTGCAACAGGAGGCTCCGAGGGAAACCAACCAGGCGGTCATCCGCTTTATTGAGTCGCTTTAATGAGTGATACGAAGGTCGTCGCTGACGTTGTACTCGTTGGGGCTGGAATCATGTCGGCCACACTAGGCACACTGCTAAAAAAACTCGACCCATCGCTCACAATCAAAATCTTCGAGCGTTTGGATGCGGCAGCAGCCGAAAGCTCTGATGCCTGGAACAACGCCGGCACGGGTCACTCCGCGTTTTGCGAACTCAACTACACCCCGCAAGCTGAAGATGGCTCAATTGATCTATCGAAAGCTCTGCGTATCGCCGAACAGTTCGAGTTAAGCAAACAGCTGTGGTCGAGCCTGGTGGAAAGTGGTGAGTTGCCCGCAGGGCCGGAGTTTATTCGAAAAGTCCCACACCTCGCTTTTGTCAGCGGCACAGACAACATCGATTTTCTACGCTCCAGACACGACCAACTGCTTAAGTGCCCCTTGTTCAAGGGCATGCAATTCAGCACCGATCACGCAGAGCTGGCTCAATGGGCGCCACTCATCATGCAGGGTCGCAGCGCCACCGAATCTGTCGCGGCCACGCGTATGGGCATTGGCAACGATGTGAACTTTGGCAAGCTCACGCGTTCACTGCTCAGTGCTCTCAACAAGAAACCAGGAGTAGACAGTACCTTTGGAACCGAAGTGCGTGACTTTCGCTATAAAGACGATGGGATCTGGCACATAAAGGTGCGTGACCTTGAATCTGACCAAGACCAAATCGTGCGGAGCCGGTTCGTGTTTATTGGCGCCGGCGGCGGTGCGTTAGAGCTACTGGATGCCAGCGGTATCGAAGAAGGCGATGGCTACGGCGGCTTTCCGGTGAGCGGCCAGTTCCTGCGTTGCACTAATGATGCGGTGATCGCGCAGCACGAGGCCAAGGTGTATGGCAAAGCAGCGATTGGTGCGCCACCCATGTCGGTGCCGCATCTGGATACGCGCTGGATTGATGGCAAACGCCAGCTCTTGTTTGGTCCCTATGCTGGTTTTAGTACCAAGTTTTTGAAGCAAGGCTCGTATCTCGATCTGCTGCGCTCGCTTGATATCGACAACATTTTGCCGGTGCTGTACGCCGGCGCTGCCAATCTCGACCTGACTCAGTATCTGATTGGGCAAGTTATGCTTGGCAAAAAAGAGCGCATGGAGATGCTGCGCGCCTACTTTCCAGCGGCCGACGACAATGATTGGGAAGCGCACATTGCGGGGCAGCGCGTGCAGATTATCAAGCGCGATGAGAACAAGGGCGGGCGCCTGCAGTTTGGCACCGAGATTGTTACCGGCAAGGGTGGCAGCATTGCCGCTCTGCTGGGCGCTTCACCCGGTGCATCCACCGCCGTGGCCATCATGCTGTCACTAATAGAGCGCTGTTTCCCGGATAAAGTGGCAAGCAGCGACTGGCAACGCACACTCAAAGCGCTACTCCCTTCGTACGGTGCGTCGCTGGCGCAAGACGCATCTCTTTGCGCAGAGGTTCGTGCACAAAGCCTCGCCACGCTTGAAATCAACTAATAACCAGGCTGTCCTCGGTTAGCGTCCAACGCGTATCGGCCAGCGCAGCAACAAAGTGTTCATCGTGGCTCACGATTAACAGCCCGCATGGACTGTCAGCGAGTGCCGCTTGCAACGCCTCTACCGATGGCAGATCCAGGTGATTGGTAGGCTCATCCAGCACCAGCAGGTGTGGCGCATGTACCATGCCGAGCGCCAGTTTTAGCTTGCGCACTTCCCCGGGGCTCGGCTCGTTGCTTGCGAGCAAGGGCTTTGGCCGCGAACCCAGGCGGCTCACAATGTTCATCGCATGCCCCAGTAACTCATTGGGTAAAGCGCGGGTTCGCTCAAGCACCAAACGCGAATCTGCCGCTGTGATCTCTTGCGGTAAAACCAGCACTTTGTTCGCCGCAATGTCGGCCGCAAGACTCTCCGTTTGCAGAATGTGCTGTACCAGCGTCGACTTGCCTGCACCGTTAGGGCCAACAATGGCAATGCGATCCTTTGGGCGCATCAACAACTGCGGATGCGCGATGCCACGTCCGCCAGCTACAAAAAACTCTCCGACTTCCAGGCAAAACAGCTGCTGGCGGCGCGACACGCTGTCAGCCAACCAAATACCCGTGCTGTATTCCTTATCAACCTGCATGCCGGCAAGGCGGGCATCGCCCTGACTGGCGCGGCCGGTTAGCTGGCGCAATTGTCGACCCGCCTGACCGTCCTTACCGGTTAGGCGGGCACGATCAATGCGTTCGCGAGCGTCGCTGTCTTTACTGGAGAGTCCGCGCTTGGACCGTTTGGCGTTTGCCGCATTCGCCTGCTCCCTGCGCCGTGACACTTCTGCCCGCAATTTCTTTTGGGCAGACGCTGCAAGTGCGCGCTCTTTAGTGGCATGCTCGCGCGACGCATTAAACAGCGCCTTTGCCTCGGTGTAGGTGCCGGGATAAACCTCAACACCACTCGCTGTAAGCCAAACGCATTGCTTGCACAACAAATCCAACAGCTGCCGATCATGGCTCACCAGCACTCCCACACCGCCATAGCGTTGCAGTACATCAATTAGCAAACTTCGCGCAGACGCATCAATGTGGTTGGTGGGTTCATCCAGAGCCAATAGCGCGGGCTGCTGCCACAGCGCACAGCCCAGTTGCGCTCGTTTGCGCTCGCCATGACTCAGTTGCGGCCAGCGTTCCAAAAAATCAGGTTCTACACCAAGCCGCCCACGCAGCTCAAACGCCTCCCCATCCCAGTTTTCCAGAAATTCACCCAACAACTGAGGTGGATTATCTGTGCGTTGCTCGCAATAGATCGCGCGATCGGCGCCCACAACCTCGCCCTGTTCCGGCTTGAGGTACCCGCAGAGCAGTTTCAACAAAGTGCTCTTACCCACACCGTTAGCCCCAATCACTCCTGTGAAGCCTGATGGAAAAGAAGCGTTGCAATCGCTCAACACCGGCTGTTCTGCTTGCGGGTACGAGTACTGCAAGTTACGCAGAGCAACATAAGAGGAAGACGACATCACTACTGCTCCTGAGGTTTTTGAGCTCAGCTCGGCCGCATGCTGGCAATCAGGGTTTTATTCCAGTACCAGGCGACAAGTCCAAAAACGACGTTCACTCCTGCAAGCGCCACAAACACTCCGATATCACCGAACCAGCGACTGGCAACTATGGCTGTAGGAATGTACACGACAACTAATCGTACCAACGACAAAACCAGCGGTGGCACAGGTTTGCTCAATGCATTAAATGACGCAGTGGCGACGTTGAGCATGCCCATAAAACCGATGCTGATGGGCACAATGTACAGGTACCGCGTTGCGGTTGTTACCAGTTCAGAATCCTGGGTTATCAGGCGCACAAAAAATTCGCCACCCAGCCACATCACTCCACCCGCAATAAGTCCCCATAACAGGCAATAGCGATACACCAGGCGCAACGCCTCATCCACTCGATCGTAGTTTTTCCCACCCCAGTTTTGCCCCACCAGAGGACCGGCGCTGGCCGAGATGCCAATCACCACCATCGCTACCACCGCTTCGATGCGTGACGCCACGCCAAACCCGGCCACCACTGGCGTCCCAAGTTCCGCAAGAATGCGCGTGGTGGCCGCGAGCGACAACGGCCCAATGAGATTCGTGGCACCTGCAGGCACACCAACATGCAGAATGTCGCGCGTAGACTGGCCCAGTTCAACGAAGGAGAAGCGAATGATTTTTTCTTTGCGCAGAAACCACCATGCCGTCAAACAAAATGAGGCGCCACGGGCCAGCACAAACGCCCAGGCAGCCCCCTCAATGCCCAGTGCAGGAAAACCAAGCCAACCGAAAATCAACACCGGCCCCAGCAAAATCTGCAGCATTGAACCGGCGGTCATCACGTAACCGGGAAATGCTGGATCGCCAATGGAGCGCATCAGGCCAGCGCCCACCATGGCAAGACCAAAACTTGGGAAGCCCAAACACCAGATCGCCATATAGGCGGTGGCTAACTCAAGAATGTGCCCATCAGCGCCGAGCAGCGCAAACACGGCGCGACCTTGCCAGATCAGAAAACCGGCGCAGCATAAGGTGAAGATCAGAGTGAGCAACAAACCGTGGGACGTAAGCCGCGCCGCACGCTCCCGATTGCCCTCGCCAATAGCGCGCGCGAGCACCGCCCCGGTGCCAATACCAATGCCGCGGGTCACCGCATTGAACGCCATTACCACCGGGAAGGTAAATGCGGCGGCGGCTAACTCTGCACTGCCCACCATGCCGAGATAGGCCGCTTCCACCAACTGGGCGATGGTCATGGCGAAGAACCCCATCACCATAAAGCCCGACAGTCGCAAAACGTGACCCGACATAGCGCCTTCGGTAAAGCTTGGCCTGGCGGGACGAGCAGACAGAGTGCATCTCCAACTTGATGGTGGGGCTGGGCGGGTGGTAGCACAACGCAGTCTAACCGTTGCGACTAAACCCTGCTCATCGCTTACACTGCACCCGTACATCGTCCAAAGATAACCAGCGACCAAAAGGACCCACCGTGTCTACATCTACCGCGCTCAATCAGCAACAGAACGACCGCATCGCCCAGTTTGTTGAAACCGTCTGGGACGAAGAAATTGTGCCCGAGCTTGTGGAGTACATTCGTATACCCAACAAATCACCGTCGTTTGACCCCGACTGGGAAACGCACGGCTACATGGAGCAGGCGGTAGAACAGATTTCTGGCTGGTGCAAAAAGCAATCGATTGCTGGGCTTGAACTGGAAATCGTTCGACTGCCTGGCCGCACGCCGCTGATCTACATGGAAATTCCCGCCACCAATCCAACAACAAGCAACCTGCTGGAAGAACCCACCGTATTGCTCTACGGCCATCTCGACAAGCAACCCGAAATGGTGGGCTGGCGCGATGACCTAGGCCCCTGGGTACCTGTCATTGAAAATGACAAACTTTACGGCCGAGGTGGCGCCGATGATGGCTACTCTGCGTTCGCCTCCCTTACCGCCATCGCCGCACTCCAGCGCGATAACATCGCCCATTCGCGCGCGGTGGTCATCATCGAAGCCTGTGAAGAAAGCGGCAGCTACGACCTGCCGTTTTACATCGACGCTCTGAGTTCCCGCATTGGCAACCCCGATCTGGTGGTGTGTCTGGATTCCGGTTGTGGCAACTACGACCAACTCTGGTCCACCACCTCATTGCGCGGCATGGTGTCTGGCGAGCTGAGCATCGAAGTGCTCACCGAAGGTGTGCATTCGGGTGACGCCAGCGGCGTGGTGCCGTCAAGCTTTCGCGTTCTGCGCGGGCTGTTGTCACGCATCGATAACGAAACCACCGGTGAACTTGAAGTTGAGAGTTTCAAAACCGAGATTCCACAACAGCGAATCACACAGGCCAAGGAAGCCGCCGCGGCCCTGGGTGATGAGGTGTTTACCAAATTTCCGTTTGTCGAAGGCATGCAACCGGCGCATACAGAGCGCCACGAGCTGGTGTTAAACAGAACCTGGCGCGGCGCACTGTCAGTCACTGGCGCCGAAGGTCTGCCCGACATCGGCAGTGCCGGTAACGTATTGCGGCCAAAAACCAGCGTAAAGCTGTCTCTGCGCTTGCCACCCACCGTAGACGCTGACGCTGCATGTGAAACACTCAAAGCGCTACTGGAAAACAACGCGCCCTATGGTGCCAAAGTACACTTCGAACCCGAAAGTTCGGCCACCGGCTGGAACGCACCACCGCTGGCAGACTGGCTGCAAGCGGCCGTTAACCGCGCTTCGAATGCACACTTTGGTAAAGATGCGATGTACATGGGCGAAGGTGGAAGCATTCCGTTTATGGGCATGCTCGGGGAGAAGTTTCCAGCGGCCCAGTTTCTGATTACCGGCGTGTTAGGTCCGGCATCAAACGCCCACGGACCCAACGAGTTTCTGCACATTCCAACCGGTAAAAAACTAACCGCCTGTGTTGCTGATGTGTTGGCAGAGCACTGCGCGCGCTAAGCGCGCCTAACCTGTACCAAACGGATTGGCGTTGCGCTTGCCAAAGTCGGGCAGCGCGGTCGGATCCACATCAACCCAGTTGGCTTTGCGTTTCTCGAAGAAGGCTTTGTTACCTTCCGCCGCATCGGGCCCATTGATTGCCCAGGCAATCGCATCGTCGTCTTCATAGATCGCACGATACAGCTCACCTTCATCCATCATGCGGCCCCAGGTCATGCGTTTGACCAATGAAACGGCGGATGCCGATGACCCCTCTGCGATTTCAGTGGCCAGGCGTCGGGCTTCCTGCATAAGCTCAGCCTTTGGCACCGCTCGCAGCACCAACCCCAATTCGGCAGCCTCGGCGCCAGTGATCTTGCGACCGGTCAACAACAGGTCACTAGTCTTCTCAATACCAATCAGCCTGGGCAGCGTCCAGGTTGCCCCCATCTCTGGTATCAAACCCCATTTAACAAACGAAAACGCAATGGACGCCTCGGCAGCCGCCAACCGAATATCACAGGTCAACGGATACGCCGCCCCAAAACCACCCGCTGCACCATTGATCGCACAGATCACTGGCTTGGATATCTGATACGGATACGTTCGCAGTACCCGTTGGGTGGGGTGACCACTGGTATCCACGGGCTCATCTTTCTCCCCGCGCTCACGCACGTCGTTCATATCCAACCCGACACAAAAGGAATCCCCCGCGCCGGTAATAATCACCACGCGCACTAGAGGATCGGTATCGCAGTCGCGCAGGTAGCGCGTTAAGTTAACTGCCATGTCTGGCGTGTAGGCATTGCGCTGGGCTGGCCGGTTAAAGGTGATCGTCGCAATGCGGTCACGCTTTTCTAACAACAGATGGTCCATGGACGGTTCTCGGTTTTCACAGGTGTAGTGCTGATCATGCCAGACTTACTGGTGGAGAACGCGACTGCTAACGTACCTTGCTTAGTTTGCTCTCTTTGTTCTCTTTGCTAAGGCGCAAGTTCCATTCCGGACCTGAGAGCACACCGTAGATTTTCGAGAAGTTGCCCTGGTTTATGGCGAGGGAGACCTTGCTCAGGCTGTTGAGATAGAGCATGGGTTCATTCACTTTTACGCCGCCAAAACTGCGAAAGTACGGCAGCTCCTGGTCGAGCACCAGCTTGTCACCGTTCCTGATTTGTACCCGAATGCGGTCACCCGGTTCTGCATTGAGTTTGGCAAACACACTGCGATCAACATTAGTCCAGATATTGCCAAACTGTGGATCCAGTACTTCGATGTTGCCGAGAATTTCTCCAGCGCTAAACGTAGCGCGCTGGTAGGGAATCTCCAGAACCTTATTTGGCAGCTTACCGCCCACTTCCTCGAACGAAATAACACCCGCAGCCAAACGCGCACCCGTATAGGCATACACATCCCGACCGTGGAAGGTGTAAGACTTCTCTGAATCGGCCAGTCGATTAACAGCCTCATCTATTTCCCGTATGCCAGCGATACCGTACTTTTCGGCAACCGCCGTCAGACTGCCATTGTCCGGCGTTACGTAGTAGTGGCCCAGTTTGGTTTTTAACACGACCGACTTCCGCGCTGTACCCACGCCGGGATCAACGACAGAGACAAACACCGTGCCAGGCGGCCAATAGTCGGCAACCTCTGCCAGTCGCAGTGATGCCTCCCAAATATTGAAGGCCGGAATTTCGTGGGTCAGGTCGTATATGTCGAGATCTCTCGACACACCAACAGCCACACCTTTCATTGACGCTACAGCCACATCTTTGTTGCCAAAGTCAGATTGCAGTACCAGCGGGGCGCTTGCCTGCACACTGTGCATTGCTAACAGCAACACACTCACAACACTCGCCTGCACTAGTTTGCGCATCAGAAGGTTATCCAAGCTCCAGACCTTCCATCGTACCTTCGTCACGCCACGCCTGCATTTTTGCAAAGAAGGGATTGGGGCCCTTGCCGTACGGCGAGTTTTGCGCGCTCTTCGGGTTGGCCTTGCCTTCGTTGTTGTAGTAACCCGGTGTGCAGGAAGCCTGAAACTCTTCACTGATGCGTGATAGTCGAATGATCTCTTCTACCCACTCGTTTTCTGCCTCAAGTTCTGCATCAACGGTGTTGATGTTGCGATTTTGACATTGGCCGACGATATAACTGATGTGCTTGGCCGCTTCATCCATGGCGTGTGGAAAGTTGGTGGTGAATGCCGCCTGGCCGTTACTGATGACGAACAAGTTAGGAAAACCGTGCGTATGCAAGCCGTGCAACGTACGCATGCCGTCGGCCCATTTTTCGCTAAGCTTCACGCCTTTCTTGCCAATCATGTCGTAGCCAGCACGACGGGTGTAATCCGTGCCAATCTCAAACCCGGTGGCAAACACGATGCAGTCCACCGCAAATTCCTGCCCGTTGGCAACAACGCCTCGCTCGGTAATGCGTGTCACACCCTGTCCTTGCGTATCAATCAAATGTACATTCGCACGATTGAATGTGGGCAGATACTCATCGTGGAAGCAGGGTCGTTTGCAGAACTGACGGTAAAACGGCTTGAGTGATTCAGCGGTATCGGGATCGGCCACAATTTCTTCGGCGCGCGCGCGCACCTGTTCCATCTTTTGAAAATCAGCAAGCTCCATAAGCTTGGGTATTTCCTTGCGGTCGATGTCTTTACCGCGGTAGTTCGCCATAGAGATCAGATTGCGAATGATTTCTGTCCAGCCGTCCTGGATAAGATCTTTTTCAACAATGCCGCCGGAGGTCAGCGTGTTGAAATTCTCCATACGCTCTTTCTGCCAGCCGGGTTCAAGACTCGCCGCCCACTCTGGGTCTGTTGGCCGGTTGTTGCGCACATCAATCGATGAGGGTGTGCGCTGAAACACAAACAGCTCTTTAGCCGCCGCTCCCAGGTGCGGTATGCACTGCACAGCCGTTGCACCAGTACCAATAATAGCCACGCGCTTGTCGCCAAGCCTGTGCAAGTCGCCTTCCGGGCCACCGCCCGTGTAGTCGTAATCCCACCGACTGGTGTGAAAGGTGTGGCCCTTATAGTCGCTAATGCCCTCGATTCCCGGCAACTTCGGCCGATTAATCGGGCCATTGGCCATGGCAACAAAGCGGGCGCGCATGGCATCGCCACGATTGGTTCGAATCACCCAGTTTAGTGCTGCTTCGTCCCACTCAACAGCGGTGACTTCAGTTTGAAAGCAGGCATTGGCATACAGGTCGTACTTTTCGCCGATGTTTTTGCTGTGCTGCAAAATTTCTGGCGCGTGGGTGTATTTCTCTTTGGGCACAAACCCAAGCTCTTCGCACAGTGGCAAATAGATGTACGACTCAATGTCACAGGCTGCACCCGGGTATCTGTTCCAGTACCAGGTGCCACCAAAGTCTCCACCCTTTTCGATCACCCGAATCGAGTCAACACCCGACTCGCGTAAACGCGCGCCGGTAATAAGACCGCCAAAGCCGCCGCCAATAATCACCACCTCCGTCAGATCGGTGAGCGGTTCGCGCTCGATCACTTCCGTGAGGTAAGGGTCGTCGACGTACTTCGAAAAATCACCAACCACTTCCTGGTATTGCTCGTTACCGTCCGCGCGCAGGCGCTTATCGCGTTCAATACGGTACTTCTCGCGCAGCGCATCAGGATCAAAACCAAGCGGGGTTGCGGTCTGGTTGTTCATACCGACTCCAAAAAGACGATTCAATTCAGCGTTAAAGAGTAGAACGGCGTTGCCATAAGGTCCAATGCCGACTTTGTAGCTTTATCATAGTGAAATGCATATCAGCCTAAGTGCAGGTATCTTGGTTCGATCATCGCCTGGAGATCCCCTGTGTCAGTATTTGTTGTCGCCCAGATACACATCCACGACCGCACCACCTATGGCAAATACGAAGCGGGCTTTGGGGCCATTTTCGAACGCTACGAAGGCACCCTTTTATCTGTCGACGATGCGCCAGAAGTTCTGGAGGGCGACTGGCCAGAAAGCCGCACGGTGATTATTGGGTTCCCATCAAAGGCGGAGGCTAAACGCTGGTTCAACTCAGCGGAGTATCAGGCGCTGGCCGAGCATCGAAAGGCCGCATCGGTGGGTCACATCGCCTTAGTTAATGGGTTTGGATAACTGCGCCTAGCGCCTGTTCTTCCTCTGTAGGTTGTTCAAACAGGCCTTCGGCAAACTCAAACATTTCCGGCGACACGGGCACCGAGTAAGTCGGGCCCTGCTCCAGGTTGCGGGCTATTACCCGATCGCGCCTAAGCTGTGCGTCTGCATGCAAGTAATGGCGCTCCAACTGAAAGTCGGCCGCAGCGACCAGACCCGCCACACGTTCGCGATCGCTGCGTTGCATAAAGCCAAAATCCAGCACCACATCGAGCCCGAGCGTGACCAGCTGTGTGGCATGTGCCCATATCACCGCCTCGCACCGGGCGACCCGCACAGTAACCCAGTCAAAGGTGAGCTCGTCTGGCAAATCGGGGCCAAACAGATCCTGCATCCAACGATCGATGGGGAAATGCACCCCACCCAGACGCTTCGCCAGTGCCATCGAGAAGGTGGTTTTACCCGCGCCCGATGCCCCGTAAACCATATGGACTGTGCCAAGAGACATAGGACATCTCCCCGCGAAAGATGAATCTTTTTAAATCTGGGCTATATTATATAT
>CAZSYU010000071.1:0-21240 GCA_964611345.1 uncultured Pseudomonadales bacterium
ACCCAGTGCTATCCATAACCACAGGCTCATGTTGATTTGTTCCATGCTGCTTCATCGAGGGCGCGTAGTTTAGCCAATCTCTGACCAATTTTGCGCTCAAGACCCGCATCTCGCGGTTGATAGTAGCTGCGCTCACCGAGTTCATCCGGAAAATAACGCTCGCCGGCCGCATAGGCTTCGGGCTCATCATGGGCATAGCGATACCCCTCACCATTACCAATCTCTTGCATGAGTTCGGTAGGCGCATTGCGCAGGTGCGCAGGTACCGGCAACGACGCACCCGCACGAACCTCCGCCATCGCGGCACCAAAGGCAAGATAAGCCGCATTGCTCTTCGGGACCGAGGCCAAATAAAGCACGGTCTGGGCAAGCGTCAGTTCACCTTCTGGCGAGCCTAACCGGGAGTACGCGTCCCAGCTCGTCATCGCCAACTGCAATGCCCGCGGATCGGCATTACCAATATCTTCTGTTGCCATGCGCACCAGTCGACGCGCAATGTACAGGGGGTCACACCCCCCATCGAGCATTCGGGCCAGCCAATACAGTGCGGCATCAGGCGCACTGCCACGAACGGCCTTGTGCAAGGCTGAGATTTGGTCGTAAAAAGCGTCACCACCCTTGTCGAAGCGCCGCTGCCGTTCGCCGCTGGCCGCAGCCATGGTCGCCACATCGATGACCCCTTCTGTACCCAGTTGGGCGGCGATCTCCAACAAATTCAGGAGTCGCCGGCCGTCGCCGTCGGCCGCCGCCAACAGGGCTGCCTGCGCCGCTGGCTGCAATTCTACGTCGTGCAAGTAGTCAGCAAGTGCTCGATCAACAATGGCAGCCAAATCGTCACTTGCCAGTGACTTCAGGACATAAACTCGCGCCCGCGACAACAGCGCCTGGTTGACCTCAAACGAGGGGTTCTCCGTCGTCGCACCGATGAAGGTGACTGTTCCACGCTCCACATGGGGCAAGAAACCGTCTTGTTGCGCCTTGTTAAAGCGATGTACCTCATCCACAAACAGCACTGTAGAACGTCCCTGACGCTGCTGCTGCTCGGCCTCGACGATGGCCGCTCGCACGTCCTTTATCCCTGCAAGCACCGCAGAGAGTGCAATGAAGTGACTGTTTGATGCATCCGCCAGCAGCCTGGCCAGAGTGGTTTTACCGACGCCTGGCGGCCCCCAGAGCAGCATGGAGTGGATACGCCCGGCACGGGCAAGATCACCCAGCGGCTTGCCGGGTGCGAGCAGATGGCGCTGACCCGCAAATTCTGCCAATGCCCTGGGTCGCATGCGGGCAGCCAGCGGCGCACTGAGGCCTGACTGCGTGCTGGACTCCGGAGTGGACAAATCACCGCTGAAAAGATCGTTTGGGGGCATGCCGGCATGATACCTCAGCCAGCCCATAACCAGGCACGCTGGCAGCCGCGCCTAGGGGTCGCCGACGACCTCGGTACCCTCAGGAATGTTGAAGGTGAACTCACTGGCTGCGACGGCTTGGTTTTGCTCGACGTCGGCAAATGCAACCTGCGTGAGTTGCCCCAGGTGGTCTTCAATCTCGAGATGGCTCAGCCGACTCTGGGCGTCGAATCGCAGTCTTATCTGCGCAAACAGCGCATCGTCTGCTCTGGGGTAGAGACTGTAGGCACGTTGCTCACCATCATAAAATTCCGCAATTTCGAACATCTCGGCGAGGTCGGTAATGCCGCCAGTCAGAATCAATGCAGGTGTACCGGCAATGGCCGCGGCGAGTGGCTCAATGGTGAGCTGTTCGAGGTCGGGGTCGTACAGGTAGAGCTTATCAGCCACCGTGACCAGAGTTTGCGGATAAGGGTCGTTCACCACCCACTTAAATCTATTGGGTGTCTTGATGCGAACCTGTCCATCACTGCGCTGCAACACCTGATTGCGCCCGCCCATAATTGTCTGGGTGAAGGTCGCCGAATAACTTTTCATATCGGCAAGCACCGACTGCAGGTCAGCATGAACATTCACTGAACCCACGAGCACGCACAGCAGGACCAGAGTTTTAGTTAACGCTGATCTCAGTGGCGTGCTAGTCACTACGATGTGGTACCAATATTTCACGACTGCCATTTGAATTCATTGCACTAATAACACCCGCCACTTCCATGGCGTCGATAAGCCGGGCGGCCCGGTTGTAGCCTACTCTGAGCTTGCGCTGCACCGATGATGTCGAGGCTCGGCGCGACTCCAGCACAAAGGCCACCGCCTCGTCATAGAGCTCATCTTCCGCTTCAGTATCTCCATTGGACTCTAGCTGGACAAAAGGTTCATCGCCACCACCGGTTAAGACCTCAGGCTTATAGTCAGGCTCACCGCGCATCTTCCAGTCAGTCACCAGACGATGCACCTCATCGTCTGACACAAAGGCGCCGTGCACCCGAGTCGGTACGGCAGTGCCTGGGGGCAGAAACAGCATGTCACCATTTCCCAGCAATTGCTCGGCACCGCCCTGGTCCAGGATGGTACGAGAATCCACCTTCGAGGACACCTGAAAGCCAATACGTGTGGGTATGTTTGCCTTAATCAATCCAGTGATTACGTCCACCGACGGACGCTGGGTGGCGAGCACCAGGTGAATACCGGCAGCACGGGCTTTCTGCGCGATGCGGGCAATCAACTGCTCCACTTTTTTGCCCACGATCATCATCATGTCGGCAAACTCATCGATCACCACGACGATGAATGGCAGACGTTCCAGATTGGGAGCCGGTTCGGTACTTTCATCCGACCACAACGGATCAGGAATCTCTTCGCTCGCAACGCGTTCGTTGTACCCTGCCAGGTTACGCACACCTAGTGCAGCCATTAGCCGATACCGTCGTTCCATCTCAGCAACACACCAGTTGAGTGCCTGCGCTGCGTCTTTCATGTCAGTAACAACTGGCGTCAGCAAATGCGGAATGCCTTCGTAGATTGACAGTTCGAGCATCTTCGGATCGACCAGAATCAACCGCACATCTTCAGGTCGCGCCTTGTAGAGAATGCTTAGCAGCATCGAATTCACACCCACGGATTTACCCGATCCAGTGGTGCCGGCAACCAACAGGTGTGGCATCTTGGTAATGTCGGCAACAACAGGATTGCCTGCAATGTCTTTGCCCAGCGCGAGGGTGAGCGGCGATGACGCGTTCTGATAGTTGTCAGCCACGAGCAGTTCTTTTAACCGCACCATCTCTCGATGTTCGTTGGGTATCTCAATCCCCACTACCGACTTGCCAGGAATAACCTCAACAACTCGAACACCAATCACCGCCAGAGAGCGTGCAAGGTCTTTCACCAACGCGGTGATTTTCGAAACTTTCACACCAGGGGCAGGCTGCAGTTCAAACCGCGTAACGACGGGACCGGGCAAAACACCCACAACTTCGCCGTCAATATTGAAGTCTTTCAGGCGCATCTCGAGTAACCGCGCCATGGTTTGCAGCGACTCCTCCGAGCGCCCCAACGAGGGATCAACATCTGAATCGTCGAGTAATTGCAGGTTGGGCAGCTCGCCTTTGGGTTTACCGGGGAACAGTTTGCCCTGTTTCTCGGCGCCGAGGCGTGGCTGTGGAACCTTGGCGGCAGGTGCTGCATGCAGTCTGGGCACCACTTTATTTGCCACCCCAGGCGATCCAGCGGTTGCCCCAGAGGCTGTATGAGAGGCTGCCACTGCGGAGCTTGTCGACGGCTCTGCTGCCGATGAGTTGTTAGCTACCGGCCGGCCGGCAAAGCCACTGCCACCGGGTACACTGTTGGCGATGCGATCTTCTTCGCGTACACGAGCTCGGTCTGCTATGGCGTCAGCACGGGCGTCGCGCGCCTCGCGCCACACTCCATAGCGCGCGCGCGCGCGGTCCCAGAGCACAATGATGGCGCCGCATAGCGCGACCACTGAGCGCCCAACCTGTTCGACAACCGCCAACCAGGAGAAGCCGAAGGTGGCCTGGGCAGCAATCATCAGCGCCGTCACCAGCAGCAGAGTCAAGCCCACCCAGTGAAACAGCGGCATACCCACATCTGCGAGTGCACTGCCGATGACACCACCCACACCGGCAGGCAAGTCGCCGGCGGGCCAGTGCAAGGTCAGTAACGTCGCCAGGCAGCACAACCCGACGAACGCGCCCACACAACGCAGCACAGCGCGCTCCCAGGCCCACACTTCAGCGCGCCGCAGCAGCAGACGCACGCCAAACAACACCAGTACGAGGGGCACCACGTAGGCGATGCGCCCCAGCAAATACAACAGAATGTCGGCGGCATAAGCCCCACTGCGGCCGACCATATTGCGTATTTCGGGGTGCGATGACTGGTAGTTCCACGCGGAATCGAAGGGCGAATAGGACATAACGGCCAGCAACACGAACACGGCCATACCCGTCAACACCACCACCCCGACCTCGCGGAGCGGCACAGCATCGGCCAGGCCGACGTTCGAGTTACGCATGTTGCTCGATACACCTGCGGTCATGGGAATCCTGCTGCTGAGTGACTGTTAAGGCATGGAAGTGTACCACCGAAAAAAAGAAAGCCCAGCAGAAAATATAACCTTTTCAGTCCCTTAGTGAGCCTACTTCATTCGCCTCTTATTGACCGCTCAGCCCTTTAAAACCTTACAGAGCCTCACACACCTTCACAGAATCCGGCTAGGCGCAGATTTGAAACTTGGCTATGCTGACTCCCCAGTAGAGACCTGCCGGATTCCCGCGTTTGACACTGCCCACAACATCGCAGCAACCAGTCACCCAACTGCCATCGCGGCTGGCACCGGAGGAATTCGGCTTCCCCAACCCACGCGCCGCCGCACTCGACGCTGATGGCCTGCTGGCCACTGGCGGCGATCTGCACCCAGCGCGGCTGCTGGCGGCCTATGCCAACGGTATATTCCCCTGGTTCAACTCGGACGCAGAGCACATTCTGTGGTGGTGTCCAGACCCGCGCGGCGTCCTCGAACCCAGAGCGTTCGAGCCCCGCCGCAGCCTCAAGAAAGTACTCCGCCAGGCCCCCTACGAGATCCGCATGGACACTGCGTTCGCGGCCGTCATTAGCGCCTGCGCAACCACACCACGCCAGGGCCAGGGGGGCACCTGGATAACCCCCAACATGCGCGCAGCTTACAACGAGTTATTTCGGGCCGGGTTCGCGCACAGTGTAGAGGCCTGGCGCGACGATACCCTCATGGGAGGACTCTATGGCGTCTCCCTGGGGCGTATGTTCTTTGGTGAATCCATGTTTTCCCATGCAACCGACGCCTCGAAATGTGCGTTCGCCGCGCTCTGTGACAAACTCACGCAATGGGACTTTGACCTGCTTGATTGCCAAATGATGAACGATCACCTCGCATCGCTGGGCGTCAGCGAGATGCCCCGCACCGAGTTTCTCGAGCGCCTGCACAACAACAACCTGGCAGACACTCAGCAGGGCCCCTGGCAGGTCACTCAGACCGAACACTATGAGACCCCCGCCCATGGATAAGCCCGGCCGCGATCATTTGCGCAAACACCAGTTTTTCATCACGCCTGCGCACCCCTGCAGTTACCTAGAGGGGCGCGAGGCCACCACCCTGTTTCTGGATCCACGCGAATCCGTGTCGGAGATACTCTACAGCGACCTGACCGATCTTGGCTTCCGTCGCAGCGGTGCCCACCTGTATCGGCCCCACTGTCAGGGCTGTTCGGCGTGCGTCCCGGTGCGAATCCCTGTCGATACGTTCGAGCTGCGCCGGCGGCATCGCCGCACCCTGGTGAAGAACCGGGATCTGCAGGTCGTGCTCGAACCCGCCAGCTTTCAGCCCAAGTATTTCGACCTCTACGCCAGGTACATTTCTGAGCGGCATCGCGATGGCGACATGTATCCGGCCAACAGCGATCAGTTCAAGAGCTTTCTCTTGAGCTCCTGGGCACAAACTGATTTTCTCTGCAGCTATTTGGACGGCAAGCTGGTGGCCGTAGGTGCCCTCGACCGCCAGGCGCAAGGTTACTCTGCGATCTACACCTTCTTCGATCCTGAGCTCGACGACCGCAGCCTTGGGGTCTTTTCAATCCTGCAGGAAATCGAGCTGTGCGTAGAGATGGGGCTGCCCTATCTGTACCTCGGCTACTGGATTAAGGACTGCCAGAAGATGAGCTACAAAACGGAATATCGGCCCCTCGAGCTGCTGGTTAACGAGCGCTGGATTACCCTGCGCTAACGTACCCGACACACAGCGCTGTGAGCTCAATTAGCGGTTACTTTGACCGGTTTGCCTCACAGCCCGCGTTAGTTCAGACTCCGGCCCCTGATTTAGTGGAGTAAACTCGCTGGATGGCGAAAGAAGAACAAATTGAAATGGAAGGCACCGTGGTCGACACGTTGCCCAATACCATGTTTCGTGTGGAGCTCGACAACGGTCACACCGTTACCGCCCACATCTCGGGCAAGATGCGCAAGAATTACATAAGAATTCTGACAGGCGACAAGGTGAAGGTAGAACTGACCCCTTACGACCTGTCGAAAGGCCGCATCACCTTTCGTAAATAGCCTTGCCCTAACTAGTCTTGCCGCAAGCAGTCTCGGCAGGTCTTACTAGGCCTGATCTTCTGCTTTTTCAGCGGCAGGAGTCTTTGCACCTTCTACCCTGATGTTCAAACCGGTTTTGTCAGCGCTAACGTAGACCGTCCCGCCGCCATCAGACAGTGATCCGAACAACAGATCCTCGGCAATGCCGCGCTTGATCTTCTCCTGAATCAGCCGTTGCATAGGCCGCGCACCCATTTTTTCGTCGTAGCCTTCGGCGGCCAGCCAGGCGCGGGCAGCCTGATCGACTTCAATCTGCACTTTCTTGTCGTCTAGTTGCGCCTGCAATTCGGTCAGGAACTTGTCGACGACAATCTGGATGACTTGCTCGTTGAGTGGGTTGAACTGCACCACGCTATCAAGTCGATTGCGGAACTCAGGCGTAAACAGCTTTTTGATTGCTTCCATGCCGTCGCTGCGATTGTCTTGCTCTGTAAAGCCTATCGAGGCCCGGCTCATATCCTGAGCGCCCGCATTGGTGGTCATGATTAACACTACGTTGCGAAAATCAGCCTTGCGACCGTTGTTATCGGTCAATGTGCCGTGGTCCATGACCTGAAGTAACAGGTTAAATACCTCGGGATGCGCCTTTTCGATTTCATCAAGCAACACGATTGAGTGCGGGTGCTTGTTCACCGCCTCTGTCAACAAACCGCCTTGATCGAAACCAACGTACCCGGGAGGCGCGCCGATTAGACGCGACACGGTATGTCGTTCCATGTATTCCGACATGTCGTAGCGCAACAACTCAACACCCATGATGTTGGCGAGCTGCTTGCTGACCTCGGTTTTACCCACCCCTGTGGGCCCAGCAAACAGGAACGAGCCAATGGGGCGTTCCATATCTTTCAGACCGGCACGAGACAACTTGATGGCCGAACTCAGGGTATCGATTGCTTCGTCCTGGCCGAACACCACCATTTTCAGTTTGCTGTCGAGGTCGCGGAGTGCTTCCTTGTCAGAAACCGTAACCCGCGCTGACGGAATACGGGCGATTTTGGCAACCACCTGCTCGATATCGGTGGCACCAATGCTCTTCTTGCGCTTGTTTTCGGGGATGAGTCGCTGGGCGGCGCCTGCCTCGTCAATAACGTCGATGGCTTTGTCTGGCATGAAGCGGTCGGTGATGTAGCGATCAGCCAGCGTCGATGCGGAACGCAGGGCTTTGTCGGTATAGCGAAGCCCGTAGTGATCCTCAAAGCGCGACTTTAGTCCTTTCAGGATAAGGTACGTATCGTCGACATCGGGTTCTGCAACGTCGATTTTCAGGAACCGGCGGGACAGTGCCCGATCTTTCTCAAAGATGCCACGGTATTCCTGATAGGTGGTTGAACCCATACAGCGGAGCTCGCCGGTGGTCAGCAATGGCTTCAGCAGGTTGGAGGCATCCATGACACCACCAGACGCAGCACCCGCCCCAATAATGGTGTGAATCTCATCGATGAACAGAATGGCATTATCTTCTTTCTTCAGCTCACTCAGCAGCAACTTAAAGCGCTTTTCAAAGTCGCCTCGATATTTCGTACCAGCCAGCAGCGCGCCCAGATCGAGCGAGTAAACAGTGCTCTCAGCAACAACGTCGGGAACATCTCCGTCAACGATTCGCTTGGCCAGACCTTCAGCAATTGCGGTCTTACCGACCCCGGATTCACCCACCAACAGCGGGTTATTCTTGCGCCGCCGCGACAGCACCTGCACCACGCGTTCAAGCTCAGTACCCCGACCAATGAGCGGATCAATGCGTCCGGCGCTCGCCTGCTCATTCAAGTTTGTCGCAAACTGTTCGAGCGCGCTTTGCTGTGCGCCTTCGCCCTGCGCCTGCTCGTCCTCGGTTTCAACCGCGCCAGCCTCTGCGGCACCAGATTCGCCAAACACCTTCGAAATGCCATGAGCGATGTAGTTCACGACATCAATACGAGCAATGTTCTGCTGCTTGAGCAGATGTACGGACTGGCTCTCCTGTTCACTAAAAATGGCCACCAGCACATTCGCGCCTGTCACTTCTTTGCGCCCAGAGGATTGCACGTGGAACACCGCACGTTGCAATACACGTTGAAAGCCCAGGGTTGGCTGGGTATCGCGATCAGCGTCGTCGGCCGGCAATAGCGGAGTCGTGCTGTCGATGTACGACATCAGATCGGCTCGCAAGCGATCCAGGTCGGCGCCAACTTTGCGCAACACATCAACGGCCTCGTCATTATCCAACAGGGCGAGTAGCAAATGCTCCACCGTCATAAATTCATGACGCTTGGTACGGGCCTCTTTGAAGGCCAGATTCAGTGTGAGCTCAAGCTCTTTACTCAGCATAAAGTTAGTCCGTCATCTCCACCGTCGACATTAACGGGTGGTTGTTCTCCTGAGCGTATTGATTCACTTGCTCAGATTTAGTTTCAGCGATATCCCGCGGAAAGATACCGGCAACACCGCTGCCAGTCGTATGGATAGACAGCATGATCTGGGTAGCTTTTTCGCGCGACAGCACAAAGAAGTTCTCCAGTATGTGCACCACAAATTCCATGGGCGTGAAGTCATCATTCAATATGATCACTTTGTACATCGGCGGCTTTTTGAGCTTGGGCTCCGCAGGTGCTGTTAACACATCGCCTTCGGCATCCGCCTCCTCGGGCGTATCCGGCACATCCGGACCCAGTCTCAGGTGTCGCCATTGGTCAATTTTTAGACCAAGTCTACTAATATTTACTTCCTGTCCGCTCCGCAACACGAGAAGTGGACCGTTCAAGGGTAGTTTATGCCGCATCAAGTAACTGTAAACCGCGTCATCAAAGTCAAAAAAAGGGGGCAATCATAGCCTGCTGATTGGGAGAAGTCGTGGCACCAATCACCCTGCTGTGCTCACGTTGGCACCCGCTCCGCCCTCGGTCTCCTGTCCGTCTTGCAGCCAAATAGTGAATTTAATGGACACATTTACCCGCCGGACTCCATATATCGTTGGAAATTCAAGTAACGGTGTGATAATTAACAAGGTGTTGGACCAAACTGACACCGCTCTCTAACAAGTTGTGGGGACTTTTAGGAACATTTCAAGCGCGTGTCTTAGCCAGCAGTGATCTAGCCGGGATCTAACACTGATCCAGAGGTATAAGATCCACAGGTACAAACAGAAATACGAAAAAACGAGAAACACGAAAAACGCAACCGGCCGGCGGGCTCAGACACCCCCGGCAGTGCACGGTCGTTTTAAACGTGTCCATAGCAGTAGCAACCAATAAGCGGGGCGCCAAATAATGGCAACGGGTACAGTAAAGTGGTTTAACAACGCCAAGGGTTATGGTTTCGTTCTGGCACAAGACAGTGGCGAAGATTTGTTTATTCATTACTCATCCATTCAGATGGATGGCTACAAATCACTGAAAGCCGGCCAAGAAATTGAATACGATGTGCAAGAAGGGCCCAAGGGCAAACACGCGGTGAATATTCGCCACGTCGGCACCGCAGTCTCCGCCCCACCCCAAACCCAGGAAAACCAATCGGGCGCCCAATTGGACACAGAAGAGGACAACCTGCATCTCAATCCGATGCATGGCCTGCCCAACCGCGGTACCGATTCCCCAGATAACCATCCCGCGACGACCCATCGAGAAACTGAAGCCGAAGCCGGGTAGCCACCCCGGGCCAGGTTTCAGGGCTCATTTCAGTGCTCATCGCACTGTACAAACCGTTTGGCGTGCTCTGTCAATTCTCGACAACGCCAGCAGCGCCCGGGCCGACGCTCGCTGATTACGTCAGCCAACCCGATGTGTACCCTGCTGGCCGGCTGGATAAAAACTCTGAGGGTCTGTTACTGCTCACCGATGACGGCCGCTTACAGGCCCAAATTAGCGACCCCAAAAACCACACCAGCAAGGAATACTGGGTGCAACTGGAAAAGCCTGCGGGCGGCCAGTTCAATGCCTCAATAAGCGCTGGGCTGTGCCAGAGTTTGTGCACCGGTATCACGTTGAAGGACGGCCATGCGGCTGCCACGGGCGCCTGGCCGCTCGACGACCTTGAGAGTCAGGCGCAAATCGCTCGCCTGGGTGAGCATCCAGGCCGTTTACCCCCGCACCGGGATCACGCCTCACGCTGGTTTGCGCTGACCCTTACGAGCGGTAGAAACCACATTGTCCGACGGTTGTGTGCGGGGCTTGGGCATCCTGTCTTACGCCTGGTGCGAACCCGCATTGGACCTATTGAACTGGGCGCTTTGCAGGCTGGCGAAAGCCGTTCTGAACGCTGGGAAAGACGCTGGGCCGACACCCACGATTAGTCGATTTGCGGTTATACTGCCGCGCTTGAGTCCACAAGACGCAACCCATCTGAAGAGAACCAGACCTTGACCAAAACCAGGATTGTCTACACCTACACCGATGAAGCGCCCGCGCTGGCGACCCATTCTTTTTTACCGTTCATCAAGACCTTCACCAAAGCCGCTGACGTCGATGTTGTGCTAAGCGATATATCCCTCGCGGCACGCATTCTGGCGAATTTCCCAGAAGGCCTGAGCGCTGAACAGCGGGTGCCGGATGCCCTGGCCGAACTGGGCGAACTCACCGCAGACCCGGGCGCCAACATCATTAAGCTACCCAACATCTCAGCGTCTGTACCTCAGCTTGAAGAAGCCATCGAAGAACTGCGCAGTCAAGGCTACACGCTGCCTGACTTCCCACAAGAACCAAGCACAGACGAAGAGCACGATATCCGCGCCCGCTACGCCAAGGTGCTTGGCAGTTCAGTGAATCCGGTGCTCCGGGAGGGCAACTCCGACCGCCGGGCACCAGAGTCCGTGAAGCGCTTCGCGAAAAACTATCCCCACCCGATGGGCAAATGGAGCCAGTCGTCGAGCACGCACGTGGCCCACATGCGCAGCGGTGATTTCTACCACAGTGAAGTTTCAACAGCGATTACCAAGGCCGGTAACCTCCGAATCGAGCACACCAAGGTAGACGGCACCGTCACGGTACTCAAAGAATCGGTACCTGTGCTTGAGGGCGAGGTCATCGACGCAAGCTTTATGAACGTGAAAGCGTTACGCACGTTTCTGGATGAAGAACTGGAAGGCGCACGCCGCGCCGGGTTGCTTGCGTCTCTGCATTTGAAAGCCACCATGATGAAGGTCTCCGACCCCATTATTTTTGGTCATGCGGTCAACGTCTACTACCAGGACGCGTTCGAGAAGCACGCAGACACTTTTGAAGAACTGGGTGTGAATCCGAATCTTGGGCTGGCCAGCATCTACGACAAGGTCAGCACGCTGTCATTTTCGCTGCGCAACGAAATAGAAGCCGACCTGCGTGCCTGCCATGAGCGGCGTCCGGGCCTGGCTATGGTGGATTCGGACAAAGGCATCACCAATCTGCACGTACCCAGCGACGTCATCGTCGATGCATCGATGCCTGCGATGGTTCGGAGTAGCGGCCAGATGTGGGCGGCAGATGGCAACCTGCGGGACACCAAGGCGATCATTCCCGATAGCTGCTATGCAACGCTGTACCAGGAAGTGATCAACTTCTGTAAGCATCACGACGCGTTCGACCCCACCACCATGGGTACGGCCCAAAACGTCGGGTTGATGGCGAAAAAAGCCGAGGAATATGGCTCTCACGACAAGACGTTCGAGTTGCCTGCCGACGGCACCATGCGCGTGCTTGATGAAGCTGGCAACGTGCTGCTCGAGCACACCGGTGTGGAGAAGGGCGACATCTGGCGCATGAGCCAAACCAAAGACGCCGCTATTCGCGACTGGGTCGCGCTTGCGGTTCGGCGCAGCCGAACCTCCGGCATCCCCGCCGTGTTTTGGCTGGACAAATACCGGGCCCACGACGCGCAGATCATTGCGAAAGTAGAAAAGTACCTGCAAGAAGAGGACACCGAAGGCCTCGACCTGCAGATCATGAGTATCGACACCGCAGTACGCCACACCATGGATCGACTGCGCCACGGCGAAGACACGATCTCAGTCACAGGTAATGTGCTGCGCGACTATCTCACCGACCTGTTTCCTATTCTGGAATTGGGCACCAGCGCCAAGATGTACTCGATAGTGCCGTTAATGAAAGGCGGCGGTCTGTACGAAACAGGTGCCGGTGGTTCGGCGCCGAAGCATGTGCAGCAATTCGAAGCTGAGAACCATCTGCGCTGGGACTCGCTCGGCGAATTCCTGGCACTCACGGTGTCACTCGAAGATCTCGCAGAAAAAAACGGTAACGCCCAGGCCAAACTGCTCGCCAGCGCGCTCGATGCAGCCACCGAGAAACTGTTGGCCAACAACAAGTCGCCGTCGCGCAAAACGGGCGAGCCCGACAACCGGGCGAGTCACTACTATCTGGCCACCTACTGGGCCGAAGCACTGGCCGAGCAAGACGCTGATGCAGGACTGCAGGCAAAGTTTGCCCCTATGGCTAAAGCATTGAATGATAACCACGACAAAATTTTGAAAGAACTGGTAGACATTCAGGGCAAGTCGGTTGATATGGGGGGCTACTATCATCCGGACAGCGACAAGCTGGATGCCGCGATGCGCCCCAGCAAAACGCTGAATGATATTCTGGCCAACGCTTAGTCGCGGCTTGGTCTTAGTGCGGTCTCAGTCTTCGAGCGGGTCTTGGTTCCAGCCAGCCCGCCGCGTCTTATCTTCCGCTGCGGAATGCAACCAACGCGCGGAAGCTGCGTCTTCGTGCAGGTATTCCTCCCGTTTCCATAGCACAGCGTCTGTTTTGAGGTAATCCATAATGTACTCACAGGCGGCAAACGCGGTTGACCGATGGCCTGCGGCAACCAGCACCATAACAATCTGATCTCCCGGCAGAAAGCGACCTACCCGGTGCACCACGTGGACACCGAGCAACTCCCATCGAGCCTCTGCCTTGCTTACGATCGCGGCCATGCTCGACTCGGTCATACCTGGGTAGTGTTCAAGAACCAGCGCCTTTACCGGTTCGTCTACCCGGCTACCGCCGGCATCAGTGGCGGTAGTCGCGCGCACCAGACCCGAGAAACCCGCAATTGCACCCACCCCTGCACCCACGCTGCGCTGCAACTGCGCCCAGGCTGCGCCGAGATCATAGTCCGCCGTGCTGACTTCGATAACAGCGTCCACGTTAACCACCCGTCACTGGTGGCAGAAAAGCCAACTCATCGCCGTCGACAAGCTGCAGCTTGCTGAGCGCATCAGCGTCTTGCAGCACCTGATTACGCGCCATCCGCACGTTGTCTTCCAACAATACTCTGGTTGCGTCGCCGAGCTGATCAGCAAGCCGTGCATGCAGCTCAGCGAGCGTGCCGTCGACAAGGGTTAACGAAAGCCCTTCGACCCCCAGAGCCTCACGCAATGATGCAAAAAAAAGTACCTGTATGTTCATGGGTGCGGCACGTCGCGCTCGCGCACAAAAGACCCGCGTTGGCCGCCAGTTTTCTCTGTGAGCTGCACTGTTTCGACCACCATGGCTCGATCTAGCGCCTTACACATGTCGTACACCGTGAGCGCAGCCACACTCGCTGCGGTTAACGCCTCCATTTCAACGCCTGTTGTGCCGGTTACACGACACAACGTACTGATGTGCAACCGGTCTGGCTGGTGCAGCTCAAAATCAACGCGCACCTTTGACAGCGCCAGCGGATGACACAGCGGTATCAGAGCGGAGGTTTGTTTAGCGCCCTGTATGCCAGCGATGCGAGCCACCGCCAGTACATCTCCCTTGGCCAGCGACTGCTCGGCCAAAGCGTTAAGGGTAGCAGGCGCCATTCGCAGCCAGGCCTCTGCACGGGCTGTACGGTCGGTAACGGGCTTGTCTGCCACATCGACCATGTTGGCCTCACCGTCTTTGTTGAGGTGGGTGAATTCGCTCATCTGGGGGCACCGCTGCGGACCTAACGCTCGTCCACTTAATGAATGTTCCTGCCCATTATCACCTGAAATCTATCACCTTAAAATGCCTGCTATTTCTGCACTAGCCCACTAAACTGCGTGATATGAGCGGCGAGTTACCAACCAGCACGACAAATACCTTCCCCAGTACCGAGCGCAACCGGGATAAGAAGGTCGTGCTGGGCATGTCTGGCGGCGTTGATTCCTCGGTCGCCGCGGCACATCTGTTGGCGGCTGGCTATGAGGTGACCGGCCTCTTCATGAAAAACTGGGACGAGGACGATGGAACTGACTACTGCACCGCCATTGCCGACTACGAAGACGCCCAGGCGGTTGCGCACAAACTGGGCATTCCCTTACACAGCGCCAACTTCGCTGCCGACTACTGGGATCAGGTGTTTGAGGAGTTTCTCGCCGAGTACGCCGCGGGTTACACCCCCAACCCGGATGTACTGTGCAACCGCGAAATCAAATTCAAACAGTTTGCCGACTACGCCGAACAACTCGGAGCAGATTACATCGCCACCGGACACTATGCGCGCGTCCACAATGGCAAACTGTTAAAGGCTGTAGACCAATCCAAAGACCAGTCGTATTTTCTGCAGGACGTGCCGATCGAACGGTTGCGTCGATGTCTGTTTCCATTGGGTGAGATTGCGAAAACAGAAGTGCGTAAGCAGGCCCACGCGCTGGGTCTTGCCAATCACGCAAAAAAGGACAGCACGGGCATTTGCTTTATTGGGGAACGACGCTTTGCGGATTTTCTGTCGAACTATCTACCCGAGGCACCCGGCCCCATCGTCGATGAGCAAGGCCGTACTATTGGCAGCCACCGCGGCACCGCCTATTACACGGTAGGCCAACGACAGGGGCTTGGGATTGGCGGGCGTCGGAGCGGCACCGAGGCTGCGTGGTATGTCATGACTAAAGACCACGCCAGTAACACACTCGTTGCTACCCAGCGCGAGGCTGCCCTGCACAGCAGTTGGTTGCGCTGTGAACGCATCAACTGGCTAGTTGATCAGCCCAGTCTGCCAGTGTCCGTCTGCGCCAAGGTTCGCTATCGCCAACCAGATCAGGCAGCAACCATTCATCCTGCTGCAGATGGGGGTTACCGGCTGGTATTTCCCGACCCGCAACGAGCCGTCGCACCCGGACAATACGCTTGCCTGTACGACGGCGATATATGTTTGGGTGGTGGCCGCATCGCCGCATGTGGTAACAATGAACTGCCGCAGGTAAGCCAATGCCCAACAGCCTGAAGGACCAGTGTTGGGCGTTGGCCGGTCTTGCCCAGGCCTGTCACTGCGTGCAAACAGTAGCACTCGGCAAGACGGCCGAAGAGGATGCAGTAATCGCGCTGTACAAAGCGTTGCTTGAACAAGACCCGGACAGCACAGAATCGCTAATGCGCGGTGGCGACTTTAGCCTGGGACTGGCCAGCTCAGAAGCAATGCTGCACCGCCCCGATGAAGAACAGATCCAGACCCTGCGCTACACGCTGGCAGTACTCGATGCCACTAATCAGCTGCGCAATAATGAAACGATTACTAGCCGACTGGGCGAACGGATTGCCAGCCTCGATAGTGAGATACTCAACCTCGAGGGCTTCAACAGCTACGACCTGCCCTGGGAAGATCTGGCAGACATCTATATCGATACACTCGGCACTCTAAAGCAGCGCATCCAGGTCAGGGGCAATTCAAACATTCTGCAACGACGCGACATCGCCAGTAAAATACGCGGCCTGTTACTGATGGGCGTGCGTTTCGCCTGGCTCTGGCACCAGCTTGGTGGCCGCCGCTGGCACTTGCTTATAAATCGCCGCCGCATGTGGCAAACCACCCAACTCTTGTCCCAATCAGGTAACCAACGTGACTGACTCCGAGTTCACCCTACTTAGCCCGCTTACCGCTATCAGCGCGATAGATGGTCGCTACCGCCAACAGGTAGCCGCTCTCGCCGAAGATACCAGCGAGTTTGGTCTGCTCAAGTTCCGGGTTATGGTCGAGATTGAATGGTTTATCACACTGAGTGAGCACCCAGCCATCGCCGAATTGCCAGCGCTTGCCGCCACGGACATGGACTACTTGCGCGCAACCATCGCCGACTTCTCTGTGCAAGATGCCCAGCAGATCAAAGACTTTGAAGCCACGACCAATCACGACGTAAAAGCGGTCGAGTACTTTGTAAAAGCGAAGTTAGGCAAGCGTCCCGCACTAAAAGATCATCTTGAATTCGTGCACTTTTGCTGCACTTCAGAAGACATCAACAACATGGCGTATGCCCTGATGGTTAAGGCGGCACGGGACAACACACTTGCCGAAAACATGGAAAAAGTCATCGCCGCCATTACAGGTTTAGCCCACGACTTCGCAGACGCTCCCATGCTCTCGCGTACCCATGGCCAGGCCGCCTCACCCACGACCATGGGCAAGGAGCTCGCAAACGTTGTCGCCCGCCTGGGGCGTCAAAGTGAACAGTTCTTTGCTGTTTCACCGCTCGGAAAATTTAACGGTGCCGTGGGTAACTACAACGCGCATCGGGTGGCTTATCCAGATGTCGACTGGCAAACACTAACGGCAAACTTTGTGGAGGGGCTTGGGCTCACCCATAACCCCTATACAACACAGATCGAACCCCACGATTATCTGGCTGAATACTTCCACGCCCTGATGCGCTTTAATCAAATCCTGCTCGATTTCAATCGCGATATCTGGAGCTACATATCCATCGGCTATTTCAAACAAAAAAAGATCGAGGGTGAAACCGGTTCCTCCACCATGCCGCACAAGGTTAATCCAATAGACTTTGAAAACTCGGAAGGCAATCTCGGCCTGGCCAACGCCCAACTCGATCACCTCGCGAGTAAACTGCCGGTATCTCGCTGGCAGCGCGACCTGTCAGACTCTACTGTCTTGCGATCACTGGGCAGCGCACTCGCTCACAGTCTGCTCGCCTGGAGGGCGTGCCTGCGTGGTATCGGCAAACTTGAACTGTCACGCGACGCGCTCAGCAGTGATTTGAACAGTAGCTGGGAAGTGTTGGGCGAAGCCGTGCAAACTGTCATGCGCAAGCACGGCATGCCCGAACCCTACGAAGCTCTGAAAGCCGCCACCCGTGGCCAACAGCTCGATGCCGATACCTACGCCGACATTCTGCTGCAACTCAAACTACCGGCTGCAGCGCACGCTGAACTGGCCGGTCTCACCCCAGCTACCTATCTCGGCGACGCCGTCAGTCTCGCCCGCATCGAGCGCAACTGATTTGATGTTAGAAATACAATGTTAAACGTTCACATAGTGCCAGTAAGCTGGCAAAGCCATGAGTCCCTCCTGCGACAGATTCGCCAGACGGTGTTTGTCGAAGAACAGGACATTCCCGAAGACACGGAGTTTGATGCTGACGATGAGGGCGCTGATCACGTGCTTGCGCTCAATAGTGCCGGCCTGGCGGTGGGCTGCGGCCGGTTACTGGATAGCGGGCTCATTGGCCGCGTCGCGGTACTCAGTGAGGCGCGCGGCAGAGGTCTGGGGCGCGATCTGATGGGCGCACTCATCGAAGCTGCTGTCGCCAAAAAGCTCAGCAAAGTATTTCTCCACGCTCAGGAAGATGCCGAGGGGTTTTACAAAAAGCTCGATTTCATCGCGACGGGCGCCAACTTTGTGGAAGCCGGTATCAGGCACCTCACTATGGAACGCGCACTGCCTATACCATTCGATACTGAAGGGTTAACGAAGTCGCAGGTTGTCCATACTTCCAATCGTGCCGCCAGCACAAACAGTCAACAGCCTGCAGAGCCTCGCGTTAGCGACCTCCTGGAATTCGCCGACGAAGAAGGTGCTGCGCAACAACTGCATACGGTGCTCGCCAGCGCCAGACGAACCTTGCGCATCTACAGCCCCACCCTTGACCACACTTTGTTCGATCAACCCTCAATTGTAGAACTGGTCTCCGACTTTGCGCGCAGTGCTCCGGGCGCTCAGGTCGACATACTGCTGCGTGATAGCCAGCTCATTGTTGCGCGCGGCCACACCCTGGTGGAACTCGGTCGGCGCCTGGATGAAAAGTTGCGCATTCGCCGCCTGCCCGACACCATAAAGGGTGATCAGCAAAGCTGGCTGGTGGTCGATAACAACGCACTGTGGGTGCAATCGGAACCCGACGAATATCGCGGCTGGAGTGACACCTGGAACCCGGTGCAGGCAGAGCGGTTCGCCAAACGTTACACACAATTCTGGGATCGCTCAGGTCCCGATCCGGAACTACGCTTACTTCGTATCTAGGGCCTTGCCAGCTTAAAGCTCGAGTTCCACGGGTGCTACGCCGATGCCATTTGCGTCAGCATAGAGCCAGGCATCTGGCGCAAAGGTAAGACCGGCAAACCGCACCACAACATCACGATCGCCCACACCGCGTTTTACGCTTTTCTGGGGATGCGGCGCGAGTGCCTGCACACCAAGCGGCATCTCGGCAATCTCATCCACATCACGCACGCACCCATAGATCACTACCCCGGCCCAGCCATTCTCTATAGCAGCCAGTGCAAGATTGTCACCCAATAGCGCGCAGCGCAGCGAAGCACCGCCGTCTACCACCAAAACCGCAGCATCACCGGGCTCGCGGACCCGCTCGGCAACTACGGAGTTGTCCTCGAAACACTTGATCGTACGGACAGGGCCACAGAACGCAGACACACCACCGAAGCTGCTGAACACCGGTTCGGCAGCCTGGATCACGCCCTCGTTCGCATCGAACAGATCGGGCAACACAAAGTCTGGTGCTTCCATGGAGCTAGCTTGCTGTGCCGTTAACCTTAGCGATCCGCAATGGCGACAACGGTGCGGGGCTCTGGTCCAACGTAGTCAGCGCTTGGACGAATGATACGGTTGTTGCTGCGTTGTTCCATTACATGCGCAGTCCAGCCGGACACACGCGAACACACAAATATCGGCGTAAACAGCTTAGTTGGAATACCCATAAAGTGGTAGGCGGAGGCGTGAAAGAAATCTGCGTTGGCAAACATCTTCTTTTCATCCCAGAGCACCTTTTCAACAGCGCAGGATACTGGGTACAACACTGTGTCGCCCGTTTCTTGCGCCAACTTCTCGCTCCAAACCTTGATGATTGCATTGCGCGGATCGGACTCGCTATAAATGGCGTGACCAAAACCCATAATCTTTTCTTTTTTCGCAAGCATCTCCAGTACGCCTTTGGTTGCGTCTTCGGCGCTGCTGAACTTCTCGATCATCTCCATCGCGGCTTCGTTCGCGCCACCATGCAAAGGACCGCGCAACGAACCGATGGCCCCCGTCACACACGAGTGCATATCAGACAACGTGGAAGCGCACACCCGGGCGGTGAAGGTCGAGGCGTTGAACTCATGTTCTGCATAGAGAATGAGCGAAACGTCCATAACTCGCTGATGCAGCTCACTTGGAGTTTTGCCCAACAGCATTTCAAGGAAGTGGCCGCCCAGCGAATCTGATTTGGTATTGGTGTCAGCCCGCACACCGTCGTGTGAGAAGCGATACCAGTAGGTAATTATCGAAGGCAAAGAAGCAAGCAATCGGTCTGCGACCTCATGCTGATTCGAGAAATCACCTTCGGCTTCAAGGTTACCCAGCATTGAAGCGCCGGTGCGCATGACATCCATTGGATGCGCATCGGCGGGAATTCGTTCCAGCACCTCTTTTAAGGTATCCGGCAAGTCACGCATGGTGCGCAAACGGGTCTTGTAAGCCTCAAGCTCAGCTGCTGTTGGCAACTCGCCCTTGAGAATCAGGTAGGCCACCTCTTCGAAAGTGGTGTTGTCCGCCAAATCAGAGATGTCGTAGCCGCGATAGGTCAAACCGGTGCCGGACTTGCCAACGGTGCACAACGCAGTTTCGCCAGCGCTTTGTCCACGCAATCCTGCGCCTGATAGTTCTTTAGCCATTAGTTGGTCTCCTAAGATTCGGTAAACAGTTTATCGAGTTTTTCTTCGTAGCTGTGATAGTCGAGTACATCGTACAGCTCCATGCGCGTCTGCATCTTGTCCACCACGTTTTGTTGCGTTCCCTCTTTGCGCAGGGTGGTGTAAACCTCAAGCGCTGCTTTGCTCATTGCCCGGAAGGCCGACAACGGATAAAGCACCATCGAGATACCCACCTCGCTCATTTCATCCAGGGTATACAATGGGGTCTGGCCAAACTCAGTGAGGTTGGCGAGCACAGGCACTTTGGCTACCTCGATTATTTTACGGTACAGCTCCTTGTCCGTCATGGCTTCCGCAAATATAGCGTCGGCGCCGGCTTCGACAAACGCCTCAACCCGCTCGATGACCGCATCGTAACCGTCCACGGCCAGGGCATCGGTGCGGGCCATCACCAGAAAGTCGCTATCGGTTTTGGCATCTACGGCTGCCTTGATACGGTCGGACATCTCGGTGACTGAAACAATGGCTTTATTGGGTCGATGGCCACAGCGTTTTTGCGCCACCTGATCTTCGATGTGCACGCCACCCGCCCCGGCATTTATCATCTCGCGTATCGTGCGCGAAATGTTGAACGCACCACCCCAGCCCGTATCGATATCAACCAACAACGGCAATGCCGATGCGGCACTAATACGACGCACATCTTCGGCCACATCGTTCATAGAGGTCATGCCAAGGTCGGGTAAGCCGTAAGACGAGTTGGCAACACCGGCTCCTGACAGATAAATCGCCTTAAACCCAGCCTGCTCGGCCAGCAAGGCGCTAAACGCAGTGGCCGTACCTACCACTTGCAGCGGCTGTTCAGCGGCTATGGCTTGACGCATTCTGGCGCCCGCGGAATTACTCATAAC
>CAZSYU010000072.1:0-21228 GCA_964611345.1 uncultured Pseudomonadales bacterium
CCCAGCTCGCCAAAGCTGATTAGCTGCCTTACGTAGTGGCTGGCTAGTGACTGCGCCCGACGCTGTCCATGGCGTTGGCGTACAGCGCGGCGGTGGGCGCTGCGGATTCTATGGAGGGTGTTTGGCTTGTCGCAATCAGCACGGGTTTTGGAGTTGGCTCCGGCTTGATGACGGGTGTTGTCTCTGCCACAGGTACTGTCTCTGCCACAGGTACTATCTCTGCTACAGGTACTATCTCTGCCACAGGTACTATCTTCGCCACAGTTACTGGCTCCGTGACCGGCGCTGGCCTGGCCAGAGGCTCTGCCTTGACTACGAGCTCTGGCTTGGGTTCAGGAGCTGGCGGCTGAGTCTTAGGCTCGATCTTTGCTACCTTTGGCGCCGGTGTTGGCGCCGGGTCTGGCTTTGGTGGTGGTGTGCGTTGCTCCTTAGCACTAGCAAGTGCGGTGCGCCCTGCAGCAGTCAGGTTGGATGCACTGCTTAGCACCTTATAGGCTTCATCGGGCTGATTGGTTTTCAACAGTTTGCTGCCAAAGGCTTCTGCGATGGCAGTGGCACTTGGATCGGCCTCCCATAGCCTTCTGCAAGCACTAATACTGCGGCTGCTGGCAATTGGCCCGGTGCAATACGCGCGATCTCTGGCTGTTGTGTCGGTTGCGGTACTGGTTTTCGCAGTTGTACGCAGGATGCGCTCGCGCACGTTGCTGTCAGCAAGTTTCAATACAGCACAGCGCCGACCGCTACAGGTACCAAGGCCGGATTGCACCACTGCCACCGCCTTCGTTAAATCGTCGTTACTCACGTGAGCTTCGCACAGAGCCAGTCTCACAGAGTTGTCCTTTGGGTTGCGTTGCAATTCGCGTTCGCAGCTGGCAACTGGATCACTGCTGGTTCGACATGAGTCGAGAGCGCGATCTTCAGCACATACGCCGGCGAGCGCTGCAGGTGCCGAAAACACCAGCAGAGTGAGTAGCGCAATGCTTGCAGTGTGTTTGCTCATGTCGGGCCGAGGTTTAATAGCTGCTGGCTTTGCTTGAGTCGCGTTTGCGGAATAACCAGTCGCCGCTAGGCAGACGCACCAGATTAAACAGATACCAGCGGTCGACGGTGGTGTAGGCCGGGTCTTCGCGATTAACCAGGGCATCGAGATCGCGGCGTAACTGACGCATCCCGTATTCACTTACCTGGTTGCCGATAACGCCGTCACCATCAATGTCTTGACCGGTGATGTTAGCCTGCGAAAGTTTATAGATCTCGCTTGCCAGTTGTTTGGTTTCTTCTTCACTGGTGCTTATGCGAGCGTCCTGCGAGTACAGATTAATCAGATTCGCGCGGGCAACAACACCTTCAATGGCTTCGCTAAACGCTCTTGAGCTGCGCTTAACATTGTCGCTCGAATCTTCGCTGTCTGCCGCAAACGCGATGTGGCTGGCCGCCTCTTTCAGTGCGCTTGCCAATGGAAAATCGGAACGCAGGTTCACTTCTTTATTGACCAAAGACAGTTGTTCTGCAATTTGGGCAGACGATTGGTTGGGCGCAGTTGCCGCCTCAGCTAACTTCAGTGCCTCGGCAGCGCGCTGCTCGGCGACGACAAAGTAGCCGTCTTTCTGTGGTGTGTCGTGCGCGCCGGTAATAGCGTGTCCAACATGCGTGTGAGCAATTGTTGGCGTGGTTGAGGTGCAAGCCGTCTGCAATAGACACAGCAGAGCGCAAGCCAGAGTGCCTGTTGCCAGGTGCGATTTACTTGGTGATATCACGTGCGATTCGAAAGCCAAAGGTATTACTCCGGTAGTCAGTGGGGAAGCGATTACGGTAGGTCAATCGCTGTTCATCGGGTGCGGTAAACCAGGACCCGCCTTTTAACACTCTGGAACTGCACTCTCCGTCAGTCCAGGCGTCGCCAGTGTTTGGTGATCCGATATAACTCGGGTTCCAACAGTCTTGTGTCCATTCGAAGAGATTGCCGCGCATATCGCCTAGCGCTATTTGGGCCGTAGTTTCACGATTTGCGGGAGCGGTAAAGGCATAGCCATCTCGGCACGCGGCCACCTGGCTATTCTCTACAACAGATTCCAGCGTTTTATCAGCAACGTTCGATTGGGCGCAGTCAACGCCGTCAAAAGTTGTGCTCAGAACCGTTTCGTTTTTGGCGGCAAATTCCCATTCAGCCTCTGAAGGCAGACGATAATATTGCCCCGTGGTTGCCGATAGCCACTGTAGGTAACCTTTGGCGTCGTCCCACGAAATACAGGTAACCGGGTGGCTGTCGGTTTGGCGAAACCCCGGGTTCTCCCAGGAGGCTGCGGCGTCTGTCTGCCAGTCTGACTTGTGAGTGCGGCAACCTTTTAGGTCGACGCCGGTGGCGACGGCGTAACGTCGAAACTCTGCGACCGTCACTTCTCTGGAGCCCAGAGCGAACGGCTGTTTGATGGTTATCTCACGCTGCGGAAACTCAAACATGCCCGGCTTGTTAATGCGATCGGCGCCGATGCTGTCGCTGCCTTCGGCCACGGTAGTGAGAGGGGGGCAATAGGAACAATCGGTGATTAGTGCCAGGGGCTTTGGCGTGTTGGATTGGGTAAACCACCAGTACGTGCCGAGTGCCAAACACAGTACGCCGAGCACGGCGGACAACATTGGCACCAGTGATTTTTTCTCGCCACCGGATTCCAGTTCTGACACAAAGGTCTCAACGTCAGCGACGCGGTCTTCGCGCTCAAACTCTAAAGCGTGAACGATTGCTGCCCATTCGTGGTTTTGCAAACCTTTCGGGCGCTTCAGGTCGTGTTCGTTATCCCGGGCGTCGGGGGCCCGCAACTTGGAGTAGGGATGGCGTCCCGACAGCAGTTCGTAGGCAACACACCCAATCGCGTAGATGTCGTCGCGGGGGTCGGTGGGTTGGTTTTCGAACATTTCGGGGCTGGCGTAGGCGGGCGTAAGTGCGCCCAGTGACTGCGGATCGAAAACTGTGCGTTGATCTTCCGGCGTATCCGGCGATTGAATGGCACGCGCGATGCCAAAATCGATCACCTTCACCTCTTGCGCGTTGGTGATGAATACGTTGTTTGGTTTGAAGTCGGCGTGAACAATGTTGTTGTTGTGTGCGTACGCCATAGCGGCGCACATGTCCTTAATAATCGACAGCGCGCGCTCTTTTGGCAGGCCACCTGGTCCTGCCCGGCTAATCACTTCGCTCAGCGACTGTCCTTCGAGCAACTCCATAGTCGTGAACACGGTGTTGCCGTCGCGGTCGAAGTCATTCACCCGCATAATATTTTGGTGGTTGAGTTTTTGTGACTTCTGCACTTCGCGCTGCATTGCGATGAAAGCTTCGCCGGCATCAAGCCCCTCGACGCGCATGACTTTTACCGCAACCCAGGGTTCGCGCGCGCGCGCTTCCAGCTTGCGCTTGTCGGTGGCCTTAAACACCAGACTCATGCCGCCGCTGCCAATCAGTTCCAGCAATATGAATCGATCGTTGAGTGTGTCTCCGGCTGCTGGCAGTCGATCTTGCGGCGCGCTACTGTTCGACGATGCGCTGGTTGGCATCTCGTTGGCGGGGCTATTGGTTTCTGTCTTTGCGCCTGGCACCGCACCCAGTTGGGTGAGCCGCAGTGTTTCAGCGCTGCGGATGGCAGTAACAATGCCCGTCAAGGATTCTTTTTCTAGTGGGTGTTGTTTGTGGTGCGAGTGCAGCGTATCCAGCAGGTCGCTGGCTGCACTGACGCCCAGCGCAATGTCTCGCTCCACCAGCGTAGTGAGATCGGCGAGCGTACAGGCACCTTTCTGAAAATCTTCCAGTGTGTTGGTGAAAGTGGTCATTTTGTTCTGTTACGTAGTGACCTTGGTTGCTCACTGAGCCTGCTGTGTTGGTCACCGCAGCGATTCCTGCTGATCTAGTCTGTCCTTATCAAAGTCTCTCAAGAAAGAACTGCGGTCGTGGTCGCGTCAGTACGCGAACAACGGCGTGCCGAAAATTTAGTCCAGTCTTGAATTGTAAAATCCCTGTAACCTAGAGTAGCATACAAGCGCGCATGTCTGTCCAAAATGTTGGCTATACGAGGCATAGAGCTAGATAGCCTGGTGTGGACCTAAATGCGTGTATGGGGAAAGGGAGGATTGGCCATGGGATCTCGCATTGATGTCGAGACGGGCACTGAAAGCGTATCGCTGCACGGAAGTAACGCAACACACTTTACTAAAATATTTCACACGGGCCTCCTGGGCCTCGTACTGACCGCCTGCGGCGGGGGTGGTGAACGACCCGAACCGCTGCAAGCAGGCCTGGTGCCTGGACAAGGCACCAGCGATGCAACTTTACAGTCTATTACGGCGCGCGGCGGAACCGAGTTCTTCCTTAATGGTGAGAACAGCGATGGGGTGCGGTTTCCTATCGACACTGCGGTTTGGCGCCAAACTGACAACACCGGCATCGAAGTGCGACTGGATAAGCGCACGGAGTTTACCCGTGCGGTGCAGTTACCCTTTGTCGATGAACCCACCGAGTTGACGTTTGAGCTGACGGCCACTAACGAGGCCAACGAGCAATCAGTAACGCCTGTTTCTATTTCGGTGGTACCCGCCAGCGACGGCAATCGATTTCTTGAGTTTGTGACCGTTACGCCCAATGAGTACACGGTGGTAGCAGCGCTGAAGCCGGGTGTCCAAACGTTAACCGAGGTGGACTTCACCATTACGCAAACACGTCTGGCAGATTACCCCGCGCGCGATGGCAGCCAACAAACCGACGTGCCCTTTGGCACTGCGGTCAGTCGTTCTTCCAGCTGGTTGTCGGATACATTGGCAACCCACACCTCAGCCATCGACGGCGTCAATGCGCCTTACCATCCCAATGTCTGTTTTGATCTGCCGCGCATCGATGCCGACGATATCAACGTATCTTTTGATGACACGCCCAACGCTGGCCAGGGCGTTCCCGATGATCGACGTGATGAAATCAGTCAGCGTGTAGAGCTGAATCTTGAGGTGGGTGCCGGGGATTGTCTGGACAGCAACGATGAAGCGATTGCCTGTCAGGACGCCGTGCAGGTTTTGGTGCTTGCAACAAACGGTCAGCTGTTGTCTGGCCCCGCGGTTGAAACCATTAGCGATACGCAAATTCGGGTAAATGTTGAGTCGCTGGCGGCCAGCTCCATGCCTAATCCAGCCAACGGCCAGCCCGCCAGCACACTGCGGCAGCCAGAATCCGCAACCTCAGCAGCGGCGTACTATGCAGCGGTTGACCCCAATAACCTGCGTACCACACTTGCTGATTGGCTTGATTTCACCGGTTTCGAAGTAAACGGCGAGCCCGATCCGAACGCAGGCACCGAACACGTCACCTACATCAACAATTTTGACCTCGGCTTTACCCGGGACATGTTCCTGCGCGAAGACGGCGACAAAGTGTTTGCCTACGTCACCAACTATCCGGCGTTGCGCACGGCGACCTTTCAAACAGATGTGTTGGCCACCGTGGCGATGGAATTCGGCCCGCCGGATCAAACTCCCGATGTCGGCAAAGACCAGTTCATCGTTAAGTTCTTTGTGTTTGTGCCGGAAAACACCGAGCCAGGCGCTACCCAGAATCGCGTCATGAGTCTCAACTTCGACGGTCGCGGCGAAAAGTGGGTGCCCGGTGCTTGTATGCCCTGTCACGGCGGCAAGCTAAGGGATCTGGAGCCCGGCGGCACGTTCCCGGGCTTCGGTAACACCGAGGCCGCATTCTTGCCCTGGGATCTCGATACCTTTTTGTTCGCCGATTCTGATGATCCCGAGTTTCAGGACCCGGTGGTTGTGGCGGGCTTTGAGCTGAACCCCGGCTACATTCGCCGTGAAGATCTCGAGCAGATTTCGCTTGAGGCGCAGCAGGACAGCTTTCGGCGCATGAACGAAGGCGTTTTGAAAACCCTGAACAAAGACGACGGGCGCTTTGATCTGGTGCGCCGACAAATCCATGGCTGGTACGGCAACTGCGAGGATCCGCTTGATATTGCCGCGTGTAACGAAGTTGCAGCCAGCGATTCGTTACCCGAAAACGATTTTAATGGCCTTGCGTTTATTCAGCCCGGCTGGGAAGGTAACGAGGATGTTTACCACGAAGTGTTTAGTAAGCACTGCCGGGTTTGTCACAGCCAGGCCAAGGACATCAACCAGTTTTTAACCTTCGATGACCTGGTGGGTAACCGCAATACGGTGCCGTACCTGTACGAAGATGGCGTTATGCCCAACGCGCGGCTTGATATGGACCGCTTCTGGGTTGATTTCCGAGGGGCAAGCGAAGTGCCAGCGGTGCGTCTTGGTGCCGTGCTTGGTGTTGATGTTCCAGAAGATGGCCCCGGTGCACCCATCGCCCGCATTCGCGGGGACAGAATTATTAGTGCGCTGCCCAGAGATTTACTGTCCGGTGCACTTGAGTCGCGGTTGTCTGATATCGAAGTAGAGAACGACAACAGTGTGCGGCTGGACGGTTCAGTGAGTGCGTTTGCAGACACCTACGCCTGGGAAATACTGTCGAGCCCGCCCGGCAGTACAACACGATTGGTTGGCGCCAACACCGCCAAGCCGGCCTTCCAAATTGATCAGGAAGGTACCTATGAAGTCGGTTTGGTGGTGAGCAATGCCCGTGGTGTAAGCGCTCAACAAACCATCACTGTCGAGGCATCGGTTGCGTCGCCGCAAAGTGTGGCTGGCCGCATACAGGCAGCAACGCTCGAGGAATCCATTCCGGGCAGCCTCAGCTCGGTGGTTATTAGCAACGACCTGCTGCAATTTGTTGATGCTGACTCTGCGCCTGAGGAGATATTTTTCACGATTACTCAGGCCCCCGAAAACGGGGTGCTGATGTCGCTTACCAACGGCGTGCTCAGCGCCGACCCTGCGACGAATCGCTTCACTCAGGCTGAAGTCGATCGTGGTGAAATCAGTTACGAGCAAAGCGTTGACCGCGAATTGCCCACCGACAGCTTTGCGTTTGACATTACTGATGCCGAAGGCGGAAACGGTGGTTCGTCGAGCTTTATGTTCACGATAACTACCCGCAATGATGCACCAGCGCTGATCAGAAATGGCCCTGTGCTGATCGATTCTGGAGCAAGTGTTGCCATAGATGAGGATGTTCTGTTTTGGCGCGACTTTGATGTAACCGACCCCGATGTGACCTTCACGCTTACCCGCACAACAGCCTTTGGCGCTCTAACGCGTGACGGTGTTGCGCTGGTAGCAGGTCAAACGTTTACCCAAAGTGAAGTGAGTGCGGGCGCAGTGCAGTACAGCCATGACGTGGAAAATATTCAGCCTGTAGATTCGTTCGACTACAACGTAACGCACGGCAACGTAACCCTTGGTCCGCAAACCTTCACGATTAACGTGTCTATTCCGCAGGCCAGTCCGCAACTAGCCACAACTAACTTTGAGGTAGAAGCGGGGCTTGCACAGCGCATTACCGGCGGTTTCGCTGGCGCTGTTACATTACGAGTAACTGACCTCGACACCACCTCTGCGGATGACATTATATTGAGCGTGGTACAAAGCCCCACTAGTGGGCGCCTGGAGACGCGAGATGCCGCTGGCGTGGCGACAACGCTTGCGCAAGGCGATGAGTTTCCGCTCTCGGTAACACAGTTGCCGGCAATGGGTGGGCTCTTTTATGTAAGCACCAGCGATCCTTCTATTGCTGATTCGCTCAGTGACAGTTTCGAATTGTCATTGCGCGACAGTGATAACCTGGCAGGGGCATGTTTAACGCCGGCTGGCGATAGCTGCGTGGTGAGCGTCACCACGCAACCACGCAGCGACGGGCCGATGGGTCCGACGGACGTTAACGTGATGCTGAGTAGTTTGTTCGACCCTGCCCGGGCGCGAACGGACGCGACGTCTCCCCTTAACGCGGATCAGCTCGACACGCTGGCAGAGAACGAACGGCTGCCCTGGAACGACGTGGTCATCGATTCCTCGGTGCTGAACTTTACCCCGGCAGAAGGGCTGACCTTCAGCGTGATGAGTTATTCCGACGCGACCAGGGGTTTCCTGAAAACGGGTGACGAGCCGCTGAACCGGGCAAACGCGACAGATGCGCTTCGAGTTCTTGAGCCAGGTGATACGTTTGCTCTGCCGGTGTACTACGCCAATAGAGAAGTGCCTGACAATCCTGGCGGCTTAACACCGCATGAGTTGGTGGTTGCGGTCAGTGCTGCAGGGATTACGCGTGAGGTAACGCTGCGTATAAATCCGGCGATTGAAGTGCAGACCGATATTGGCTGGTTGATTGATTCGACGTTTGCACGCACAACAAGCGAGGCGGTCAATCTGCCGGCTTGTAGCGCGGCTGGTGTTGCCAATGGTGGCCCGCGGGCTTGCCGTGAATGTCACACAAATGTCGGTTGCGGCGTAGGGGCTGCACTATGGAAAGAAGTCGGGGAAGCTGCACCTGCTGCAGGGACAATTCAGTGCGATACCCTGGCCGCTCGCTTTGGAAGTACGTTGCCAGATCGCCCAACCTTAAATGCTCACAGCGGCGGCCAGGTCTTTCCACCGAACTCGGTTCCCCATGATCTGTTGCGGGCCTGGAATGGGGAATGTCCATGAACAGTAGGCCAAGCATCAGATTGACCTTGCTGCTGACAACTGCCTGCTGCCTGACCTCGGCAGGCTTGGTTGCGCAGGAGGCGCCGAGCAAGTTCAGTTTCACGGCGGCGGTAGAGTCGCGCTTTGATTCCAACATTGCGCTGGCCCCGCAGAGTAATTCGGAACGCGAAGACCTTAGTACGCGGGTGTCGTTCTCGGGCATTCTCACGCCACGGCAAACCGCGCGACAAAATCTGGCGTTGAGTGTCACACCCTTCTATGAGGGGGTGGCCGATCTCAGTGACCTCAGCCGTTACGGCGTAGGCGTGGGCGTGAACTTTCGCCAGCAGCTCACTGATGCGTTTACGTCCCCTTATGTGAGGGTCCAGGCGACCGCAGATTGGCAAACCTTTGATAACAGCGAGCCGCGGGATGGCTTCAAAGGTCAGGGTGATGTTGCCGTTGGTAAACAGTTCAGTCCAAAGCTTGGGCTGGAGCTCGGCTATCGTTACCGCTTTCAGCGCTCAACCAATGATTCGCCCGAAGGCAGTGCAACACCTGACGAACTTGGACGCCTGACGGTTCGTGGGGCTAATCGGGTTTTCGATACCGATAACCACGGCGGCTTTATCAAGCTGATGTTCGACCCAATCCCCCGCTGGTCTGGGTTCTTAGAATACAACTACATGACAGGTGATGTCAGCTCGAGCTCGAGCATTGCAGAGTTTGCAACGCCGGAGCTCTTTGACACGGTACGTGACTTTGCGTTGGAAGAAGGCGTTCTCTTTCAGGCCTATCGCATCGACGCAGACCAACACATTTATTCGCTGGGGGGGCAGTTTGCCGCGACTGACAAGCTAACCCTGGACCTGGGCGTGAGTTATCTCGACGCCAGCGGTGAAGAAAATAACGACTACACCAATGTGGTGGCAACCCTTGCCGGACGGTGGCGGTTTTGATGCATGCAAGGAGCAAGCCCATTACTAAAAAAACACTCTTGTTGGCAGCTCTTATATTGGGTACAACAGCACTTTCACCCTTGGTAAGTGCGAATTCGGGCGGTATTTTTGAAGATGACAACTCCGGTTTTGACCGGGGTACCCCGTCTCCCGCTGACCCGGTTGTAGGTGGGACGGATGACAACATTGGGTGCGGCAACAGCGGCTGTCATGCACACGCGCGCAGCACCCAGCAGATAGGTTTTCTGACCTTACAGGAACAAACAAACGTACAGAGTGATCTGGCACAAACCACTTTTACACTTGGTGAAACCTATCAATTGCGGTTTCACAACAGTGATGCGGCTGTGGGTGATCGAGCAGGGTTTAGTTTGAGCACAACCACCCGTAATGGCGTGTTTGTCCCGGCAGACGCTGACATCAGCAGGGCGAGTGGTGATGGCGACGAGATCACGCATGCGTTCACGTTCCCGGGTGTTCACCAGACCTGGTTGTTTGACTGGACACCCGATGAGTTGGGCGATAGTGCGTTTGAATGGTGTACTCAGAAGGTTAACGGCAATTTTTCGGCGGATGGCGATAACGATGGTCCAGATGACGACGGGAGCGACGGGCCCTTTAACTGTGGGTTTCTGAGCTTCAGCGTCGAGGAGGAGGTGGTAAACAGCCCACCCACACTGAGCGGGGATGCGGTACAAACGTTTCTTGCTACCGATGACGTGGACAGTCGCACAATTGTAGTTACGGCGGCCGATGACAATGAAGGAGACGAAGGAGAACTGACATTTCAGTGGAGCCCAGTAGACTTTCTTTCTGATGCCCAGATACTGCAGCCGCAATACATGGGAAGTGGGCAACAGGTGTATACCCTGGTGGCGACTGACCCCTCGGGGGCCAACTCCAATCAGTTTTCCGTCACCGTCGACATTGACCCGATTCCAGTAGCTGTACTTACCGGGGCGCCGGGCGCTGCCGTTCAGGAAGGTACAACTGTGACATTCAGCGGTGCCAGTTCAACGGACCTGATCAACAGCAACGATGCGGGCGCCATAGCGAACTACAGCTTTACCCTGTTGGACGCGCCTGATGGTACGGAGGTTAATTCCCAAGACGGAACACTGACGAACTTTGAAGTAACTGTTGAAGACGTCCCAACAGGGGAGACGTTAGACTTAGAAGTAGTCCTGGTGGTCACGGACTTGGCTGGGCAGGTAAGCGATCCAGTGACTGCCGTTGTGCGCTTTAGCGATCCTGCTGCAGGCATTCCCCCGCCTGCCATTACTGAGCTTGTTGTCTCGGGCAGCGATGCAAGCGCCGTGAATAATGAAGATGAAACCATCACGCTGACCGCCACCGTTATGGATGGCGTTGGCGACGTTGACTTTGAGTGGACTCAGATCAGTGGCACCCCGATTGTGACGCTTACCGGTGTAGGCAATACCCGAGCGTTTGTGCCCAACATAGACAATCCAGCAACGCCTGGGCCGCAGCTTGAATTCAGTCTCACCGTCACTGATGCATCCGACCGCTCAGCCACTGAGACCGTCACCGTGCTGATCAACAACGGCCCAACGGCCGCCGCTGGCGACGATACCACCGTAAACGAAGGTGCCACGGTGGTGCTTGATGGCTCCGGCAGTTCAGACCCCGATCTAGTCACTGACCTTGAGTTTAGCTGGGCGCAAACGAGTGGCCAGGCCTTCGCCCTTACGGGCGCAGACACGGCAACACCGCAGTTTCAGGCGCTTAACATTCCGCCCGCCGGCGTAGTCGCCGAGTTTGCCTTGACCGTTACCGACAATGGCGGACTCACCTCGACCGACAGCGTACAAATCACCATCAACAACTCTAATTCTGCGCCAGTCGCATCCGCCGGGTCGGTTCAGACGGTGGTAGAGGGTGAACTCACCACATTAAATGGCAGCGGCACTACAGACGACGAGCCCGGCACACTGGTTTACAGTTGGAGCCAGACCGGCGGGCTTGCGGTTAGTTTGAGTGATGCAAGCGCGATTATGCCAACCTTCACGGCACCAGCTATCGGGTTCGACAGCAATCCGGTACTCACCTTTGAGCTGCTGGTAACCGACGAAGACAACGAGACCTCGACCGCTACGGTGATGGTGAACGTCAGCAACGACAACATGGCGCCCATCGCCAATGCGGGCCCAGCGCAAAGTGTGCCGGAGGGGGTACTCGTTACACTCAATGGCAATGGCAGTACCGACCCCGATCTTGCCCAAGACGATGCGCTTAGCTTTGCCTGGAACAGAATCTCTGGCGATGCCGCTTTTGAGCTTGAAAACGCCGATACGGCAACGCCCAGCTTCACCGCGCCTTCGGTAGGGCCGGCGGGATTGTCGGCAACCTTCGAGCTCACCGTGACAGACCGGGGTATGTTGGTTGATACCGATCAAACCGTGGTGAACGTCGTTAATGAAAACCAGCCCCCGGTTGCCGATGCCGGGCCTGATCAGGGGGTTATGGGTGGTGCCACTGTGCAGCTGGATGGCAGCGCCTCGCAAGATCCCGATGGACCGCTCACCAGCCAGGTGTGGTTGCAAGTGGCTGGCCCGGCCGTCGCTCTTGATGACCCCGCTATTCTGCAACCGAGTTTTGTCGCGCCGCCCGCGGCCACCACACCCACTGTGCTCACCTGGCGACTCACGGTGGTTGGTAACGAAGATTTGCAGGCGCAAGACGAAGTAACCATTACCGTTGCTGCAAGCGGAGCCTTTCCTCCGGTTGTTAACGCTGGCCCAGATCAGGTCGCGGTACCTGGCAACACGGTAACGCTGCAAGGCGGGTTCCTGTCTGCCTCCATTCCAGTCGAAATCCAGTGGCAACAAGTCGACGGTATGCCCACGGTGACTTTATCTGATGCCAACTCGACAAGCCCCGAGTTTGTTGCGCCAGACGTAGGACCTGCCGGTTTGATACTGGTGTTTGAGTTCTCTGTAACCAACGAAAACGCACTCACCGCCACAGATCGCGTAGAAGTCAGGGTGCAGCCAGCGGGTAGCTTGGCACCGCCGTTAACTGCGGTGCTGCCCGGTGTGCGTACTGTGCAGGTGGGTGCAACGGCGACGGCGTTTTTGACCGCCATCAACAGTAGTAGCACTGAGGTGCTAGAAGGTTGCTTCATCGCTCCGGATACACCGTTCCCAGGCAGCCTGCTGTATCAAACCACAAACCCCACCACCAACGCGCTGGTGGGGCAGGCCAATACGCCTGTAGATATTCCGGCACGCGGCTCACAGAGCTTCCTTATCAGCTTAACGCCAACGGCGGTGTTTGCACCTACCGACCTGAGCTTTTCGGTTCAGTGCACAAACGCGCCCAGAGCTCGGTCGGTGTCTGGTCTTAACACTTTATTGTTCGGCGCCACCGATGCGCCAACCGCGGATGTGATTGCCCTTTCGGCGACCTCATCTGAAGACGGTGTGCTGCGAGTGCCAGGAGCGGGCTCGAGTGCGGCCTTTGGCACGGCCACGTTCAATTTGGGTGCAACCGCCATTTTGCGTTTGGTTGTCGACACTCCAGAGGACATGCCGGTCGAGATAACGGTGTGTGAAACAAACCCTGCAACGGCGCAGTGTGTTGCCCCGGCTGTGCCAGAGATAAATACCAACGCGTTCAGAGAGGGCAGTGCCACCTATTCGGTGTTTGTACGCACCCTTGATGTCGTTAACTTTGATCCTGAGAACGCACGAATAAGCGTGCGTTTTATGGAGGGTGAACTGGTGCGCGGCGTCACCAGTGTGGCCATTACTACCCAGTGAGCGGTATGGAGAGTCGAGTAGGCACCACCAGCACTTCCTAAATAGGCCTGTGTAATTCTTCTTGGCGGGTGGTTCTCACCCGCTATTTTTAGTGCAGTATTGTTTGTGCCTGTGTAGATGAGATTCCGTAACTATGCCCCCCTTACCTGGGCTGCGCTACTCCAGCCTGAACTGACCCAATTAGGACTAAAGGTCTGGTTTCGACCCAATTCCGCACCAACCTACCTTATCTAGTCTGTTGGACCTTTGATCCGGCCTTTGTACTCAACCGTTCCTTTTATATTGGTTTTTACCGTGACTGGTTCCTCAAGGTCTTGACCGCTGCCGTTCAGAAAGGTTCTGCTAAAGACTGCGGTTTGTACAATATCAAAGGTAATTGAGGAATTTCCTTCAAAGTTCAATTCGCCGATTTTTATATTTCCACTGTAGTGTCTTGAATTGCTTGAGCCAAATATTCTGGGGTAGTCCAAAGAAACAGCCGGGAACTCACCACGATTATAGCTTGCGGTGAACGCCTGAGGCGACATTTCAGCGACTTGATACTCTGAACCGGCCGCCGTAAATTCGGGGTGATTTAGGTAAAAGTCTAAGGTACGTCCCTCTCTAAGATTTGGAGTCTCCGGTAAACCCGGGGCAGTTCAGGTACGCAACGTCTCCACCACAGCTAACACCGCGTACCAGGCGCGGGTGGCGTCTCAGGCGGTCCGGCAAAGCACTGCGCAATCGCCATCCACTGGGTGGCGGCCTCGCCCTTTACCTGCAAACTGACGTCCGCAATGTTGCGACCCTGAGTAACGACATGACAAAACTCAACCGCACTACCTTCTACTTTGTTGTCCTGTGAAGGTTCGTTCCATTCCCATAGCGCGCCACTCGGTGCGGTGAGGCGCACGTAGGGGGCGTCCCCTGGCGGCTCCAGTTTGCGGTTGGCAAAGGTCCAGCCGTAGGTGCGCACACCAATTTCGGCAATGTTCTTGATGCGGTCGGTGTTGTTTCTGGGCTGCTTCTTTAAATCGTAAATATCGTGCGCGTGCGCCCAGGTTTCCATTTGACGGGCGGTGGTAAACATCATTACGCCCATATCGGGGCCAAACCAGGGGCAGCGGCGCTTGGGGTCGCTGGCGCCGAGCTGCTGGCTCATTTCGCTGAAATAGGACCACCAGCGTTCGAACAACTCTTGCCCTTCAATAACGGGGTTCATGGTTTTGTTCACCGCCTTCATGTCGCTGATGGTGGCTTTGAATTTTTCGGGGTCGCTGAGGGACAACACGGCCATAACGTCGGCACCATGCAGGTGTTGCACGACCTTGTTGACGGTCCAGTCTTTGAACGGCGTGGGGGCCTGCCAGTCCTCTGCCGAGAGCGTTTCCAGCAGAGCTTTTAGCTCCTGGCCTTCTTCCAGTAGATCTTGGGCTTGTTGCAGCATAGTTGGTCTCCTCCTGTCGTGAGTCTCGGCGGTCATGAGTCTCGCTCACCTGCAGAAATCATAACCCGAATTGACAACGGCGCCGGATTTTCGGCTAATAACGTCCAGACGGTGCTCTGTTTGCAGGGCTAAGAGGGAACCCGGTGGAATTCCGGGGCTGTACCCGCAACTGTGAGCCGATGGTTAACGACCTTTAAACCACTGGGCTGTCGATTGTTGCTTGCGCCATGTGCTGCGCGAAGCAGGAATCTGATGGGCTGGGAAGGTGGTCTGAGACAGTGATCGGTGAGTCAGGAAACCTGCCGTCGTGTCGTTCGATCTGAGCCGGGAACAGCTCACAGGGTCGGGAAGTTCTTTCCTAGTAGCGATGTGTGTGTTTTGTAATTAGGAAAGTTAACTATGAGATCAAACTTCGCCCGTTCTGGGCGCTTTGTTGTACTTGCTATTGTTGGGTGCGGGATTATTGCGCCGGTGAGTGCTGGCCATTCCGATGTACTTGACGGCACTGCAGCAGCTGTCGCGAAAGATGCAGACGGCCAACTCGAAGAAACCTTGATTGTTACGGCTACCCGACTCGAACAGACCGCGCGTGAGTCTGGTTCTGCGGTGTCAGTGCTGACGGCTGATGACATCGAAGCCGCTGGCTTCAACTTTGTCGTAGACGCCATCGCAGCGGCACCTGGGGTGACAGTAAATCAGAACGGTAACTTTGGTGGTGTTGCGAGCGTACGTGTTAGGGGTGCTTCCAGCGAGCAAACCCTGGTATTAGTCGATGGCATCGTGGTCAATGACACAACGTCCCCTGGTGGCGGCTTTGATTTCTCGCGGTTGGATTCAAGCAACGTCGAGCGTGTGGAAATATTGAAAGGCCCGCAGTCAACTCTGTGGGGCAGCGACGCTATTGGTGGCGTGCTGAGCATCACCACCAAGCGCCCAACCCAGGGCTTTGGGGGCGATGTGTTTCTTGAATACGGAGCGTTCGATTCCTTTCGAGGTGGGCTTGCAATCGCGGGCGGTAACAACACCGGTGACTTTCGTATTGCCGCTACGGCTATCGATTCTGACGGTATTTCAAAGGCAGACAGTGCAAACGGCAATTCAGAGCAGGATGCTTTTCAGTCGGGCACCATTGCCGCGAAGGGTGGAGTGAACCTGGGTGCGGCGCGGTTGAGTCTTTCGCTGTTATGGAACGAGGCAGAGACCGAGTTCGACAGCTTTGTGTTTGGTGCCCAGGGTAACGTGGGTGATGGTGATGAGCTTAGCGAAACCGAAGAGCTGACTGCTCAGGTAGCGTTGCAAGTGCCGTTGCTCGATGGCCGGTTCAGAAATCTGTTGGTGGCAGGCTACTCTGATCTCGAGCGCGACAACTTCACCGATGGCGTTGCTGGGTTCTCGGCTGAGGGTGATCGACAGACTTACCGGTATCAAGGGAACTTTGATATTAATGCCAAGAACAGCATTGCTTTTGGGTATGAGCGCGAAGAGCTTGATAGCGGCACCGATACCTCAAGTATCGATGGGGTATTTGGCCTGTACGAGTTGAATCCGATCGAGGGGCTTACGCTAACCGCAGGCGTGCGCTCGGATGATGTCGAAGGCTCTGGCAGTGAAACCACCGCGCGCGCGGCAGTAGCCTTTAGTCCCTCTGAGCAGCTAACGCTGCGGGGTAGCTGGGGTGAAGGTTTCAAGGCGCCGACGATTTTCCAAACCACCTTCTTTTGTTGTGGCGCGACTATGGCTAACCCGGATTTGCAGCCCGAGAGCTCCGATGGTTTTGATGTGGGTGTGGACTGGCGCTCGAGGGATGGGCGCGGTGAACTGGGTGTGAGCTATTTCAATCAAGACACCACTAACCTCATTACCTTCTCGTTTGGCATCGGTGGCTTTGAGAACATTGCCGAGTCTGAATCGCAGGGTATTGAGTTGTTTGCCGGGTATCAATTAACCGAGTGGCTCGATATTACGGCCAACTATGCCTGGATTGACGCAACGGATGAGACCACGGGTGATCGCTTGGTACGCGTGCCGCGGCATTCGGGTGATCTGACCTTTCGCTTTGACTCAGGTGGTCCCTGGTCGGCAAATTTGCTATTGCGACACAATGGCTCGGAAACTGACGCCAATGGCACGGTGGACGATTGGACCCGGGTAGATCTGGCTGGCGCTTATGCGCCCAATGACCGACTCGAATTTTATGGACGCATCGAAAATCTGTTCGACGAGAACTACCAGCAAATTCTGGGCTTTGGCACACCGGGTGTGTCGGTTACGGCTGGTGTGCGGTTGCAGTTTTGATCACCCGGCAGGCGCTACTTTGCGTGCGCTGATAGTCGCAGTGCAAGCGCTGGCCTACGCGCTTGCTATCGCGCAGCCGGTGCTCGCGCAAACCGGATCAGCGCAAAAGATAGTTAGTCTGGACTACTGTGCCGATCAGTACGTGCTGCAGTTTGTGGAGCCCGCGCGAATTCTCGCGTTGTCGCCAGACTCAAAAAAGCCCTTTTCTTACCTGCGCGATCAGGCCCAAGACATTCCGCAGATTCGGCCGCTCACTGAAGATGTGCTGCTGGCTCAGCCTGATCTTGTGGTGCGAAGCTATGGGGGCGGGCCTAACGCACTTGGTTTTTTTGAACGCAGTGGGTTACGCGTTTTGCAAGTGGGCTATGCGAATGATCTGGCGAGCATAAAGCGGGTCACCCTGGAGATGGCGGATGGGCTTGGTGTGCCCGAAGCAGGGCGCGCACTGGTTGCCGATATTGATCACCGCCTGGCTGCGATTGCGGCGACACGCGATACCCGCACAGCGAGTAAGTCTGTGTTGTACATGACCACCGGTGGGGCAACCTCGGGTCCTGAAACTTTAGTGCATGACATGTTGGTTGCTGCGGGGTTGCGCAACTTCCAAACTCAGGCGGGCTGGCGGTCGCTGCCACTTGAACAGCTCGCTTATAAACAACCCGATCGCGTGGCGTTGGCCCAGTTTAATCAAGCGACGCCGAACACAGAATCCTGGTCGGCCGTGCGGCACCCGCTGGCGCAACAGCAACTGTGGACGCGCCCAACCACTGTGCTTGAGGGCGCCTGGACGTCGTGCGGTGCCTGGTTTTTGCTGGATGCCATTGAGGCACTGGCTACCGGGCAAGCCGCGACTGGGGTCAGTGCTGACCCCAGTGCTGGTCCCAGTGGTAGTAAATAATGGATCGCGCGCTCAATCCTTTATTACTTGGTTTAACGCTGGTTGTCCTGTTTCTGGCCTGTTTGTTGGGTTCAACAGCACTGCCGATGGAACGTGTATTGGCAGCGCTTAGTGGCAACGGTTCGGTGGGTGACACTCTGGTGGTCTGGCAAATTCGTTTGCCGCGCGCGCTTTGTGGCTTTGCCGTGGGTGCTGCACTTGGTGCGAGTGGGGCGGTGTTGCAGGGGCTATTGCGCAATCCATTGGCAGAGCCGGGCGTGCTAGGCGTGTCTGCCTGTGCATCACTCGGTGCGGTAATTGCGTTGTATTACGGTTTTGCCGCGAGCTGGGCTTACGCGATGCCGCTCGCCGCTATTGTGGGGGCGCTGCTTGCCACTGGGTTAATCGCTGCCGCGACGCTGTACACACAATCGGTGGTGACACTTATTCTAATTGGTGTGGGCCTGTCGAGTTTTGCCGGTGCCGCCATGTCGTTCATGCTCAACTTTGCACCCAGCCCGTTTACGCTTGCCGACATGGTGAACTGGATGCTGGGGTCTGTTGCAAACAGAAGCTTTGCTGACCTTTGGCTGGTTGCGCCGTTTATGATGGTTGGCTATCTGTTGGTGTTCAGGATGCGTCGCGGGCTTTCGGCGTTGACGCTTGGCGAAGAAGCCGCCGTTGGTATTGGACTTAATCTAACTCGTTTGCGCCTGGCCGTTGTGCTGGGGGCTGGCTTGCTGGCGGGGGCCGCGGTTGCACTGGCAGGCGCCATCGGGTTTGTGGGCATTGTTGCGCCTCACTTTGTGCGCCCCCTGGTGCATCACGATCCCGCAAGAACGGTATTGCCCGCTGCGCTCTTAGGTGGCCTGTTAGTACTGGTGGCAGACATTGTGGTTCGGGTGTTGCCCAGTGTGACCGAACTAAAACTTGGTGTGGTGGCGGCGCTGCTTGGTGCGCCGGTGTTTGTCTGGATTGCCATGCGGCGCAGAGGCAGTGATGGCTGAGTTGCTGCTTAACAATGCGAGTGTCGCCGCTGATGGTGTGCCCCTGGTGCAGGAAGCATCGCTGTCGATAACGCAAGGCGAACTGGTGGTGTTGCTTGGGCCGAATGGCGCGGGCAAAACCTCTTTGCTGCGGTTGTTGTTGGGGCTGATGCCAGTTGATTCAGGTACCGCCACGCTCGATGGGGTTCCTGTTACTGACCTGTCTGCGGCCGAGCGTGCATTGGCCGTTGCGTACTTGCCGCAACTGCGACCATTGGCCTGGCCTAATCGCGTGCGGGACATTGTGGCCCTTGGCCGGTTTGCCCATGGCGTGATGATGGGGCGCCCGCAGGCAAAAGATGCTGCACTTATCGAAGCGGCACTTTCAGCCTGTGACCTGTTGGGCCTTGCAGACCGTGAGGCGAATACGCTCTCGGGTGGTGAACTTGCTCGGGTACATTGCGCACGGGCCTTTGTTGCCAACACGGCATTGCTTGTTGCTGATGAACCCACGGCGGCTCTGGATCCGCGGCATCAGCATCAGGTGCTGAAGTTGTTGCGCGGCTATGTTGCTGGCGGTGGTGGCGCCTGTGTGGTGTTGCATGATATTGCTCTGGCTGCGCGTTACGCCGATCGGTTGGTGTGGATGCAAGGCGGTCGCATTGTGGCCGAAGGCGGGGTCAGAGAATCATTGACGGCAGAGCGTTTGCGCATGGTCTACGGAGTGCAAGCCAACGTTGCTGCAGATGGCGACACTGTGCAGGTGCACGTTGAAGGACTGACTCCGGTTTAGCTCGCGCGCTGCTAGCTGCTAGACTGCGTGTTGGTTTATTGAGGGGTAATCTATGTCTGGGAAGCTGCGGGCAGAGTCTGTCTTGTTAAGTGCGTTGCTCCTGTGTGGCATTGCAGGCTGTGGTTCTGCTACAGAACAGGCCGCAAGTACGCAGCAGCAATCCACGGCTGCGGCTGCGGTAGAGGTAGCAGCAGAGGCAGCAGGAGCGGTAGATACAGAGACAGAGCCAGGTGCTGTTCCGGCTGATGGTAACTGCAGCAACTATTCAGCCACCGGTACGGCACTGTTTGGCGACCTGCACGTGCATACCAGCTATTCGTTTGACGCCGCGGCCAATTCCACCGGCGCGACACCGGCTGATGCCCATCGCTATGCGCGTGGCGAAGCGATTCCGTTCTTTCCCATTGGCGACGATGGCAAACCGCTGGGAACTGCACAGATCGATCGGCCACTCGACTTTTTGGCGGTCACCGATCATGGCGAATTTCTTGGCGAGCGGGCGCTGTGTAACACCGAGGGTTCACCGATGCACGACACGCCATTCTGCGTTGCGGTGCGCTCGGATCAGCGGCGCGGCATGATGATGATGGCGCAGGTGATTACCACTGAAACGCCCAGCCGCATCGCGGTGCTGTGTGGCGAGGAGGGCAAGCTGTGTCCGGAGTATGCGAAGGGGCCGTGGCAAGATGTGCAGAATGCCGCCAACGAGGCCAATGACCCTTGCGAGTTCACGAGCTTTGTCGCCTACGAATACACCGGCACGCCAGGCACGTCGAACTATCACCGCAACGTGATTTTCCGCAACGACGTGGTGCCTGTATTGCCCGTGAGTTATATCGACGCGCCCATCGATAGCAAACTGTGGGCTGGTCTGGAAGTAGCCTGTGACGAGGCCGCCGGTTGTGACTATCTGACCATTCCGCACAACACCAACCTCGCGAATGGACGCATGGCGCCCTACAAGCAGTTAGAGAATTCACTGGCTGCAAAACGCGCCTACGCCGAAGCGCGGTTGCGACGAGAGCCCATTATGGAAATTTTCCAACACAAGGGCGGCTCTGAATGTATTAATGGTCTGAGCAGTGTGTTTGGTGCGCCCGATGAACTGTGTGACATTGAAGCTGTGCGGCGCATGGGCGAAAACAAAACCTATGTCACGCGCGACCTTAGCAGCGGGACGTTGCAAACCGGGCAGGCGAGCCAGATCACGACGGAATGCGCGGCCGGTACAACGGGCTCAAGCGGCATGCTGGGAGCGGGTTGTGTGCATCCCACAGACTTTCAACGCTCGGCATTGGTGGTGGGTCTGCAAGAGGAGCAAGAGATTGGTTTGAATCCAATCAAGCTCGGCATTATTGCCTCTACCGATACGCACTCCGCTAATCCTGGTGGTGTGCGTGAAGACGACTGGCAGGGCGCCGTTACGGGTGAGTCGAATCCGGCCGCGCGCTTGCAGCCAGGGCTGCTGACCAGTGGCATCGACGGCAATCCTGGAGGGCTCGCCGGCGTGTGGGCAAAGCAAAACACCCGCGACGATATTTTTGA
>CAZSYU010000073.1:0-21214 GCA_964611345.1 uncultured Pseudomonadales bacterium
CAAATCAGTAACCCAGGTTTGAAACACCGCATTCTTATACAGGTCAAAGTGCTCACCAATACGCTGCGCATGCTCTTGAATTTCTGGCGCAAAAGAATATCGCAGCTTGGGTACATAGCCCGTTTCTTCAAGCAGCGGTAAATAGCTGTACGACTCGATGTCACACTGCGCGCCCGGATAACGGTTCCAGTACCAGGTGCCCCCGAAGTCCGAGCCACTCTCAATGATCCGGATATCACCAACACCGGCTTGGCGGAGTCGAGCAGCCGTCATCATGCCGACCCAGCCACCGCCAATAATGATGACATCGCGCTGATCCGTCAGTGGCAACCGCTCGACCGGTTCGCTGTAGGGGTCCTCTTCCAGGTACTTGTTGGCAAAGGGCGACGTGGAGTCTACCTGCACAAACTGCGCTTCGGCATCGGCTCTTAGGCGCTTCTCGCGTTCGTCGGAATAGCGCGCGGCCAGCTCTGCAGGATCAAACCCGAGCATCTCTGGGGACAGCACGGCGTCAGACTGAGACATTGTTGCATCCTTAACTACACAAGCCTAGATGGTAACATCGATCACCCAACAGCTAAGACAGGTCGCACTCATGGAAAATCCAGGCAAACTGGGCAGCCCAAACATGACACTTGAGACTGACCCGAGACTAGATCCGCGGTTGAGCGCAGTTCTGGCCGCTATGCCTGGGCTCGCCGGCAGCACCACAGCGCCGGGTGCTGGCTGCAGCGTCGAAGAAGCACTTGCCTACTGCAATATGGTTGAGTCGGCAGGCAGCGCAGCCAATGCCGAGATGCTCGCGGCTCTACCCGACTTTCCTACCGTGCAAACCAGCATTGAAACCATAAAGGGCGTCGACGGCAACGACATAAACCTGTTTGTGCATCAACCTGTTGAACGGTCTGGTCCACTTCCCTGCATCGTTCATTTACACGGCGGTGGCATGGTTGTTATGAGCGCAGAGGACCCAGGCTTTGTGCTGTTGCGTAACTCCCTGGCGACCATGGGGATGGTTGTAATTGGCGCGCAGTTTCGCAACGGCGGGGGTCAGCTTGGGCCGCATCCATATCCAGCGGGTCTCAATGATTGCAGCAGCGCAGTACAATGGGCTAACGACCAGCGCGCAGCCCTTAACATCAGCAAGATTGTAGTTTCGGGAGAGTCCGGCGGTGGCAATCTGTCACTTGCAACCACATTAAAGGCAAAACAGGACGGCACCCTTGGCAACATAGATGGCGTGTATGGTATGTGCCCCTACATATCGGGTACCTACACTAATCCTCCCGCAGAGCTGCCCTCGTTGCTTGAGAATGACGGCTACATACTTGATGGGCCAATGATGGCTACCATGGTGAAGGCCTACGATCCAACAGGCGAAAACCTTACCAATCCGCTCGCCTGGCCGTATCACGCGAGCAACAGTGAGTTGACTGGCTTACCACCACACTTCATTACAGTGAACGAACTCGACCCACTGCGCGATGAGGGCCTCGCTTACTATCGCAAGCTGTTGGCAGCAGGCGTGCCTGCTGTGGCAAAAACCATTCACGGCACGCCACACGCCGGCGATCAGATGTTTGCCGCGGTCATTCCAGACGTGTTCGCTGACACTCTGCGCTCTATCTACGGGTTTGCCGCCAGCCTGTAGCACATCCGACTCAAAGGTCTAGCAACAAGCTGGACAATGCACGCGCAGCCTGTGCGCTAGCGCACAGTTTGCAGCACTACCGTTAGGGCGCTTGTCGCAATGCCCATATATTGACGCGCATAGCGAATGACAAGGACAAGCATTGCGCACCTGGTACACAGGTTTCCCGGTACTAAGTCGGGCACTGGTAGCCACTCTATGTGGGGTGTCTGCCTTGCTGTGCGCATCATTTCCAGTGAGCGCTACGCCTATCAGCTCCCAACCTACCCAGACTTTTGTGGGATTGATTGACTACGTCGGCACGGGCGGTACCCTTCGCACCGAACCAGATACCGTGAATCCCTGCGCGCTCACGAACACAAGTAGTGCCACGCTAAATGGGATTCCAGCGGGCGCCACAGTAGAGCGCGCCTTTCTCTATTGGGCCGGTAGTGGCGCCACCCCTGATTACACCGTTACCTTCAACGGTCTCAGTGTCGCGGCCGATGACGAGTACGCAGAAAACTTTCTAGGAACCTTCGACTTTTTCGCAGGCACCGCGGACGTCACCTCTCAGGTCACCGGCAACGGCAGTTACACTTTCACTGACCTCACTGTCGACAACGGCGCGCCGTTCTGCGCGGTAAGCGGGGTACTCGCCGCCTGGGCGCTCGTAGTGATCTATTCAGATCCGGCAGAACCGTTCCGAACACTAAACATGTTTGAAGGACTAGAGTTCTTTCGCGGCAGCTCGCTCACGCTTAACCCCACTAACTTTGTGATACCCAGCTCTAACATTGACGGGCGACTGGGCATTCTGAGCTGGGATGGCGATGAAGGAAACTCTGCACCTCTGAATGGGGTAAGCGAAAGTCTCATCTTTGACGGGCAGAACTCGGCCCCTGTCGAGCTGATTGATAGTCTTAATCCAACCAACAATCAATTCAACTCGACGATCAACAGTTCTGGCAGTAGCGATGTGTTTGGTGTGGACCTGGACATCTACGATCTTAGCCCCTATCTCACAGCCGGTGACGTTACCGCCTCTACTAGCTACAGCTCAGGACAAGATCTGGTTCTTCTCTCACTTGAGATTATCTCGGTAACCAACACCCCAGCTACTGATCTGGCACTCAACAAAAAAGCCGCGGGCGGCTTCCCCCGGGGCAGTAGCGGAGACTTCATCTTTGCCATCGATAACCTTGGCCCGCTAACTCATAATGACGTTGTCACTATCGTAGACACCTTGCCAACAGGCCTCACCTTCTCTGGCTTCACGAGTGCAGATCCGCTGTGGACTTGTGCTGGCAATACAACGGTTACCTGTACCCACAGCGGCTCAAACTTAGCGGTCGGAAATTCATTGCCCGAGGTCACCGTAACGGTTGACGTTGCCCGTGATGCAACGGGCACTCTCACCAACTCAGCGGTACTGACTTCTAACGTTTTCGATCCATTGAACGCAAACAATACCGCCACCGCGGATGCTGTGATACTCGGCGCGGATTTCTCGGGGTCGACAAAAACGGTTCTTGATGTGGACTCTGGGTTTGCGCTCCCGGGTGATGTGCTTGAGTTTACTATCAATGTCGTTGATCTGAATAATTCAGAATCGCTTGTCACGGTGACCGATACTTTAAGCAGCCTGCTCACTAACTTGACCGTAACCAATGCTGCTGGAGGAACCGACCTTTCAACAGGTAACTCGCTAGACATCCAAGACATATCAATCACTGCAGGCTCAGGCGCCACCATAGTTTTCACAGCCGAGATCGTGGCTACTGCGGTTGTAGGGGACATCGTTAGCAACACTGCTACCATCACGGATCAGTTCGCTGCAACCAACACCGACATTTCTTCGGTAGACCTCGTGATCGGCGATACATCAGGACCAGCCAGCGGCACCAAGCAGCTGTATCTGGACAACATCCTCGCCTCACCACCGACAGCGGGAGCGCCCGCGACCATGTCGCGAGTTGCAATCACCTCAGTCTCAAGCCCTGTCAATCGCATGACTATTAGACGCCAGGACAATCAGATCATCTGGTCAATGAATCCGGTGACAGCAGCAACCCTGTCGCTAGATGCAACTACAATTCCGGTGCGCCTGCTCATGCAGCGCAACGGCAATGGCAACAACCGCGACATTCGGGTGTCGTTGTCCTACTCAGGTGCAGCAAGCGGTTTTATCGGTTGCGTAGATCGCACTCTGACAACGACAGATCCAGATGGTTTATCGAACAGCGTGACCCGAGAGTTCATTTTTAACGTGCCTCAAACCGACGCAAACTGTAATCCTGTCACAGCCACACCACTTGATTTACCAGCCGGAACCACAATTGAGATGCAGGTTGATAACGACCCCGGTGGCGGCGGAGGGCGCCCGGTATTCGTCTATCCCTTCGACGCAGCACTCGGTAACAGCCTGGTGGAACTGCCTGCATTAACAGTCATCAATGTTGATTCCATTGAATTCTTCAATGCCGCTTATCCCAATGGCAGCACGCTTTCTAACGCCACTGCGGGAGACACCGTGTATGTCCGTAGCATCGTGAGCGATCCTTTCGGAGCCGCTGATATTACTGCTGCGTCGCTCACAGTGACGGACTCCACGGGCACATTGCAGCTGACACAAAATCTGGAACCAGGAAGTCTGGTTGCCAGAGATGCTGCAACAAAAACTTACGAGCATGCATACACCATCCCCGCCGCCGCACCGCTGGGAACGTGGATAGCCTCAGTAACTGCCCTCGAAGGCAACGAAGGCACGATCAGTCATACGCGCCGAAGTAACGTTGAAGTAGGTGCCAGCCCTGTAATCACAATTGTTAAGAATTCGTTGACCGCCTCGGATCCGCTAGGTGGAGCTAATCCCAAAAGCATTCCGGGCGCGGTGATTCAATTTTCGATCGCCGTGCACAATCTTGGTCCGAGTAATGCTGACGAGGATTCCATCATCATCGCTGATTCATTGCCACCTGAAGCCAGGTTAATGTTTGCAACTGGGTCGATGAACCCTATCGTTTTCATAAATGGTCCTACTGCAAGTGGGCTCAGTTACAATTTTGTTGCCCTTGGTGATTCGGGCGACGACATCGAATTTTCAAACGATGGTGGTGCAACCAGAATCGTCCCGTTGGTCGATCCAATCACCGGTCTCGATCTGACGGTTCCCCGCATCAACCATCTAAGAATCAATCCCAAAGGTACTCTAGTGCCGTCCCCTACAGGCCCGAGCTTTACCTTACGGTTGCTGATGAAAATCGACTAAGCGTCAGCTCTCTGCCGCAGACTAACTGCGCTGAGCGTCGAGTTGGCGCACTATCTCTTCGTGGTCCTCACGTGTCATTTTGCATTGCATGTTGAAGACAACGTTAAACACGGCAAAGCAAGCAACAATCGGGCCGTATAAGAGACCCAACCAAACCAGCGACTCCGGTGGGATATCTGCAGCACTCTGTATTTCTGCGCCCCTCGGCCAACGGATAAGGTCGAGCGCAACACCCGCAAGTAGAGAACCAATACCTGCTGTCGTTTTGGTAGCAAACGATGCCGCAGCAAAGAAGATGCCCTCTTGTCGCTTGCCCGTAGCGAGCTCCTGTTCGTCTGCAATGTCTGCCAGCATTGAGTTAAAGCTCACCAACGATTGCGCGGCCAGCACACCTTGGAAGAACTTATACGCGGCTAGGGTAGTTGCGAGATGTTCGCTATCGTTCTCTGGGAACCAACCTTGTAGCCGCAACACAATAGGCACGACCTGCAATACGGCCCAACCGACGCAACCCAAAATAACGCCGGTACGTTTGTTGATATAGCGGTGGGTAACTGGTGACAGGATCGAACCCAACATTATGCCCACAGGATAAACCAACAACACCATGAGCTTGCCCTGCGAGTCGAGTTCCCAGAAAAACTCAAACACATACAGACTCAGAGCATTGTCCACACCCACCATCACAAAGATGACCAGAGCACCTAAAAACAGCCAACGGAAGGAGCGATTCTGCAAGGCACTCCAGGTCTCCGCGAACATTCGGGTCACCACACCCCCAACAGACAGTTTTATGTAGTCCCCGCGCGCCTTAGGCAGATGCGGAATACGATGGTGCGTACCCCAGGCTGACCAAACAATAGTGATCACCATCAACACAGAGAGCGTTAGCGCAAAAGGCTGATAGGCCGCGATATTGAACTGACCATTCGGAAACTCCGGCGTGTCGCGAAAGTACCAGGCAAAGCCCAATCCATAGCACAGGAAGAAGCCCGTGAAGCTCATAACGTAACGGAACGACACTATTTGCGAGCGCTCCTGATAGTCGGTGGAAAGTTCGGCTCCCAGCGAGAGGTGTGGCACGTGATACAACGTCATGGCGGCGCGTGTGAGCAAGATCGTCGCGGTCAGCCACGCAAAAAGGCCCGATTGGGACAGACTCTCAGGAGGCGAAAACAGAAGAAAGAAGCAAATACCGAGAGGTAGCGCCGAGGCATACATAAAGGGGTGGCGACGCCCCAACTTGCCGCGCCAGTTATCCGAGATCGAACCGGTGAGTGGATCAGATACCGCGTCGAAGACCAACGCAATAGCTACAGCAAGCCCGGCTAGCGTGCCGGGCAATCCAAGTACTTGATTGTAGTAGAAGAGTACAAAGGTGTTCAGCGCCGAGTTTTTGAGGCCCTCGGCAAGCTGTCCAATGCCGTAGGCAAACTTGGTATTAAACGTCAGTTCTGAGGCCATACAGGAACAGCTTTTCCGCGGTAAACGTCTCTTACACCGGTAGCGTAGATTGCAGAGTAGGCTGCTGCGCCCGAACCTCTGCTGTTGCTAGTCTGTCACAAATACACAAGGCTTGAGAGGTTTTTTCGGTGGAATTATCGTTGCACGATTGGCTGCGCAAGCTCAGCTAACCGGCGGAACCCGTTTGCGGCCCTGGGGTCCAACTCGAGATCCGTCGCGTAACTGACCTCAACCTCGTCCGCAAAGGGACGCAGCCGGTTCAACACCTGAAAAGTCAGACGTTTAACCGCTGACAGCACGCCGGTTTCAACCATGCTGCGTTTGGTTATGCCCAGTTTGCGCAGAATATAGCGATTGGCCAGCTGTACCAGCTGTCGTTTACGGACGTCTCGCGTCACATAGCTGGTTGACAACGACACATTCATGTCGACGTTCTCCACCCGGTGGGGCGCGTTTTGTGGCCACGCCGCCATATCGCCGGGGTTCAGCAAGAAGCTCTCGGCCAACTCATCAAACTCCGTTTTGTACGGCAGGTCTTCATCAATCACTCCCGCGTAGATATCTTCCAGCAGGTTCTGTGGCGCAATCCTCACATCGAGGGCAGGGTAAATCCAAATTCGTTTCTGCCCCCGCAAGTGCCAGATCATGTTTGGCTTCGCATCAAGGTGATAGTAAACCTGCGCGCCTGGAGAACTGATCAACAGCGAGGTGTGAGCGTATTCTAAATCCTCGAGATGATCACAATTCTGTCCCAACTGTCGATAAATATTTTCAATGAGTTCGACATATTCCGCATGGTGCTCCTCTACGTGAATCACGTTTATCCAGAACTTGCCTTTGGCAACGGCTTGCAGAATTTCCCGACCGCTGAGTTCCCGCGGTACGTTAACGGCTTTCCAGTCGGTGTTGCGAGTTGGATCGGCGCCCGAGAGATGCGCGACTACGCCTTCGCGGGGATGTTTGTCGAGTAGCTCAGCCAACGAATCATCGTCGAACATCGGTAACGTGTGGAAGGGATGCGGACTAATCTGTGGCTGCAAACCAAAACTCGCATAGTCTGCAACCGACCAGTCAAATTGAGGGATTTGGAACTGCTGATTCATACGCCAATTTTCCACCAACTTCGCGTCAATGCGAGTATCGGCCTGCTGTCTCTAGACCAGGTTTTAAGCGTATAAGCCTACAGCCTAGTCCAGATCGCAATGATCGGCTTTGTGAAGGATATGTTCCAAGTTACAAGCTTGGCGTATGCCCAGCCTCTCGTTTTAACGAGCCACTGGGCTGTTCAAGCAGTTGTAAGTGCGCTTATTACATAGCGCTAACAGTTGTCTTAACGAGGCGCCATACGAATGGCCCCATCCAGACGGACACTTTCACCATTCATATAAGAGTTACGCACCAATTCTGTCGCGAGCGACGCGAATTCTTTAGGATCACCCAAACGCGAAGGGTTAGGCACCTGCGCACCAAGCGCCTGTTTCACCTTCTCAGGCGCACCTTGCAACAGAGGCGTATTAAAGATGCCCGGCATAATGGTGTTGATGCGAATGTTTTCTCGCGCCAGGTCACGCGCGATTGGCAGTGTCATGGCCACCACACCACCTTTGGAGGCTGAATAAGAGGCCTGACCAATTTGGCCATCCTCGGCAGCCACGGATGAGGTATTGATGATGGCGCCTCGCTCACCATCTATCGGATCAAGCGTTGCCATACCAGCCGCCGACTTTGCAATACAGCGGAACGTACCTACCAGATTGATCTGGATGATCAGGTTAAAACTATCGAGCGGGAAGTGGCCAATAGAGCCGTCTTCCTTGTTGCGACTGACGGTCTTTACGGCGTTGCCCGTTCCGGCACAGTTAATCAGGATTCGCTCCTGACCTACGGCAGCCCGCGAAGTAACAAAACCTGCATCTACTGACTCATCAGAGGTGACATCCACTTTGCAAAACACACCACCCAACTCCTTGGCCAGCGCAGTGCCTGCTTCTTCGTTTAAATCAAACAGGGCCACCTTCACCCCATGACCCGCCAGCACCCGCGCTGTCGCTGCACCCAGTCCGGATGCGCCGCCGGTGACTACGGCTGTGATGTTGTCGTTTAAATTCATGGAAAAGTGACCTCTTGGTTCAATTCAGATTGATGTATCCCACCAGGGGGAAAAAACACTAACACGCTGCCTTAGCATTTCAAATTTTCGCCAACAATTTCTGCACCCTACGCTTCGTTAGCACCAATAACCTGGCCTTAAGCGATTTCGTTGATACCGTTGATTTCTCTCGCAACCACTCTGCCTGCAATATGACGCCTCATGGAACCAAGCGCGTAGTTGTATCTGATACGAAATTTTACATCCCTTCCCACGGCCGCTCAACGAATAAGCATTGGTTAACCACAGCATGTGATTACAGCCCCCTTCTTTAGGAAGCATAAAAAAAGCTCGGAATTTACAGACCAAGGTATATTACTGGCGTCGAGAGCCGTAGAATTCCTGCCCACGCCATTTACACAGATATTCCCAACCTCTCAATGATCAGCTGCCTTAGTAGTTCGCACCTGTTCCGATGTGGCATTTTTTTGCTGGCGATGCTCTGCGTCGAATCACTAGCACTTGCCGCTGTAAAGCCGGCGGCCCCACAAGAAAGATCACCAAACACAGAACCGGAATGGAACTGGAACTGGCGCCGGGCAGGCCAACAACCCCAGCTTGAGACCGCCAACAAACAACAAGCCTCGCCACGCTATGAAGTCATGCTCGCACTGTTTGCCGCCCGGCGTGATCGCGAAACCGCGATTGATATGTTGGAAAAAGTCGTGGCGAGCTCGACCGACCCTGATGCAAGGCGTCTCGCCGCCATCATGGGCTGCTCCCTGGTTGTCCATGCGGGTCACCCTGTTGATTCAGATCAATGCGAGCAGCAGATAGATGCTGTACAGAGCATCGATCACCCCTTTCCCGCCGCTCTGGCTAATCTCTACGCGGCAATCTGGCTGACCAATAAAGGACAGTACGTTCGGGCGCAGCGAATCAACGATGTGTCCATCACTCTGGCACTTGAAGCAGGAGAGTTACAACTAGCAGCCGCCATAGAAAACAATCAGGGGCTAATCTATCTCTATCGAGGGTTGCCAGCGCAGGCACTGAAAATTTTCGAAGCTGCCTTGCAGAAAATTCGCATTTCCGAGGCTACCGATCACCAACGGCTGCTGGGTTTCATAACCACTAACATCGCCTGGGCACAACTAGAACAGGGCAACATCGAGGTTGCGCAGTCGCTTGCGCAAACAATAGTCAACGCTGAGTCCTATGACAGTTACAAATGGTCCAATCTCACCTTCGAAGTCAATTTGGCTCGCATTACCGCTGAGCTCGGCGATCCACAGGCAGCCTACAACAGATTAAGAAGAGTATTGAGCGCGAGTGACTCTCCCCGATTGAACGACAAGGCCTATGCCTTTAGCGTACTTGGCAAATTACAAATCGCATTAGCGATGATCGACGAAGGCATTGGAAGCCTTAACACGGCGCTGGACTACGGAGCCCGCGCCGGAAAGACCGCAATGTACGATAACGCGAAGCTGCGTTTTGCCGAAGCACTCATCGCTCTGAGGCGGCTCGACGAAGCGGGAGCTTTGATAGCAGAGGGCATTGCCGATCAAAATCCTGCTGCACCCACAATGAATTTGGCCCACGGGATGGAGCTGCGCGCCGAACTTCTTCGACTAATTGGTAGCAGCATAGATGCGGCTAGTGCAGCTCGTGAGGCACGCCGTATTCAGACTCAAGTACTAGGAGCAGAATACGAACGAGACCTTGCTGCACTTGGAAAATCTCTCGAACTTGCCAAAAAAACCAATGAACTGGCAGTGGCGCAGCAGCAAAAGGTGCAGAGCGACATTCGAGCAGAACAAGAAATTGCGCTCCGCAACCAGATTATTCTCACTGGCCTGTTGCTTGCCCTGATCATCTATCTTTTCGGCCAGAGTCACTATGAACGGAAGGTGGCACTAACCGCTAAACAGGCAAATGCCGAACTGGAATCAAAGGTCTCCGAACGAACCGCAGCACTAGAGCAAGAAATGGCGCAAAGATTGGAGGCAGAATCACAGAGAGTAGTACTGGCTGAAAGCCTGGCTGAAGCTAAAAAATTGCAGGCACTCGGACAACTTACCAGCGGTGTGGCTCACGACTTCAACAATCTCATGACTGTTGTCACACTGTCGGCAGAACAGTTACAAGACGTGGAAGCACAGGCAGACCCGTCAAGCTACCAACATGTCGAGAACATCCTTAACGCGGCTGAGTCTGCAGCAGACATTACGGCAAGCCTACTGGCGTATGCACGGAAACAGCCGCTGACCCCAGAGTTCACCGAACTCGAGGTGTTTGTTCGCGAATCACTGCCGCTATTCGAGAGCACTTTGGGAGAGAGCATTACACTCGAAACATCGCTGGCGGCGGGTAATGTACTCGTCGACAGAGGCCAACTTACCACCGCAATTATTAATCTGTTACTTAATGCCAAAGAAGCTCAGCAGGACGGCGGCCGCATTCTCCTGGAAGTACGCACTGAGGCTTTAAATGAGGATTTAAAGGAAGACGATAACGATCAGACGCACTGGGCGCGCATCGCTGTTACCGACTTTGGTCAGGGTATGAGCGCAAGCGAACTGCAGCGCGCAACTCAACCATTTTACACCACCAAGGCAGAGGGTCACGGCACTGGTCTAGGTTTAAGTATGGTGGATGGCTTTGCCAGACAGTCGGGAGGACGACTGGAATTGCACAGCACTGAGGGCTTGCGCACCACGGTAACCCTGTTTATTCCTCTCCACACTGAGGCCCCAGAACTTCAATCAATAAGCAACACAAACACAGCACGCCTGCCCGGAGGAGGCCTGGTAATGATCGTTGACGATCAACCCCCAATCCGCGCTGTCTTAAAAAGTCTGCTCACACAGATGGGCCTCGATACGCTAAGCGCCGTAAACGCCACTGAAGCTCTGGATCTGTTAGCCGAGTCCCGCAACCCAGACCTACTCATTACGGACTTAATGATGCCGGGCAACATGGACGGCCGACAATTAGCGGCAGAGGTCGCAATACGTTATCCCACGCTACCGGTGCTCATGATGTCGGGTTACTCAAGCTCGGTTGATATCGATGTGGAGTTCTTGCCTAAACCCTTTTCGCTCAATGAGTTTCAGGAGGCATTGGGCCGCGCGATTACGCGTAAATCGGCGGCCTAAACCTTGCCCAACCTAGCGCGTATAGGTTATTTCGAAGCCGTACACGCGTGGCGGACCGAAGCTCTGGAAACCCGTGTTTGGACCGCCCAGGAAGAGGGCGTTTTCCAACCAGACCTTGTTGGTCAGGTTTCGACCGTCAGCGCTAATGGTGAATATATCGCCATTCTCGCGATAGATTGAGTAACCAATTCGCGCGCCCAGTTGACCGTAGTCAGATTCAAACAGATCTTGATCGGCACCACCACCAGTGTTCACAATCAGTGATTCGCCCTGATGTTTCCAGCTGACATTCACACTTAGCTCACCTGGGCCAATCTGGCGGTCGTATGACGCGTTAATGGAGTAGTTCCATTCGGGTTGTCGAGAATCACTGTCGTCACCAAGGGCCCGCAAAGTGCCGATCGGATCCAATACCCCTGGGACAGCCGTTACACAGCCGTCGAGATCTTCACAGGGGATGGTAAACGGGCGGTTATCGACATCGATAAAGCCACCATTCACGGCGAGTGCGAGGTTTGAGTTAACCAACCACTGCATTTCAAACTCAAGCCCTTGAGTTTGCGAGGCGCCGCCGTTGTTGATCAGCGTTGTGGTACCCGGAATCGAGCCCGGTGGCAGAGGAATGATTGAGCTGAACTGGGTGCCGTCGCGCTCAAGGAAGAAGTAGGCCAGATTCATCTGCAATCGATTATCGAGGAAGTTGGCTTTAACGCCGCCTTCGATCTGAAAGGCGTCTTCCGGATCAAACGGTGCTTCTGACGGGTCACGCGCAGAGCGAATGCTGAAGCCACCGCTGCGGAATCCTTCGGAATAGTTAACGTAGCCCAGCACATTATCGGCAAACCGATAGCTGGCCGACGCCGTAATGATAGTGTCGTCCCAGGAGTCAGATACTTCATACGCAACACCAGCAGTCTCCGGGCGACCCGTAAAATCAAACTCACCCTCTGTACCACCGGTATCGAACGTGCCATCGCTAAAGTCGAAATAGGAGTTGGTCGCGTCTTTTTCTTCGTCGATATAGCGCAAGCCAAAGTTTAACTCCCAGCGATCGGTTGGCCGCCAGAAAATCGAGCCGAACGCGGCAAAAGATTGCAGATCCTCACTGGCAATCTGGGTGCTGCGGGCGTTTGGTAACTGACAAATAAACGGGAGAATCTCGTTGGGGCGTCCTACCACGCTGCACGGGGTATCCGCCGGCAAACCTAGAGCAACCGGGGGAAGTTGCAAAATGTTATTCGTGTCTTGCCTGAATTCAAGGTCATGCTCGAGATAATAGATGCCAGCGATGTAACCAAACTGTTCATTAAAGTCGCCAGAGATACGCAACTCCTGCGAAAACACATCAAAGTCTTGATCGCGCAAGGTGTGCAACTGGGCAAAAGGTACAGAAAGGCTGGAAGTGGGACCTAAGGTTGCCGACGCATCGAAGTCCTGATCAACTTTGTCTGTACTGGAATGGAATGCGCTGATGGAATCAATCGTGACTTCGCCAACATCCCATTGCAGCCGCAGCCCAACCTGATCGACATCGTATTCGGTGGGCTGGCGCTTGTCTGCCAGCGTTTCGAACGGATTGTCACCATCAAAGCGCGGGTCTTGCGGCTTGGTTTCGGTATTGTCGTTAATTCGATCATAAGTCAATGTAAAATCGAGGTTCTCGGTGGGACGCACCCGCAACGCGACGTTTTGCGCACTGAAATCAAAGTCACCGGCGCTCTCGCCTAGCGTACGATTACGCGTATAGCCATCCGCGTGACGATCGGTCGCGCCAATTTTTAGTGCTACCTTGTCAGAAAAAGGAATATTCAACCGCGCTCGCAAGTCAACGGAGTCAAAGTTACCTGCGCGTGCCGAAGTTTTGAAACCGAATTTTTCGAAGTCAGGGCGAACCCGATTAACCACGATGTTGCCGCCGATGGTGTTGCGCCCAAACAGCACACCCTGCGGGCCGCGGTTAACTTCTATGCTCTCTATGTCGAAGGCATCAACCAACTGACCAGTGCTGGAGCCAAGCTGCACGCCATCAACGATAACACCCACCTGCGGCCCCTGGGTTTTTTCAATGTCTGCGTAGCCCACTCCACGAATGTAGATTGCGCTGGCGCCAGGACCGGCGGCATTGGTGCCCACATACAGATTGGGCGCAAGGCCATCAAAATCGCGTAACGATTCCGGGCGTAGCTTCTCAATGAGTTCTTCGCCAAAGGCGGTGACAGATACTGGCACGTCTTGCACTGATTCAGCGCGACGGCGGGAAGTAACGATGATCTCTTCAATAAACTCATCGTCATTATCAGCTGCAGAGGCGGACTCTGCTGCATAGGAAGGTGGCGTAACTAATGCAAACGTAGCGACTACAAAAACTGCTGCGATAGTAAATGGATAAACTCGTGCCGACGGATACTCCTCGTGGAACATTGATCTCTCTCCTGTATGTCTTGGTGCGTCTCCTGATTCCGCGTCTTGGCTGACATCTACTACGAGCACGACCGTGCTCACCTAGCCGAAAGGAAATTGTAACAGATTGTTACAATCTTCGGACAGTGGGGGATTGGCCGGCCAATCGATGGCGCGACGAGGCCGTGTTAGTCACCCTTGGGCTGATCCAAATACTCACTCAAGCCATACCCGGTCAGCTCACCATCAAGCGTGTATTTCGTCATGCCCTCACCGACATGAGTGTGCGTACCCTTGCGCCGGTTACGCAGCGGAATAAAGCCCATCACCTGGCCCTCGAGCAGGCGTTGCCGCCCGTCCTCAAGTGTCAATTCTGCGCGTAGCGATTTGTGATAGCGACTGCCTGGCTCATAAACTGTCGTGAGCTGGGTGTCCGTGATGCGTAGCAGTTGTTGCCCCTCGTGGAACAGACCGCCACCCTTACCTGCACCGTCCGTACGGACAATCATGCCCAGGTCATCGCCAAAGTTAGCCGTGAGCCAACGATAAGACGGCGTGGCCTGCCAGTAGCGCGGCCCCCAGGAATGATCGCGCAACCCCCAGCCAGTAAAAGGCAGCTCAGCGCCAGCCAGAGAAATCTGCCCGTGCACACGCATATGCTGTTCACTGTGTGCCCGCGCAAACTGATTGTTATCGTCAGGACTGCCCACATGACCATACAGCGGGCCCACCGCATCGTGCGTCAAATCAATGTTGAGCTGCTGTTTAGGATTGTTCTTAAAGGCTTTGCCCGGATCACTCATCACTCTGGGATCTTGCAGATAAACGGCCTGCCCCGTAAATCGGGTCCGGAGTTTTTCTCCGGGTTCCAGCACCTCTATATTCAAACCACCGGCATCCCAGTTGCTGTTATCGCTGATGGCTGGTTTCGCATAGTTAAACAGCGCCGAACCATCCGGGTTCCAGACGATCACCGTCATCTCCGCATACCCTTCGTTAGCTCGATTACCAATGCGCACAAAACCACCGCGGTTTTGCTCACGATCAAAAAAGTTAAAGTACACCGATTCGTTGAAGTTCTCTTCGGGACCAAGCTCGTGGGTGTAATCATCTTCCGGCGTCAGGTTACCGTAAATCCGGATTCCATTTTTAGTGGTTGTCATAAGCCCTCCCGAATGGTTCAGGAGAGAACATAGCGCACTAGTATCCAAAAGCGGAACCCAAAGAGACTATTGGGGGGTTCTGGTACCGGCTTTGCGCGGACAGGATTCATCGGGCCAGTTCTTCAGCACCTGAGCAACACGCTGTTTTTGGTTCATCAGCATGGCCCGCAACTTCTCGACCTTGACCTTATCAGCAAACAGATACACCTCGGCAGCGTGATCTGCGAACGCAAAAGGATGGCGCTCGAGCAAATCGTCGAAGCCCTTTAGCGATTTAGCGAGGTACCTATCCGACTCTTCACTGGTTGGTTGTGACGCCTTTGCTGAAGACGCACTCAGCGCCCGACTAATGAGCGCATGGATATCAGGATCATCGCTGCGCTGTGCCGCGAAATTCAGGTTTTTCAGCGCGGCACTCTCATCACCCATATCAATTTGCAACGCGGCGAGCTCCACCCGGGGCGCGATGTAATCGGGCAAGTACTCTAATGCCTCGTTATAGTAATCAATGGCGAGCTGCGGACTCTGGCCTTTTAGCAACTCAGCACTCTGGTACCACGCCCAGGCAATGGGATAAGGCGAAACATCACCATAGTTGGCAACTGCTTGATTGTAGAACTCAACGGCAGCGGCAGTATCCCCTTGCGCCGTAGCCTGGGCTGCGGCGAGAACGGCCGACGAATAGCTGGATGTGGGCGCCTCATCTACCACCGTATCCGCAAGCGCTTTAGCCAGATCCACTTCGAGTGTTGCACCGATGGCCGAGATGCGTTTTTGATTAGCCGCACAGTTACCCCCGCGTTTTCCAGCGCGGGCCACGCGCTCGAGAGCACTCAAGAAATCATGACGTGCTGCATCAACATCTGCACACAGATACTGCGCCTCGGCTCGAGCGTCGTTGCGCCAGGGTTCACACAAGGTAGCAAGCTCATCAAGATCTGCGTAGTTTCGATAAAACTGCAAACGCATGAGCAATAGGTCTACCACCGCTTGGGCTGCCACCGGATCATTTGGCCTGCCCTGACTCAAGTGTTGCGCCCGCTGCAGTGAATGTTCCAGATTCTTCTTCGCAAGTATTGCGTGGGTAGCCGATTTGCGAACGATCTCCGCACCAGCAACCTGACTGTGCAGCACAAACAGACAGACCGCGGCTGCTATAAACCAACCCACGCGCATGAATTTAGCCTCTGTCCATCCCGTATTTACGGCGCTAAAAACGGAAACTCTTGCGTTGAATGCGCTACATCATCGGCGGCAACCCCATCACTCACTGCCACGGACAGATCGTTGGAAACCGCAACGAAAGTGGTATCAATAGTGTCAAACAGCGGGGTTCTGCCACCACAGTCATCGGCGACAGCAGGCACCAAACCTGTTGCGGCCAGTTCAACTCCAAGGTATTGCGTGCACGTACCACTAGCAGCGTTTACATAGAGCCTGTCGTCTGTCAGTGCCCCGGCAAGCGTTGCGTAGCGCGCACTGTCCGTAACCGAGGTATCTGCCAGAATCTGGTTACCACATTGGGTATCCAGTGAGTCATACACCGCAAGGCTCGCCGCAATATTGTCGGTAAAGTCTGGCCAGCCGGCAGGTGTCGCCATGTTGTAGGCATCGCGGACTTCCCCTTGCACCACCGATTCGGCCAGCGGCGAAATCAACGCACTGGTGATCGCCGAGCGCCCCATCCGATCAATTTGCTCCTCAGCAACGGTCGGGACCGCCGGGATGACAGAGACTTCTGCAAGGAAGGGAAACAGGGTGGCTTCATGTGCGACATCATCACTGGCCACACCATCGCCCACTGGTATCGACAGATCATTCGACAGAGCGGTGTAAGAAACATCAATCGTATCGTAGTTCGGTGTCCGCCCCCCGCAGTCGGCGTTGGTGACAACACCGGTTGCGTCGAGCTCGACGGCAAAATACTGCTCACAGGATCCGCTGGCGCCGTTCACATAGAGTCGGTCATCGGCCAGAGCCCCCGCCAAAGCATCGTATCGGGCGGCATCAAGAACGCCAGCATCGGCGAGAAACTGATTACCGCATTGCGTATCGAGCGAATCGTAAATGGCCAGACTGCCGCGCAGCTCGTCAACAAAGGTTGGCCACTGGTCGGGCGGCGCCTGATTGTAGCTGTCGCGTGCGCTTCCTCGAGTTGCCGAGTCAGCCAGTGGCGCGATGAGCGCTGATGTAATCGCTGAACGCCCCATGCGGTCTATCTGGGCCGCGGCCAACGTTGGTGGTAACGGCGGATCAGGCTCTACTTCTTGCATTTCCGCCATAACGTCAGTGCCCGAACCGCCACCACCACAACCGGCCAATATCAACAGAGCCGCAAGTAACGCGGAGTTAAGCAGAGAAGTTCTAACTGCTGAAGTCATGTTCACTCCTCTATGAGCGTGGGTGGGTAGCGCCCCAGACCGCGATGGTGTCGCCGCCAGGAGCAATAAGCGCTTTGTCGACTTGCAATACAAGCGCCTGCACAGAACCAAGAGCAAAGCTATCGCCACCAGTGGCGAGCTCTGTAAGTAGCGCGTCAGAGGTTGCTTGATCGAGGGTTGGGCAACCGGCTGGATCAAAGTCGAGTGATGGTGCGGCGGCACCTACGGCGTCCAGCGTGTTGCGAAAGCCTGTGCCGTTAAAAAAGAAGGGGTCGTTGCGCTGACCGACAAAGGCCAACATGCGGCCCGTTCTGCTGCGCAGGCCGGCAGGGTCGCTGGCATCGCCTTCGAGGAAATCGTCGGTGCCCACCCAGCATTGCACTGTTTGGTCAACGGCAAATTCGCAGATGATATCTACCTGGGTACCCGCTACGCCGTAGCCCTCTGAACTTTCGATATGAAGTACGTAGTCTACCGCGTCGGAAAACGCCGCGGCCGGCACCGCGAGAATGAGGTTTACCTCAGTTGCGGAAGGGGTCATCCAGGCGAAGATGTCCGTTAAATCCGCGGATGGATCTGCGGTAACCGATGGCGAATCTACATGATCTGCCCCCTGCACTGTGAGTGAGCCAGTTAGCCCACTTATCGCTACCAGCGTAAGCACGATTTTTCGTAAATCCATCACTAGCTCCTGCAATTTTTTTCCCTGTTTAGCTTTATGCGTGAACTCACACAAAAAGAGGCCACGTAAAGGGGCGATTGTCTTGCAGATCCGGCCAATGATCTGCAGATAGCCCCCTCCGGCACCAGCATCCCAAACACTGGAGCCAACATACACACTGGAACTACCAATCACATACCCTAATTAGGGTAAACAGGTATTTCTGGTCTCCGATCCAGCTTGAAATGCACGACCGAACTGGGCAGCCTCTGGGTGTCACTTAAAACCGCCAAGAGTCAACCATGCTAAAGCCCTACACCGTGCTGGATCTGACCGACGAGCGCGGAGAACTTGGCCCTATGTTGCTGGGCGATCTTGGGGCAGATGTCATCCGGGTGGAAACGCCCAACGGGTCAGATGCGCGCCGGGCGGCGCCGCTGCAGGCAGAATCCGCTGAAGATATGGCCAGCCTGCAGTTCATCGCGTTTAACAGAAACAAACGCTCCATCGCGCTCGACCCAACCAAGGCCGAAGACAAACAGACTTTTGCAGAACTGGTCCGGCGGGCTGATTTTATCTTCACCTCCCGGGGCTCTCGCGAAGCAGAGGCCTTCAGTGTGAGCTATGAATTCACCCGCGATCTGAATCCCAGGATCATCCATGTACTTATCTCAGCCTTCGGCAACGACGGACCACACGCAGAGCTACTAGGCAACGACCTCGTGATCGCTGCGATGGGTGGACCCGTTGCGATACAGGGCCTACCCGGCCAGCAACCCGTCCGCATCTCTGTGCCTCAGGTGTGGCGACACACAGGCGCCGAAGCTGCCGCAGCCGCTATGGTTGCGTTGCATAGGATGCACACCACTTCCGAGTCACAGTTTGTCGATGTGTCGGCGCAATGCGCCATGACCTGGACCATGCTGAATGCCATGGACGCCTACGCCATTCAAGGCAAAGACTTCGAACGCATCGGCTCCAAAATGAACAACATGGATAATCCTGTAGAACTGGTCTACTCAACTTCCGATGGCCATGTGGTTGCCCTGCCCACCTCAAAAGTCATAGAAGGCAGCATGCAGTGGATGATCGACGATGGCGTGGTTGATGAGTCATATCGCGACGTCGACTGGCAGGAATATGACCTTAACCTTCGAGACCCCAATGCCACCCCGATCAATCTGGCCGAAGGCACACGAATCACCGCGGAGTTTATTGCGCAGCACAGCAAAGATGAACTCTATGAATACGGCATTGCCACAGGTGTTTCTTTTGCGCCGGTGAACACGCTGCAGGAACTCATCGACAACAAGCACATCAACACCCGCGACTACTGGGTTGATGCCAAGTTTGCCGGCAACAAAAACATCAAAACACCAGGCAACTGGTGCAAACCCTCTATTGCTGCCATTGCGATACAAAGATCTGCGCCGCGCTTAAACCAACACGGTGATGAGATCAGAGCGGCACTAGCTTCTGCGACCTCTGCACCTTCAGCCACAATAGAGAACTCTCCTTCGCCGATGCGCAATGCATTGCCTTTCGACGGCATAAAGGTTGCTGACTTTTCCTGGGTGGGTGTTGGTCCTATCTCGGCAAAGTATTTAGCGGATCACGGCGCGAGCGTCACGCGTATCGAATCCAGCAGCAGGCCCGACGTGCTGCGCGGTGGTGCGCCTATGAAAGGCGAACCCGACATCAATCACTCGCAGTTTTTCGGTGATTTCAACACCTCAAAGCGCAGTCTCACCCTGGACATGAAATCCCCGGCAGCCATAGAGATTGCGAAAAAATACATCGCCGAGTCAGATGTGATGATCGAGAGTTTTGCATCGGGCGCCATCAGCAGGATGGGTCTCGATTACGCTGAAGTTAAAAAGCTGAACCCTGGCATCATCATGATCAGTACCTGCCTGATGGGCCAGACCGGTCCTGCAGCCAGGTTCGCCGGCTACGGCTACCACGCCGCAGCCATCGCTGGTTTTTACGAACTCACTGGTTACCCAGACCAGCCACCCAGTGGTCCCTGGTTGGCTTACACCGACACCATAGCACCGCGCTTCGTTTCCGTACTGCTGGCTGCAGCGATCGATCACCGGCGACGCACGGGAGAAGGCTGCTACATCGATGTCGCCCAGATCGAAACCGCCTTACATTTCCTCGCGCCAGAGTTACTCGACCTGCAGCTTAACGGCAATTCACCTACGCGCATGGCCAATCGGTCAAAGGTTGCAGCACCGCAAGGGTGCTACCCCTGCGCCGGTGAAGACCGTTGGTGCGCGATCGGCATCGACACGGATGAGCAATGGCTGGCACTGGCCAGGCAGATTGGGATTGACGGCACCACCCTGCCCACCCACGCCGACCGACTCACACACCACAATCAGATAGACGAGCAAATTAGCGCGTGGACCCAGACTCGGTCAGCCCAGGAAGTAATGGAAACGCTGCAAAAAGTGGGAGTTCCTGCGGGCATTGTTCAGCGCAGCAGTGATCTGCTGGCCGACCCGCAGTACCAACATCGCGGGTTTTACCACTACTACCAGCACGCGGCGATGGGCAACATCCCCTACGCCGGCCACCAATATAAAATTGCAGGCTACAACCACGGCCCGCGCGGTCCCGCACCATTGCTCGGCGAACACAGCTTTGAAGTATTAACTGAACTTGGGCTAACTGACGAAGAGATAGCACAGGCGTATGCCGAGGGCGTGGTGAACTAGAGTCGATAGGCAGCAACCGCCGCATCGTGAAAGAGCCAGGTTTTCTCTGTAGCTGAACAACCCTCGGCCAGGCGCTTAAAGGCGTTCCATGTCACCACGTAGCTTGAGAAGAGTTTTTGCACCGGGAAGTTAGATTCAAAAATGCAGCGCTCTACGCCAAACGCCTCTATGCAGGCATGCATCCACGGCGCCCAGGCCGTCGCAATCTCTTGTGACCCCGGCGGTACACTGCGATCTATGCCATCGCCCTTCTTACGGATGGGCAGCGCCC
>CAZSYU010000074.1:0-20585 GCA_964611345.1 uncultured Pseudomonadales bacterium
GAACCGGACCTGCACGCCGCCGGGCAGCTCTATGAGCTGTACCTGCGTCGCCTCTATGAGAATCTAGCCCAGTGTGGCTCCCCCTACGCCTACCCGGCACTGGGCAGCGTGCTCGCAATAAACCCGGTGTTGTACGCAAAATCTCGGGGCTTTCCAAAACGGCGGGCCGGTGAAGACTTTTATCTGCTCAACAAGATCGCGAAGCTCGCAGACGTTGTGCATCTGGCGGGCAAGCCTGTCAGTTTGGCAGCGCGTGCGAGTTCGCGAGTACCCTTTGGTACCGGCCCCGCTATCGAGAAAGCCCTGCACACGCGAGCAGCAGAATTTTTGACTTATGCACCAGCCAGTTTCGAGCTACTCAAACGATTTTACAGCGGGTTTCATGAGCTTGGCGCAGCACTCGAAGCGAGCCCGTCTGCGCGCGGCATAGTCCGCGACAAACTGTGGCCAAGCAGTTGGCAGGACCCGGATCTGCTGTGGCTGCTAAAGCGCCTGGGACTGCCTACGGTGCTGAAAAAACTGCAGGCCAATCACCCCACGGGCAACGCCCAGCGTCGCGCCGTGCATGAATGGTTTGACGCCCTAAAAATCGTCCGTTTCCTCAATGAAGCCCGCCACTTTCACCCAGACGAGGGGTTGTTAAAAACCACGACCGAGGGCGATGAAATTACGCTCGAGGATGCGACAAAAATCAATCGTCAACTTGAGGCGGAGCGTTCGACAACCAGGCATGGCATCGCCCAAACACTCTGATCAGACCCTTTCATAGTTGTAAAATGAGACATAGGTCGCAAAGAAACTCGCTAGCAAGTCCGGCTCTCAAGTGCCGGAACAACTTATACTTCGCGCATGGATCAGCAGCTGCCAGACAACCCGGATCTCTCCTGGGACCTAGGGTCAATCAACAACGCCAACCGGGCGCGTGATTTCGTCATGCAGTTCGAGCAGACGCTGTGCGTCTACTCCCGGACAGTGCGGCAGATCTACAGCACCTACACCATGCACTTTCCTCGACAACTCGATCGCAAGCTGGTGATACTTCCCGATCCGAACGCTTTCCACGACACCTTCTATCACATTGGTCCCGAAGCCGTGATGGCTACGGGCATCTACATTATCCCGGGCGACCTGGTAGATCAGCAGGGATTGCAACTGGCCAACGTTAGCAAAGATCGCAAGCTGGGTACCCGGCAGGTGCCCTTCGAAAAGGGCGTACGCGCCATAGCCCAAAAACGACCCGCCAGTGATCCTTTCTTGCCCATTCTGGTGAAAGGTGACCTCAGAGAATTTGACTCCGAATGGCCGGTATTGCACCTGCACAGGATTCGTCTTGATTCGCTGGGCGACCGTTCAGAATTGGAACGCAATTCTATCCGCGACACCATCCAGGAAAAGATGGAAGCGCTATTCAGCGCGGAACGCCGCCAGAGCTGGGCTTAAGTACCCACCCAGTAGGGTCCAGTAGCGACTAACCAGCAGACCTTAAACACTGGGTCTCGCCCCCTAATTCGCGTATAAGCAAGCCATGACTAATGGCATTGTATCCCCAGCAGACACTCCCGGAGCTCGTCCTCCAGGTGCTCGCCGAATGGTGACTTTGGGCGTTGTGTTTGCGCTTGTGCTGCTGGCCTGCTGGTCGGGTGGACTGGAGAGCCTGGCCAAGAGCGAAGCGGCAGAGGCGCGCAATCGAGTGTTGATTGCGTTCACTCTGGCGCGCACCCTAAACGGCGTCATCTCGGTCGCTCAGGGGACAGAAATCGCTCTACAGCCTGCGGGTGTCGGCGTGACTTTGACCGCTGGCGAGTTGCTAGACCCCTTAAATGATCTGGTTGAGCGCTTTTCATTACTTGCCCTGGTGGCCTCAATCTCCCTTGAAGGGCAGCTATTACTCGCAGACCTGCTCAGCACTGCCTGGATCAACGCGCTACTCACAGCCTGCATTGGACTGTATTTCGCAACCGCACTCATCCCGGGTCTGCGACGTTTTGAACGCACTACTGCACGGATCACCAGCCTGGTGGTGTTCACCCGGTTGGTATTTGTGGTCGTGATGTTCAGCGCTAACTGGCTAGGGAATCTGACGTTGGCAGAGCGCCAGGAAACCGCCGTGGTCGAGCTCACGCAGACCCGTGACGAGATCGATTCAATCAATGACAGCGCCCGCACTGCGGAAGACGCCCAGGCGGTCGCCGAGCGCTCCGTGCTCGAGCGCATGGGTGACTTCTTCGCAGACCAGCGCGACGCCTTTGATATCGGGGCGCGCATTGATTCGGTGGTAGAGCGGGCGGAATCAGCCGTAGCCCACCTGGTCAGCCTGAGCGTACTGTTTCTGCTGCAATACGTCGCCCTGCCCATCGGCGCCTTCTGGCTCGCCTTCGCCGGGGTGCGGACAGCCTGGAACATCTGGTGGCGCACCGGCTAGCCCAGTCAGGCCAGTCAGTGAGGGCAGACAAAGCGGGGCCGGAGCAGGCGCCAAACACGAAGCAGCGCAAAGAAAATGGCGTCTGGCGCCTTCACTGCGTACTATTCGCGCTTCTCTTTACTACTCCCTATTTCAACCGAATTATCAGCACCGATTCATCACAACCTAATTTTCATCATAACCAATGAGCAGCATTCCCAATTCTTCAAGCCACACCAAGGTGAAGATATTCATCGACGGTCAGGCAGGCACCACCGGTCTGGACATGCGCGACCGTCTGCTGAATTCGCCGTACTACCAGTTACTGGAGATCGACCACAACGATCGCAAGGCCGCCGAAGCTCGCCGCGCACTGATCGACGCGGCGGATATTGCCATTCTGTGTTTGCCTGACGCAGCGGCACGCGAGGCCGTTGAGCTGGCCCAGGACACCAACACCCGTATTCTCGATGCCTCCACTGCCTTCCGGGTTGCAAACGACTGGGCATACGGTTTGCCGGAACGCTCAGCAAATGCCCGGCGACAAATTGGCCAGGCCCAGCACGTCAGTAACCCTGGGTGTTATCCCCAGGGCGTAATTCTCGGTCTGGCTCCGCTCATAAGCGCCGGTTGGCTCGCGTCCCAGGCACCCATTGCCGTACACGCGCTGTCGGGCTATTCGGGTGGCGGCAACACTCTGATTGAGCGCTACGAATCACTGTCTGCCGAAGAAGCACCGAGCTTTGCAGCGCGCCCCTATGCCTTGGGTCTTACACACAAACATCTGCCAGAAATGCAGCACTACAGTGGGCTTGAAAGCCCACCTTTGTTCGCACCAAGCGTCGGCGCCTACTACAAAGGCATGTTGGTCAGCACAACATTACCCGCCGGCACACTATGCAGGGGTAAAACCCCGGCAGACGTTGCCGCACTTTTAGGCGAACGCTACGAAAACGAACCACTGGTTAGCGTTTGCGATATCGACGAGGCCGCACCTGACGGCTATCTCGACCCGACAGCATGCAACAACACCAATCGGATCGAATTTTTTGTCACGGGTAACTCCACACAAACCATGCTCACAGCTCGCTACGACAACTTGGGCAAAGGTGCGGGCGGTGCCGCGTTACAAAATTTGAACCTAATGTGTGGCGTGCCTGAGACACATGGGCTGTCGACATGAGTCGCACAATGCCCTACTCCGAACAGAACGCCACCGAACTAGCCAACACACTCAGCGCTCTCGAAGCACGCTTTGACCGATTAAAAAGCAACAACGTGCCGCTAAATCTAACTCGCGGTAAACCCTCCGACGCCCAGCTTGATCTGTCTGACGCCCTCGACGGCATTCTGCAAGGCAATTACGAAAGTGCCGACGGCATCGATACACGTAACTACGGCGGCGTGCGTGGCTTACGGGAAGCGCGAGAGCTCGGCGCGCAGTTACTCGACATTGCGCCAGAGCAGGTGATGGCCGCTGGCAACTCCAGCTTGCAACTCATGCATGCCGCGACCTGCTTCGCCCACGAGGTGCGCTGGGGCGACGAGACGCCAACCATGTTGTGTCCTGTGCCTGGCTACGATCGCCACTTTAGCTTGTGCGAATCGCTGGGTTTACCCATGCAGCCGCTTGGCTTAATGGACGATGGTCCAAACATGGACGCGCTGGAAGCTTTGGTGGCAACGGATGCCAATCTCGGTGGTATCTGGTGCGTCCCGCGCTTTTCTAACCCGACGGGGACAACCTACTCCCCGGCAGTAGTGGAGCGCATTGCCGCGCTGCCCACCAAGGCTGCACACAAGGATTTTATTGTTTTTTGGGACAATGCTTACGCGGTGCATGCCTTAAGTGATAATGCGCCAGCGCTTGCGAGCCTGCTCGCTGCTGCCGAGGTTGCCGGCACTGAAAATAATATGTTCCTGTTCGCATCAACCTCAAAAATCACCTTCGCCGGTGCCGGCGTGGCATTTTTCGGCGGTGCGCAAACTACGCTCGATGCATTCGATACTTTTTTGTCGGCAGCCACCATTGGCCCCGACAAGGTTAATCAACTGCGTACGGTAAAATTTCTGCAAGGCCGGTTGTCTCAGCACATGGCTGCTCACGCAAAAATTTTGAAGCCCAAATTCGATCTGGTCGGCACCAAACTTAACGACGCGCTCAATGGCCTGGACATCGCTGACTGGACAACCCCGCAGGGAGGTTATTTCGTTTCTCTCAACACCTTACCTGGGCTGGCAAAAGAAATTATCCAACTCGCCGCAGAGGCTGGTGTAAAACTGACCAGGGCAGGCGCTACCTGGCCTGGTGGTCACGACCCAGAAGACAGAAACATTCGCATCGCCCCCAGCTACCCCGACCCACAAGAACTGGATATTGCGATGGACGTACTGGTAGTGGCAATCCAACTCGCGAGCGCACGCCTCTATCAAAAAAGGCTCGACAATTAACTCAGACAAAAACAATCCAACAGTGCCGGGACTTTCCCGACCTGACTCACGCCGAACGATCGGCACACAGGAACTAACGCTTTGACCACAGAAGAACAAATCGCCAAATTCGAGGACTTCGCCCTGCCAAGGCCCCTGCTTTCGGCACTTGATGATTTAGGTTTTGAGTCTGCAACGCCCATTCAAAACGCGTCACTGCCTTATAGCCTGTCGGACTACGACATTACCGGGCAAGCGCAGACCGGCACGGGCAAGACAGCCGCGTTTCTCATCACTATTCTTACGCAACAGTGGGAAAACCCACGACGTGGCGAACCAAAGCCGGGCTCACCACGAGCGCTCATTCTTGCTCCAACTCGCGAACTGGCGCTGCAAATCGAAGCCGACGCTGTCGAACTGTCCTCCCACATCGATTGTCATGTCGTGACTGTGGTAGGTGGCATGGACATCAACAAGCAACGCGACGCCCTGCACGCCAAGCCACTCGACATCCTGGTAGCTACACCCGGCCGCTTACTCGACTTTGTGCAGCGGCGCGACATCTACCTTAAAGATTGCGAAATATTGGTGATCGACGAAGCGGATCGCATGCTCGACATGGGCTTTATCCCTGATGTGCGCCGCATCGTGTATCAAACGCCGCACAAGAAACAACGCCAGACCCTGTTTTTCAGCGCCACCTTCAACGAAGCGGTAATGCGCCTGGCCGCCAGCTGGACCCTCGCGCCGGAGCACGTTGTGATCGAACCCGACCAGGTTGCCTCTGATACCGTGGATCAACAGTTTTGGCTGGTAAGTTACAACGAGAAGCGCGAGCTGCTGGCAAAGTTCATGAAGAGTAAATCGCCCACGCGCACCATCGTTTTCGTAAATCGTCGCGATCAAACCCGCGACCTGCACGCCTACCTGTCCAAGAAGGGTGTGAAGTGTGAACAACTCTCTGGTGAGGTGCCGCAGGCGAAGCGCATTCGCACACTTGACCGGTTCAAGAGCGGCGAGATCAGCACCCTCGTTGCCACCGATGTGGCGGGCCGCGGCATTCACGTCGACGGTATTTCGCACGTTATTAATTTTCACCTGCCAGAAGATCCGGAAGATTACGTCCACCGCATTGGTCGCACAGGCCGTGCCGGCAACGATGGTACAGCGGTGAGTTTTGTCGACGAAACCGAAGCCTTCAGCCTGCCCGACATCGAGGAATATCTGGGCCATCAGGTGAAGTGCATTCAACCCCCGGAGCTCTAGTTGAGCATGCTATGACGTTCGAACGCGACAACATCGCCAAGATGCAGGGCTACAGCTACGGCGAGCAACCCGATCGGCCAACCATGGTGAAGCTCAACACCAACGAAAACCCCTATCCGCCAAGCCCTGCGGTAGCTGCTGCATTGCAGGCCTTTGATCCTGCTCGCCTGCGAATCTATCCGAACGCGGTCGCAGCAAGTTTTTGCACGGCCGCAGCCGAACTGCATGGCGTCGGTGTGGAGAACGTGATGGCAACCAACGGCGGCGACGAAGCATTGCGCCTGGCCATTACTACCTTTGTCGATCCTGGTGCGACTTTCGGTTCGGTTGTGCCCAGCTATTCACTTTATCCGGTGTTGGCGCAAGTACAGGATTGCAACCGACTGGATGTACCACTGCAAGACGACTTTAGTTGGCCCAGTGACCTGGCATCCCAGTTGAACGCAGCAGATGCCAAGCTCACCTGTATTGTTAATCCCCACGCACCCAGCGGCCTGCTCATCAGTGCGGCAGATGTCATGCGACTGGCCAGTGACTTGAACGGCGTATTGTTGGTTGACGAGGCGTACATCAACTTCGTCGACCCCGCGAGCGACCACAACCTGGCACCGCGGGTACTCGACACCGACAATCTGCTCATTCTGCGGAGCATGAGCAAAGGTTACTCACTGGCGGGACTGCGTTTCGGGTATCTCCTGGGACATACCGGTCTCATCCAACCCATGCTCGAAAAGACTCGTGACAGCTACAACGTGGATGGGCTTGCCCAGGTATTGGCCGAGGCAGCTTTGCGCGACACCAACTACAGCGCCAACAACTGGCGCACCATTTGCGCTAGCCGCGATTCGCTGCGTGAGCAACTACTCGGCCTCGGTTTTCTCGTGCCTGCCTCCCAAGGCAACTATCTATTGGCGCAAAGCTCGTCGACGCACGCGCGCAGCGCTGCACAGTTGCTGCAGGGCTTACGCGAGCGGGATATTTTTGTGCGTTACTTTGCCGACCTGCCGGATCGACTGCGCATCACCGTAGGCACCGAGGAAGAAAACGCGACCCTACTGGACGCGCTGCGTGAATTGCTCGAGGGCAGCTAATGCAACCGCTGTCTGCGTGTTGTGCCTTTATTTTCGATATGGATGGCACGCTCACGGTGCCACAACACGACTTCGACGCCATTCGCGCAGCCCTGGATATTCCGCAAAACGCTCTCATTCTCGAACATCTAGCGGCGCTGCCCGCCCTTGAGGCCAAACAAAAGCGCCAGCAACTTGATGCCCTGGAGCTGGACATCGCCAGAGAGTCGCAGCCTGCCATGGGCCTGTTTAAGTTGCTCGATACCCTGCGCGAGCGCGCCATGCCCTTTGCGATTCTTACCAGAAACTCGGCAGACAACGCCAAAGCCAGCCTGGCCGCCATAAGAGCAGAACACTACTTCGTTGACGACCTGATTGTTGGACGTGATGAGGCAACACCAAAGCCACACCCTGCGGGCATCGAACTACTAGCAAGGCGATTGGGTCACGCGCCCCACCTATGCGCAATGGTGGGCGATTATCGACACGATCTGCAGGCGGGAAGAAGCGCCGGCTGCCACACTGTGCATGTGTGCCATGACGGCGCCGCAACTTGGCCCGAGTTCACCGATACCACGGTAAACTCACTGGATCATCTGCTGGCAGAGCTCTCCTGGTAAGCTGCCGGTGTTCGTAACCTCACACGATTACAGGGACCACACATGCAGCATTTGTTCACGGTTGCTGATCAAGCCAGTTTGCCGGAATCAAGCAGCGTTCATCAGTTCAATGACAACGCCGTACGTAAGGTTCGAACGCTCACACAGTTAGCTGGCCTCAGCCGGATCGGAATGCACGTCGTACGTTTGGAAGCCGGTCACGACAGTACTGAACTGCACAGCCATGACAACGACGAGGAGTTTCTGGTGATACTGCAGGGCAATGGTATTGCCACCATTGGCGAGGAGACTTTTGCTGTCGGCGCCGGTGACATCATGGCTTTCCCCTGCGGTTCACCGCCGCACAAGCTACACAATCCAAGTGCTGAAGATTTGGTGTACGTGATGGGTGGGGAGAAAAACGCCAACGACGTGGTGCACTACCCACGCCTGGAGCGCAGCATGATTAAGTCTGCCGGCCAGCGCTACTGGAGCGAGTGGGAGCACCAGAATGCACTGCCTAACAAGTTCTAAGGCTATTTAGAGCGTATCCAGCCGGGCATCCAAGCGCTGCAATGACAAGCGGCAGTTCGTAGCGAGCGCACTTGCACTACAATGGACATGCCAGGCTCCAAAGGTCAGGCTTGCGTTAACAATTAAACTCACTGCAAAAGGCGATCAGCAATGCTGCTTCCTCTGCGCGACGAAAACCCGCTGGTCCACACTCCAGTGGCCACCATTGCACTCATCGTAATTAACCTACTGGCGTGGTTTGGTTTGCAGGGCTTTGGCTCACCGGATGCGCTCTACAGCTCGGTGTGCAACTTTGGCCTGATACCCGGTGACCTGCTTGGCAATTCACCAGTGGGCACAGGCTTTCCAGTAGATTCGGGAGGCAATTGCCGAATTGATGGCAACGGTAGCTACATGACGGTCTTCAGCAGCATGTTCATGCACGGCAGCTGGATGCATCTCATTGGCAACATGTGGTTCCTGTGGATTTTTGGCGACAACGTCGAAGATGCTATGGGGCCGGTGCGGTTTGTCATCTTTTATCTGCTGAGCGGCACTGCCGCGGCAGCCGCCCAAACCGCAACCGACCCAACAAGCACTATACCGATGGTTGGCGCATCGGGGGCGATCGGCGGCGTTATGGGTGCCTATGCGCTACTCTACCCACGCGCGCGCATTCTAAACTGGTTTGTTATCACTACGGTGTCAGTACCGGCGTTCATCATGCTCGGCTATTGGGTAGCCCTGCAATTCTTCGGCAGTTTTGCCCAAGACGGCGGCGGCGGCGGTGTAGCCTTCTGGGCACACATTGGTGGCTTTATCGCGGGTGCTGCGCTCGTGTGGGTCTTTCGGCGCGAAGACTATGTGCGTGAGCACTTGAGTCAGCCGCGCCGGGCAACCGCCAAGCACCGCTGGTTTTAATAGACTCTCAAAAAATCTCGAATAAGACAGGAAAAACCCATGACCAAACCCGCACTAAGCCTTGCTGCCGTCCCTGGCAGACGCCTGAAAACCATCGAACTTGCGCAAGACATCGAGCGTCGCGGCTTCAGCGGTTTGTTTTGTCCAAGCTTTGGTGACGGACTGGGGTTGTGTCAGGCGCTCGCCATGGCCACGAGTGAAATCGAGTTTGGCACCAGCATTACGCCCATCTATACCCGTCACCCGACCGACTTTGCTGCCCACATCTCTACCATTCATGAGTTATCAGGCGGACGCTTTCGGTTTGGTATTGGCGTGAGCCACGCACCCGCAATGGATCGACTGGGAGTTACCCAGGGCAAGCCATTGGCTGACATCCGCCAGTTCGTCGCCGACATTCACGCCGTGCCACGCGCCGGGGAAATGCCACCCATAACACTCGCAACCCTGCGCACAAAGATGATCCGGCTCGCAGAAGAGATCGGCCAAGGCATGGTGTTTGCCAACGGCGCGCGCAGCCACATGAGCAAGTCACTGTCGAACTTGAGCGATACAGCACGCAACAACAGCGAGTTTTTCATCGGCAATATGATTCCAACCTGCATCAGCGACGACAAACAAGCGGCGATGGCTGTTAACCGTAAGACCCTGACCGGTTATGCGTTTTTACCGAACTACCGAAATTACTGGAAGGAAGCGGGTTTCGAGGAAGAAATGAACGCCGTTGAGGCGGCCCTCGAACGTAAAGACATGGACGCCATCCCAGGCTGCCTGTCTGACGCCTGGCTTGCCGAGACCACCCTGTTTGGCAGCGCCACCGAAGTTCGTGACGGCATTGAGGCCTGGTTTGATTCCGGCATCAAGACCCCAATCATTGTGCCGTCGTCTGCTAATGGAGGGCAGTTCGAAGCCTTTGCAGAGTTCTTTGCACTCTACGATTAGGGACAGTAGCACTCTGAAAGGCTGTCTCTAATGAAACACTTCTGGCTAATTCGTCACGCGAAAACAGAAGTTTCCGCAGGTCCAGGTACTTCTGATTTTGATCGAGACCTGAACAAGCGCGGCCGCCGCGACGGTAAAAAAATGCAGGCATGGCTTGCGCGGGTTGCGAACGCACAGCCACAACAGCGTCCACAGTGGTTGCTAACCAGCAGTGCCGTCCGTGCAGTTTCGACGAGTCGGTTTGTCGCCAAGGGGTTTGGATTGTCGCCTGATCAACAATACAGCGACGAGGCGCTCTATTTGGCTGGTCCCGAGGTACTGCTTGATGCACTGCGCAGCACGCCGACTGATGCCAACTGCGTAGCGCTGGTCGCGCATAACCCGGGCATGACCTGGCTGGTAAACGCCCTGTCTGCACCGACCGAGGTCATCAATAACCTGCCAACGTTTGGCTGCGCGTTGTTTCAGGCAGATGTTGAGCAATGGACTGACCTCACCCAGGCAACGCGTCTAGAACTAGCCACCCCAAAAACGCTAGCCTGACTCCGACCCCGATTGTTTCCTGATTTTCGCCAGAAAAAAGCCATCCCAGAGTGCATCTGGCAGCACCCTTAGCGCGGCCTCACAATCAACCGGGCGGCCCTCCCACTGGGCAAGCCCACTTTGCACCCGATCTGCCATGTCTTCAGGTACAGCAACCGACTGCAATCCCGCCAAAGGCTCTCGCCGCAACAAACTTGCGATAATTTTCTCGTTTTCTTCCGGTGCAAATGAACAGGTGCAATACACCAGCGTGCCGCCCGGTTTAAGCGCGCGAAAAGCTGAGCGTAAAAGCGACTTTTGCTTGCGTGCGCACTCACGCACCTTGCGCAAACTCCAGTGGGTAAAACTGTCGGGGTTACTCACATGAAAGCGTGCCTCCGAGGAACAGGGCGCATCCAACAGCACGCGATCAAACCGTTCACCCACCGCCGCTCCGACGCCACGCCCATCGCGCTGATAGTAATCCGCCTGCAGCACACCACAGCGCTCCATGTTCGCACGCAAGCGAAAGAAGCGTGGTTTTACGGGCTCTACCAGCGCAAGGCGCCCAGTCGGTGACCCGTCAATGGATAAGGCCGCCGCCAGCACCAGACTCTTACCGCCGGGCGCGGCAGCAAGATCAAGCACTTCATCACCCGGCTGCACATCGAGGGTCAGGGCTGCAAACAGACTGGACGGGTTGATCGGATAAATGTCGCCCGCGCTCACGGCTGGGTGATGCATGATGGCGTCCCGCTGTTGTGCTGACACCTGCCAACAGCCGGGTAGCCCCGCTGCAACGGGTGCCGCAGGCGCGAGCTGCAAATCGGCACAGAGCTGCGCCACCGTCACTACCGTATTTTTATGCCGTGCCAGCGGGTTTTCCCACAGCGCGATGAGTTTGGGGTTGCGCATACTGGCCAGAACGCGCGTGGCAATTTGCTCGGCAAAGATCTGTTGTAGGCGTTTTTCAAACTCGGGTGGAATCATGCCCTATTGTGCCACGCGGTTAGGTTAAACTATCCCTGCACCCACAGCCTGTGACATACGGAGTCAAAAATGCTGCTTTCACTAATTGCCACCATCGCCATCTCCATTGGCACCTACTTTCTCTGGCGCATCTCAGAACTGCTGCCCGACCTTATATTTCGGGTGAGCGAGATCCAGCGCGATCTGGCCGACCTGCGCCGCGCCAAAGAGCTCGACTAGGCCTATCCATCACAAGATCAAGATCAAGAGGAAAACACGTCCATTACTAACACCGCTAACAATGAGCCGTCCCCTCGAGACTGGCGTATCTACTTCGGCCTGGGTGTCACCTTTGTGTGGTTATTGCTCGGCTTTCTGTACATCGCCGGCACCGTCGGCTGGAGTAACTTTATTCACCTTCCCGCCGACCAGATGGGCAGTTTTCTGGAGGGTGGGTTCGCGCCTCTTGCGTTTCTGTGGCTGGTCATCGGCTATTTTCTGCAACAGGCCGAACTGCAACAGAACACCGCTGCGCTGAATGCCCAGGCCCGCGAGATCGAACGGGCCGGCGAACAGGCCGCTATTCAATCGCAGAAAATGGTCGAAAACGAGCTGCACGCACGCCAGGAAGCATTTTTGCGCGTAGCCCAGAACGTCCGCGGGCACCTGGGCGCCATCGCCGGCATGTTGTATATATCGAGCCAGGGCGCCGCTCTGGAAGACGGTAGCATCACGCGTGAAGAGCAGGCTGAGCTATTCACGCAGCTCAATACAACCGACACCGAAATTTTTTCCCGGCGCTTGCTGACTTTGAATCTGGCGACGCTCGACTTGCAAAAGCGTTTCCAGTTTTTCTATGGCACGCCAATACGTGCACGCCACTGCAACAATTTTATTTACACGTTCGAACGTCTGATAGCGCGCGCACGGGCGGTGGATACCGATAACATGATCACCGATTCGTTGTACGCTTCGGCGCATGGTTTGATCTACACGATCATGCTCCGACATCGAGAACGCGCACCGGCCAAGCTTGCGGATCCACGCGAGACTGGTCTCGGCATCATCATCTAGCGGTGTCCCGCACTCATTCCAACCAAGACCCTGTTGCCTGGCTAGCCACCGATCGAGCGAGTGCACGCGAACAAAAAGATGGGTGGGCTGCCGTGTGTGCTCTGGGCACAGTCAACGCAGACGGTGACGCCGAACAACGCACACTGGTCTTGCGTGAGACGCACAACCAATTGTCGCTGTTCTTCAGTGCCACCTCGCCAAAATGGTTCGAGTTACAACAACGACCAACAGCCAGCCTGTTCATCTATATGCCCAGTATCGAAGTGCAATACCGACTACGCGTAGAGTGGCAACGCATCGATGACAACATTGTTCGCGACAGCTGGCAATTACGTCCCGACATTCCGAAAAAACTCGACTGGCTGTATCAAAACCATCCACAGAGCTCAGCCGTGAATCGTGCGCTACTCGAAGCTGGCCTTGCTGCTGACCAACCAACGCCAACTGCGGCGCCAGCCAGCGCCATTGGGGTGTACCTGCACCCTCTGCGCATCGAGCGTCTGGAGTTATCTAGCGGTGTCCATCAGCGCGATCTGTTCGAACTTAAAGACGGCGCCTGGCAGCACAGTCACCGGGTGCCCTAGACAAATCCAGCCATCGACGGCAGTTATTCATCGATAACACGCACGATGCCGTGCAGATGCCCAAAGCTGGTTTCACGGGCAGTAGAAAAAAACCCCTGCATAAAACTCGCATCTCGCTGATCTGCCCGCACCGCGGCATAGAGCGTGGGCCACAAGCCTTCTTCACCGAGGGAACGCGTTGCCACGTAAGACTTTTCCATATACTCGTGCAGCGCCCAGTTGGGCAAACAGCACACGCCTCGTGCACTTGCAACGAGTTGAATCATCATGGTGGTGAGTTCAGCGGTGCGGACGCCAGCCGGCTCAATACCAGCGGGTACCAGAAAGTCGGTGAAAATGTTCTGCCGATCGCGGTCTACCGGATAGGTAATCAGCGTTTCTGCACGAAAGTCCTCCGGTTCCAGCCATTCTTTGGCAGCAAGCGAGTGGTCATTGGCAATAGCAACCAGGGCCTCGTAAGAAAATAGCGGTTCGTAGTGGGTGTTATCGTCTGGCACCGGATCAGCGGTGATCACCAGGTCGAGATCGCCGCGCGCAAGCGCAGGCAAGGCGGCAAAGTGAAAGCCACTCGCGATATCCAGTTCTACTTCGCTAAAAGCTTCGCGATAGGCGTTTAGCGTTGGCAGCAACCATTCGAAACAGCTGTGGCATTCGATGGCCATGAACAGCCGCCCGGTTTCTCCTCCCGCCAGCGCCTGGATGTCCTGCTCTGCAGCATAGGTTGCCGGCAAGGCTTCATCGGCCAGCTGCAGCAGCCGATTGCCAGCGGCCGTAAATCGGACCGGTCGGGTTTTGCGGATAAACAACGCACAATCGAGCCGGTTTTCAAGATCTTTGAGCTGATGCGACAAGGCTGACTGGGTCAAGAACACCCGCTCGGCTGCCTCAACGAGGCTACCGGTATCGCGCAGTGCCACCAGGGTCCGCAAATGGCGCAATTCAATGTGTGACATGAACCAAACTCATTTAAGTTTCTATATACATGCAGAATACTAATAAACCAACAAAACGAACAGTGACGCTATCGCCCCTGGGCTGTCCCTATATAAGCAATTAAGTTGTTATAGATGTAAATCCTTGACGGACGCGTCACTCATTGCCGCTGATTTGCTGACGCACCACAGTGACTGTGAGCTACAACACGCCCAATACCCTGTGTATTTATTACTCTTGCCGCATCCAAGGAGCTGGATCCAGAGAGAGGCCATGTTTAACCCACAGCGATTAGTCACTGATGCTTTTGTGGAGCACCTGTTGACCTGTTTTAGACAGGCGTTTCCGGGTGGGCGACACAAACTGGAAGGCGTCCTCGAACAGGCCTGTCGCACTGCGCTCGAAAACCTGTCGAACTGCGATGCCGCCTATCACGATATCAATCACACCGTGCTGGTCACCGACGTTGGCCAAGCCATTCTGTGGGGTCGCATCTCATGCCAGGGTGATGTCTCGCCAGAAGATTGGGTGCATGCCATTGTTGCCATGTTGTTTCATGACATTGGTTACCTGCGCGGCGTATTAAGAGACGATGTGGAAGGCGACTATCTATGCGATCACGAAGGTAATCGCGTGTCGCCAGTACCTGGTGCCACAGACGCTTCCATGGCGCCCTATCACGTCTCGCGCAGCCGTATGTTTGTGGAACAGCGCTTCGCCACAGAACCACTGCTGAACGTGGCGGCTATTTCCGACTACATCGAAATGACCCGTTTCCCGGTGCCTAATGAGGCGTTTTATCAGTCTACCGGTGGCGCCGGGGATCTCGGCGGGCTGGTTCGCGCCGCCGATCTTATCGGCCAACTGGCAGACCCGCGTTACCTGCAGAAGCTCGCACACCTGTTTGCCGAGTTTCAGGAAAACGGTGACGCGGAGCGCATGGGCTATGCAAATCCGGGCCATCTGCGCAGCACCTACCCTGCCTTTTTCTACCAGAAGGTCAGCCCTTACATCAGCGAAGGCCTGCACTTCCTGCGCAAGTCGGAGGCTGGCAAGGTGTGGGTGGCGCAACTGTATTCCCACGTTTATACCGAACAGCATCAGGAGCCAAGCTATGGTCCTGAACGGGTTGACGTATCGACCAGCGAAATCGCTTTGATCGCCCTACCTAATCGGTCGCTCTAGGCCTTCGTAACGGAGCCTGGTGCCCGGCTTGCGCCACACCGCGCAGCACGTACAATTCCGCGTTGTTCAGTTTGATGTCTACGCTTTATGTCTGCCGCCACGCTTCGCATCGCCCTGCTTGGGTATCGCGGCAACCCTTACAGCGGCGGCCAGGGCATTTATCTCAAGCATTTGTCAGCGGCGCTCGTAGGTGCAGGTCACAGTGTGACCGTCATAGGCGGGCCGCCTTACCCTGACCTCGACCCGGCGGTTGAGCTAGTGAAACTACCCAGCCTCGACTTGTTTAATCACCCCAATCACGTGCGCGCCTTGAAACTTGAGCATCTGCGCTCCCGGGCAGACACTTTCGAGTGGTGGTCGATGTTAACCGGTGGTTTTGCAGAGCCATATACGTTTGGCTTGCGCTTATTGCCCTGGCTACAACAGCACGGCCACAAGTTCGACATCGTGCACGATAACCAGAGTCTGTGCTCGGCACTACTTACCGTGCAACGCCGCGGCATACCGCTGCTCACTACCATTCATCACCCCATTACTTCAGATCGCGACATTGCCCTCGCCCACGCGCCAGATCTCACCTCGCGCCTGTTTATCCGCCGTTGGCACAGTTTTTTACGGATGCAAACCAGAGTAGCAAGACAGCTACGCCACATAGTCACGGTCAGTGAGTCATCCAGAACTGACATTGCTGAGGCGTTTGCGATCAACAAAGACAATATTCATGTAGTACACAACGGGATCGATACCAATCAGTTCTATCCGTGTCACGACATCACACCAAACCCCTTGCAACTTATCAGCACAGCCAGCGCCGATCAGCCGTTAAAAGGCACAACGCATCTCGTCCGTGCACTCGCAACTCTGCGCAACAAGCACCCCGGAATTCGCCTGACAATCATTGGCAAACCCAAGCCCGGCGGACCCACCGAAGCGCTAATTGAAGAACTGCAACTGCAGAATGCCATTACCTTTCGTGGCGGTATTGAGGCTGCGGAAATTTGTAAGCTCTATGCTTCAGCCTGCATCGCTGTTGTCCCATCCGAATACGAAGGCTTCGGCCTGCCCGCGGGCGAGGCAATGGCATGTGGAGTGCCCGTAGTTAGTACTGACGGCGGTGCGCTGCCAGAAGTTGTAGGCGACGCAGCTGTAGTCGTACCGGCGGGCGATGCAATGGCACTAGCCAACGGCATTCACGAGTTACTGACCAACGACACACGCCGTGAAGCTCTCGCCATAGCGGGACGGGAGCGCATTCTGAAGATGTTTAACTGGCAAAGTGCTGCCGAGCAGATGATCGATCTGTACAGAAGGGTAATCGTCTCATGAGCCTTTCGACTATCCAGCTCACACAGCTACCTAACCTCGATGCCTTAAAGGTGCTTGATCTTGGTTGCGGTGAGGGGCGCCACAGCATCGATATCTGGGTGCAGGCGCGTGCCCAGGTCATCGGCATGGATCTCAGTCGTGATGACATGCTCACTGCAAGGTCACGCAAGGCAGACTTTGCCGTAACCGAGACCGGCAATCACTCGCTCAATTTTGTCGAGGCGAGCGGACTCCACCTGCCTTTTGCAGACAACACCTTCGATGTAGTGATCTGTTCCGAGGTGCTCGAACACATTGCCGACTATATCGGCATGCTGAAAGAAATTCGTCGCGTGCTGATTACTGGGGGCGTGTTTGCACTGAGTGTCCCGCGCTTTGGGCCCGAATGGGTGTGCTGGAAACTGTCGCGGGCTTATCACGAAGTACCCGGCGGACACCTGCGTATCTTCCAAGAGCAGGTTCTAAACCAGCAAGTCGAAGAGTTCGGATTTTTTCGTTATGCCAAACACTTCGCCCATGGGTTGCACTCACCGTACTGGTGGCTGAAGTGTTTGTTTTGGTCAAGCGCCGACACTAACCCTTTGGTTAAGGCCTACCACCGATTGCTGGTATGGGACCTGATGCACAAGCCAGCACTCACCCAATTATTAGAAAAACTCCTCAATCCATTGATGGGCAAGAGCGTGGCCATGTACTACATCAATGGTGAACGTCCGCGTAACAACCAGCGGTCTGTTGTCGATGGATAAGCAAGCACTGGATCGTACCGCGGACTACATCGCTCGTCTGCAACTCCCCGATGGCGCGATTCCTTGGTTCGAAGGCAGCATCGTCGACCCATGGGACCATGTTGAAGCTGCTATGGGCTTGGCCATTGGCGGCTATTTAGCGGAAGCGGAACGCGCCTACGAATGGCTCGCACAGCTGCAACGTTCGGATGGAAGTTGGCTTGCCGCCTACCGAGACGGTGCACCAGCAGACGCCACTCGGGCTGAAACAAACTTCGTCGCTTACGCGGCAACTGGGGTCTGGCATCAGTATCTGCTTACCGGCGACAAGAATTTTCTGACGCGAATGTGGCCTACGGTGAGTGCGGCTCTCGATTTCGTACTGCAGCTACAAACCGAGCACGGCGATATCCATTGGGCCGTCGATACTAAAAAGGGTATTGATCGTGATGCACTACTTACAGGCTGTAGTTCAATCTATCGCAGCCTGGGATGTGCAATTCATATCGCACGAGTGCTGGACTTACCAATCAGTCACATGCAAACCGCCAAATACAAACTGGGTGATGCGGTACGCAACAAACCCGAACGCTTCGATCGCACCTGGGAATCAAAAGCTCGCTATTCCATGGACTGGTTTTATCCGGTGTTAACGGGAATTGTCCGTGGTGCGAACGCTAGTCAGCGCCTACAGTCGCGCTGGGATGAGTTTGTTGAACCCGATGTTGGTTGTCGCTGCGTGAGCGATGAACCCTGGGTCACGATTGCTGAAACCTGCGAACTAAGTATGGCGCTGTGTGTGAATGGTCAGCGCCTAAAAGCCCGCAGACTGCTTGAGAATCTGGCCCGGTTTCAGGAACCGGATGGTAGTTGGTGGACGGGCTATGTCACCCGGGATGATGCGCTGTGGCCAGATGAACGGCCAACCTGGACAGCGGGTGCCGTGTTACTGGCTGCAGATACATTGTATGGATTAACACCGGCGAAAGGAGTGTTTACCAACCTGGATGCAAGCGTTTGACGCCATAACCTCGGCGCCAGAGCAGGTTTAGCTAATCTGTTTACGCCGCAACACACCCAGTGTCTGCGTCATTTCCCTGCACTCAAACAGACCACTCGCTTCCGCGTGTTCAAGAATGGTTCGAGGTGCCTGACCGCCTTCGGCTTCACTGGCAAAAATATCGTGAATCGCGAGGTAACCGCCAGGCAGAACATGGCCCATCCAGGCACGCAAATCAGTTTCAGCCGCGGCAAAGCTATGGCCACCATCAATAAACACCAGACCTAACGGAATGCGCCAGACAACGCCGAGCTGCGCAGAACTGGCGACCACCGGGATCACATGTTGCTCGAGCCCTGCACGAAACAACGTGCGGCGGAATGTCGGTAGCGAATCCATGCGCTCAGTTTCTGCATCGAACAGTTCAGGGTCGTGGTAACCCTCGCCTTGTTGGTGCTCCTCAGAACCACGGTGATGATCGAGCGCGAAGAGCTGCCCGCCGCCAGCGCGCACGCCAGACCCCAGGTACACCGTTGATTTGCCGCAGTAGCTGCCTACCTCCAGGCAAGGCCCTAGCGCGGCCGCCTGTTCACCTAACGCATACAGGCGCGCACCCTCTTCCGGGTGTAGAAACCCTTTGACGGTACCGGGATCGAGATCAAGCTTCACTGCGCGCCTTGGTTACTGCAGCACGTAGAATGCGATGGCAATGGCAAACGGCAGGGTGATAAGCAAGTAGAGGAAAAAATTTAGCACGCTGTTTTGTTCGGGCTCGCGGCTTATTTGCACACGAGCTCCAAACAGCAGCCAGACGACCCCCGCCACCATGAAGGACAGCACCAGAGAAAAGACGACGCCGGGCATTGCGCAACCAGCCTAGCTAAGCGAGAGCATGCCGCGCGGTTTTGAGGCGGCGATATCACTGATGGCTTCAAACTGCGCAGCGATATCTTCTACGGAGGCATCGTCTTTAAAGGTAACGCCCTCGTTTTCAACGGTTACGGCCACTGAATATTTCCGCCCGGCGGCCTGAATGGTCACACCGTTAGGTGCGTCCTCAGTGCAGAGGTAAACCACGGCTGGAGTAACATGCTCGGGCCCTAGTGACTCGTGCGCAGCTTCCGGAATAAGATTTTCTGTCATGCGCGTAATGGCAACAGGAGCAATAGCGTTGGTGTGGATATTGTTCTTCGCGCCCTCGATCTTCAAGGTGTTCATCATGCCAACGAGACCCAGCTTCGCCGCGCCATAATTCGCCTGACCAAAGTTACCAAACAAGCCAGACGGTGAGGTGGTCATTACAATACGACCAAAGTTCTGTTCTTTCATGATCGGCCAGACCGCACTGGTTACCATCGCGGAGCCCATAAGGTGCACATCAATCACTACCTTGAAATCGGCCATGGTCATTTTTGCGAAGCTCTTGTCGCGCAGAATTCCGGCGTTGTTTATCAGAATGTCAATGCGACCCCACTTGTCCATGGCGTCTTTGACAATGCTGGCTGCACCGTCCGGGTCAGATACGCTGCCGCCGTTGGCAATGGCTTCGCCACCGGCTGCGATGATCTCTGCAACTACGGCTTCCGCCGCTTCGGAGTTACCGCCGGTGCCATCCATGGAACCGCCCAGATCGTTGATGACAACCTTGGCGCCACGCTTGGCAAGTTCGAGGGCGTGACAACGACCGAGGCCGCCGCCAGAACCAGTGATGATGGCAACTTTGCCGTCGAAGGAATAACTCATGAAAGGGCTCCGAAACTTCTGTGTAATACCAGCCCGCCATTATACGCGCTATTGCTGGCGAGTGGTGCCTTAGGGTCGTATACCGAACCGCACCGGCTCGCGCAGTACCGCGAGTTGCGGTTGCACCCAGTCTATCCACTGTGCCAGTACTGGCCGGGTTTCTCTGGGGTCGATGAGTTCGTGCACAGAGAATGACTCTGCACGACTGTAAGGCGATCGGTTAGCGCGCAGCGCGTCCTCCAGCTCACGACGCTTGGCCTCAGGGTCTGCCGCTGCCGCTATTTCACGATGATAAGCCACAGCAACGCCGCCCTCGAGCGGCAACGCGCCAGACTCAACTGACGGCCAGGAGATAACGTACGCATTAGCACCGTAGTGC